>NC_008321.1:1074000-1432000 GCF_000014685.1 Shewanella sp. MR-4
TCTGATAAAACACTAATGATAATGATTTGCGTTGTTTTTGTTGCTCTACTAGAATCGCCTCCAAATTATGTTAATAACTCTTTGGAGCTTTGTTTAAATGCGCACATCTTCTCGTCATCGCCTGAGTGTCGTCGCTGCCTCTGTGCTAACACTCGGTATCTGCCACACTGCCACTGCGGGTGAAGATTTATTTGGTTATGTCAAAGGCGCTGAGGCTATGCCTAAAGAAGCCATTGAACTCTATCAAAAAGTGACGTTGCGTAACGACAAAGGCCAAGGCACTTACCGTGGCATTAATTACGAAACTGAGCTGGAATACGGTGTGACCGATAAGTTTGCGGTATCGGGTTCGGCTAAGTTTATGTCTTTAGATACTAGCGGCTTAATCATCGATGGTTACCTGCCGAAAGAGAAAAACATTGGTTTTGCCACCTCTGGCGCTGAAGTCGGCTTAAGCTACATGTTTTTAAGCCCTGCCAAGGATGATATTGGTCTGTCTATGACCGCCTCTTTAGACTATGACTGGATTGATGTGCACTCTGGTCAAGACAAAGACACCCTGTCACTCGATTTAGGCTTACAGACTCAAAAGTACATGCTCGAAGGTGAGTTAATTTGGGTTGGCAACCTTGGCATGGAATCGACCTATGCCGACCGTGCGCCAATTGCCAATTTGCCTGAAGACTTTGACTGGTCAACCGACCCTGAGATGGAACTGGAGCTGAAAATGGGCACTGGCCTGAGCTACCGTTTCGCGCCTAACTGGTTTATCAGTGCCGAAGTGTTATTCGAAACCGAATTTGAGACTGAGATTGGTCAAGAGCGTTGGTCATTCTTCGCCGGCCCTTCATTGCATTACGGTAGCGCCGATTGGTGGGCGACTCTCACTTGGTTGCCCCAGTTAAGTGGTGGCGGTGAGCAGTACGAAGGTCAAAAGGACACCAGTCTGCATCTGATTGAAAAAACAGAACAAGAAGTCAGATTAAAAGTGGCATTTAACTTCTAATTTGTATTTTACTCATAGGCAGAGCAGCGTGGCTCTGCCTGCGGTGAATCAAGCTTTTGCTTTAACACTAGGTATTTAAATGGCGCATACATATCTGAATAGCTTGTGGTTTATGCCAATGGTCGTCGTGGCCGCCCCTGCATTTTCTGCGGATTATTTAACCGTGGCCCAAGCGCAGGCGTTGATTTTTGATAAGGCAGCGGTATTTAGTGAGCGTCCAACCTTACTGAGCTCCGATGCGAAAGATCAGATCAAAGATTTATCGGGCGTTCGCCAACGCCAAGATCAGCAACCTATCTGGAAAGTTGAAAAGGACGGTCAGTTTCTCGGTTGGTTTGTGGTGGATGATGTTGTCGGTAAACATGAGTATATTACCTACGCTATCGGCATTAGTCCGCAGGGCGAAGTGCTTGGGTTAGAGGTGCTCAGTTATCGTGAAACCCACGGCGGCCAAGTGCGTGAAGCGAGTTGGCGCGATCAGTTCCACGGTAAAACCCTCAAAGATCCCTTTAAACTCGATGAAGATGTCAGCAATATTAGCGGTGCCACATTAAGTTGCCGTAATTTACTCGATGGCGTAAAACGGTTACTTGTTATCCATCAACTCTTTTTGTCGCAGTCAGTCGCATAGTGATACGTAGAGCCAAACCCTTACTCGGCACCTTAGTCGAAATTGCCGCTGAGTCCGTTGTCGAGCACAATGCTCATCCTTCACTGGATGAGTCAGCCCTTCAAGCCGCTATAACAGCGGCTTTTTCGCGTGTGGCCCATATTGGTCGCTTACTCAGTTTTCACCAGCAGGATAGTGAGCTTAATCTACTGAATCGCCAGCCGGGGCAGTGGATATCCTTAAGTTCTGATAGCCTGAGGGTGTTGAAGCTTGCCAAGTGGTTTGGCCGGGCCAGTGACAACCTTTTCAACTGCACAGTGGGTGGCGAGATGATGTCCCGCGGCGCCTTACCTGCTTATCTCGGGATGCCGCTGCTGTTGCAGGGAGATTGGCGAGATATTGAAATCCAAGCGGATAAAGCCAGATTGGCTCGCCCACTGATTTTGACCTTAGATGGCATAGCTAAAGGTTATGCGGTCGATATGGCGGTCACTGAATTGCGACGGGCTGGCGTGTGCGGTGGCTGGGTGAATGCGGGTGGCGATTTAAAAGTGTTTGGTAGCGCTTCATTAAATGTGCTGTGCCGTGGTCCGAACGGATTGAGTCAAAAGATCAACGTCAGTAATACCGCCCTTGCCAGCTCGCGGGTTTCCCAGCATTTAAGCCATGATTACCCCGCATTATTGTTACCAACGGGCAATTTAGACGAGCAACAGTGTGCCAGCGACCAAGAAAGGGTTGTGAGTGTGCGCGCACCGTTTGCCTGGCGCGCCGATGCGTTAACCAAGGTAGCGGGTTACCTTGACGATGCCACTGCCGCCGCAAAAATTCAGCAGTTGGGTGGCGATTTAGTCAACTTCGCACCCTAAGATTTGTCGATAACGCTTTCATCACTCTTGAGTATTTTTGACGATATAAATAAAAATGAAAAAATTAAGTGGTTATCCCAATTGGTTTTTCTGGTTGATCATCCTTGCCATCACAGTAACAGGCCTTACGGGCGTATTTATGCTGCCTTGGGTGATGGAGTTTAAGTTGCAGTGGGATGTGGATTTTGGCCTGAGTGGGGATCTGCGCTTACCCGCAGTTGTGATGCATGTGCTGCTAGGCTGGCTGATGCTCATGTTGCTCGGCGCACTGTGGCATAGCCATATCCGTGCAGGCTGGCGTAAAAAACTTAACCATAAGAGTGGATTAGTGATATCACTCAGTCTGTTGGCATTAGCGTTAACGGGCGTTGGCTTGTATTACTTAAGCTCAGAATCGGCGCAGTTGGCCGCGAGTTTATTACACACCTTTTTAGGGCTATTACTCTGTGGCGGCTTTGGCTGGCATTACTGGCACGGCCGGCAAATACGGCAGCAAACCTTAACGCGACAACGTATCCTCTAACAGATAAAAAAGAGTCTTTTTTATCTGTCTTTGAGTAACGCTAAGTTAGGGACATCTGGGCGCGTTACTCTCCTTAAGCGACTTTAAAGCGTGACACTTCTTTTTGCAGATTGCTGCAAATGGTTTGAGTGTTGACGACGATTTGCTGAGTCTCTTGGATAACGGTATTGCAGTAGCGGGTCTTGTCAGACAACTCGGTCAAGTTACGATTGATTTCTTCGGTTACATGGGTTTGCTCTTCGGTGGCCGTGGCGGTTTGTGTCGACATCTCACTGACCTTAGAGGTGGAGTTCAGGATCTCATCTAAAGCATCCTGTGTCTGACTGGCGAGGGTCACGGTCGAGTTCGTGAGGCTGGCGCCCGATTCAATGCTCTTAACCGCATCATTCACGCCCCGTTGTAACTCTTCAATCATACGCTGAATATCTTGGGTCGAGGTTTCGGTGCGGCTCGCCAGTGTCCGCACCTCATCGGCAACCACCGCAAAGCCCCGTCCTTGCTCACCCGCACGGGCCGCCTCAATGGCGGCGTTGAGGGCGAGTAGGTTAGTTTGCTCTGCAATCGAGCGGATAACATCCAATACGGAGGCGATATTGGCGGAATTCACTGAGAGTTTTTCGATAACCGCTACGGCTTGTTTCACCGACTCTGACAGTTGCTGAATATGGTTAACCGATTGAGTGAGGATATTTTTACCCTCAATGGTTTGGTCGTTGACTTTAGTAATTTCGGTGGCGGTATGCAGGGCGTTGCTGGCCACCTCTCGCACCGCGGCGCTCATCTCATTCACCGCCGTGACTATGGTATCGACAAACTGTTCCTGCTCGTAACTGATGCCTATGGTGGTGGTTGATTTTGTCGCGAGGTTTTCAACGGTTTGGCTGACATCTTTGGTCTGGCTGATAATCGCGATAACCATTTGCTGCAGTTGGGCAACGAACAAGTTAAAGGCATTGGCCAGCTCACCAATTTCATCTTGGCGGGTGATGGGGATACGCTGGGTTAAGTTTCCGTCGCCATCGACAATATCCTTGATCCTGTCAGTAATATCTTGGATGGCATTAACAATAATTTTAGGACCAAAGTAGGCGATCACTAGGGCTACGATAGCGACAAGGGTGGCTATGGTGACTGAGATTTGGGTTTGGGTAGTGGCCTGCTCTGAGGCCTGTAAATCCAATTCTTTCACGCGGTTATCGGCAGCTTCTCCCGCGGCGTTGTAGATATTTCTTAGGGCCTTAAACTCTTTTTTAGATTTGTTTTCATGGAGTTGTCTTGCCAGTTCAAAGTTATTATTTTTTACCGCGTTGATGACTTCCGATGAAGCTTGATACCAGAGCGAAAACTGCGCCTCAAAACCACTGGTGGATTGTATGACTTCTAAATGCTCTTGCAGGTAATTTTTAAACTCCCCCATGCGATCACGCGCTTGGTCGACGTTTTCCTGCCAGTTGTCTATCTCACTCTTGCGATTGTCGCTGCTGAGATCGGGTCGAAGGAGTACTTCTTCACTCAGTTGAGCCTGATAGAGGTCCCGATCCGCGTTGAGAATGGCCGAAATAGCAGGATTAAATAATTGGCTAAACTCCTGCATTTGCTTGAGGGTGGTGCGGCTTTGCATCGCATCGGTTACGGCCATCACAATCAAGGCTGTCGCCATAATGGCAAACATCAGCGAAAACTTTACTCTAATGCTATTAAACATGGGACTCTCCATAACTCTCTGACAAAACGACTTATTAAATAGCTTAGTCGCTATTTGGGTGTTTGCAGCAGTCAGCAAGAAGTCCGTTATTGGCAACATTAAAGAAAACGCCCCAAGATTTTGGGGCGTTGAGGAGAGAGATTTATTCGGTGCAGGCGATGGGGGCTGTGGGTTTCAGCTTAGGTTTTACCTGCACTAACATCACCCCAAAGATGACCAGAGCGCCGCCTAAGTAGTGATAAACGGCTAAGGTTTCATTCAGAATGAACGCGGCTAAGATAGCCGCGAGGATCGGCATCAAATTGAAGAAAATGCTGGTTTGCTCAGCACCCAACTTGCTGATGCCATTAATCCAGGCCCAAGGTGCAATGAGTGAAGCGCCCAGAGCGGCATAGAGTATTAACGGTGCGGCTTGGCTGCTAATGGCGACACTGGGCGCGCTAAACAGCAGTGGAGTTAACATCAACACCGCAATAAGCCCTTGAATATACACTGACTCCCACGTCGATATCGGTAATTGCCAGCGTTTGAGCAATACCCCGTAAAGCGCGTACACAAAGGCGCTGATGAGTAACAGTAAATCCCCTTGGGTTACGCC
The DNA here is from genome assembly GCF_000014685.1 of Shewanella sp. MR-4. Lineage (NCBI taxonomy): Bacteria > Pseudomonadati > Pseudomonadota > Gammaproteobacteria > Alteromonadales > Shewanellaceae > Shewanella > Shewanella sp. MR-4. Next base: position 1,079,312 of record NC_008321.1, read on the forward strand.
TATGGCAAGATTGGCCATATCCCCGTGGCTTAACATAAACACTAAGCCCAAGAGCGAAATCACAGTGCCACCAAAGACCAAGGGGGTCAGTTTTTGTTTGAGTAAAGGCACGGCCAAAAACAGGCTCATCATAGGCACCAGCGAGTTGATTAAGGCCATATTGGTAGCGGTTGTGGTTGCCGCGGCAAAGTAGGCAAGGCTTTGGTTTAATACCATGCCTAAGGCGGCTAAGGTAGCGAGTTTGGGCAGTAATGGTGCAATCGTTTTACGCTTGTGCCAGACGGGTTTTAGCATAAAAGGCGTTAACACTAGCATGGCAAAAAACCAGCGATAAAAGGCTATCGCTTCGGGGGCGATAATCCCAAAGGAGAGTTTGTTAACAATGGCGTTGCCTGCCCAAATCACGACGGCGAGCAGGGGAAATAAATACAGCATAGATTAGTCTTAATTGGCGTGAAGACGGGGTTAGGCGAAAGGACATAAACCCGATGTCATAGATTGGCTGCTATTATCCTTGGTCTTTTATGATATAAATATCGCTTAAAAGACAATGTCAGTTCGTCGGCGGACAATCCTTTTTCGGCTAAAGCCCCTGTATGCGCCCCGAATCGACTCGCTATTATGGAGTACAGTGGAGTGCTGATGCGTCCCGTTTATCATCCGCTCAGGGCGGAACAAGCGCCTGTTGCCGATATTTTCTTTAACTATGAAGCTTTTCTCCCTAATACCATCACCCCAAAACACAGCCACGCTTGGGGGCAACTGCAGCTGATCAGTGGCGGTATTATGGAGCTGCATGCCGCTGGGCAGCGATTTTTATCGCCATCCCAATATGCGATTTGGGTGCCGGCGGGGATAGAACATGAGAGCTTTACTCGCCGCAGTATCCATTATTGCTCGATGAATATAGTGGCAAATCGTGCGGGTGTTTTTCCGGAGGAGACTTGCCTGCTGGCGGTCACCCCCATAGCACAGGCGATCGTGAACGATCTAAGGGAGCGGCAAGTCCGAGTGGCCGAGAGCGAAGCGGATAAACGTCTGGTTGAGGTGTTAATCGACCAGTTGATTTTAGGTCAGGCACAGCCGCAATTTTTACCCTCGAGTCGCGATAAATTATTACAGCCCATTTTGCAGCAACTCGAACTCGACCCCGCCAGCCAAAAGAGCCTTAAGACCTGGGCGAGTGAGCTGCATACCACAGAGCGCACTCTGGCTCGGCGTTGCCAAGACAGCCTTGGGATGAGTTTTACCGAGCTGCGACAGCGGCATCAGTTTATTTATTCGTTACAGCTATTACGTGAAGGATTGGCAATCAAGGAAGTGGCGCTGACCTTGGGCTATAACCAAACCTCACCTTATATAGTGATGTTTAAAAAATATGCCCAATATTCGCCTGAGCAATATCGCCGTCAACTGGGATAAAAAAGAGGGCGCGGTAGTCACCACGCCCTCTTACAAATAAAGAGAGGATTTAAGGGATTTTTTACACAGGGATTAATCGGAGTTTTTCTGTCGATTCCGTTTATCCTGACGTTTCTCTTTTAAGGTTTTCATCGGCGGTTTTTTCGCTTTTTCTTTACTCATGACAAATACTCCTAACTGAACTTAAACTCAGCAAAGTGATACTCAGTAAAGTGAAACTTAATAAGATGAGACTATCGAGTGTAGCGCCGCATTCTTACGGATAGTCAATTTAAATTAACCTTTCGGCTAATTTAAACCATAAAAAGCGCTATGAGCCAGTACAATAAAGCTTTTGCCTCTTGATAGATTTTACATAAGCGCTGCCATACTCGGTAAATATGCAAGAGGTTTAAGCGCTGACTCATCGGCTTTAATTGATTTCGCGGCCTGTTAATGACTTCAAAATAATGTTCTCCTGCTTTTTATTATGCCTGTGCTAGATGCCGCCGCAAATAGCGATTTAAAAGCATGCTGCCACTGAAATTTGAACATGCTTTATTCTGAAAATGCTATTTTTCCTCTGATTTATTTCTTACAAAGGGCGATATCCTTCACGATAAACAACACGGGTTTACCTAGAATATTGACTTCGGCATATTCGCCCTTAGTGCGTCCGAGTAGGCTGACACCGAGATCGGAGATCACCGAGTAGCGTCCTGCTCTGGGTTTGTGCCTAGGTGGATACACCAGCTCGATGCGGTATTCCTGCTGGTCATGTTGATTAACCAGTAAAATTTCTCGTCCAACCGTCACTTTATCTAGGGTTTCTTCACTTTTGAGTTGATCCAGTTTTGCAATTACTGCCGCCAATGAGGTCGGGCGCAGTGAGGCATTAAAACTGTTTTGTAGGTAATAGGTTTCCGTTTTCAACATAAAAGACTGAAATAGGTTGCTAAAAAAAGAATAAAACATAACTACCCCAAATATGAGCTAGATAACTGCCATGCTCCAAAATAAAAGTTGAAGCAATAAATTAAAAAATAAGAGATGGACTGCCGAGTGCGAGTAGCACTCGGCTTAAACTGGAAATTTAAGTGACAGGCGTACAGGATTAGCTAAATAAATTGCACGATTCGGCTTTAAAGAGGTTGGCTTAATTGTGAATAATGAAAATGCATTTTTTAACATAGCGCTACATCTCCATCTAAAATTAAGACTAAATTAATCATTCAGGGCTTGATGATTAATCACTAATTAATGCCCATACCATAGGCCAACTAAAAAAATAAAGCAAGCCTGATAATATTTAAAATAATGATGAGTAACCAGTAAAAGAATATTTAATATTTTAGTGAATGATAGACCTTCTTTTTTGGCATTTGTCGCACTTCTTAATGCAGATGCGAAAAAAACATTTAGACTTCTAGATGTCCATCTGTTAGCTTGGATACAGTGCACAAATCTTGTGCGATCGGAGCATCAATTTGCGTAGCGTACCTCTCGATTTGCCTTGGGGAGTGGCTATGTTTGGGGAATGGCTTGGGGAATTTATTGGGGAAGGACACAAAGATGAAACTTGAATCACTGGCGTTACACCACGGATATGAATCAGAGGCGACCACGAAAGCCGCTGCGGTACCTATTTATCAAACCACTTCCTACACCTTCGATGATACCCAACATGGTGCTGATTTATTTGACTTAAAAGTCGCAGGCAATATCTACACGCGGATTATGAACCCGACGACCAGCGTGCTCGAGCAGCGGCTTGCAGCCATTGAAGGCGGCATAGGTGCACTCGCACTAGCCTCGGGAATGGCAGCCATTACCTATGCGATTCAAGCCCTTACTCAGGTGGGTGACAATATTGTCAGTACCAGCCAACTCTATGGCGGCACTTATAATCTGTTTGCCCATACGCTGCCGCGCCAAGGAGTCGAAGTGCGGATGGCAGCCTTCGATGACTTTGAAGAGCTCGATGCTTTAATCGATGCTAAGACCAAGGCGCTATTCTGTGAGTCCATCGGTAACCCTGCCGGCAATATTGTTGACCTTAAACGTTTAGCCGAGATAGCCCATAAACACGGCGTGCCTTTAATCGTCGATAACACTGTCGCCACCCCTGTTTTATGTCGCCCGTTTGAACATGGCGCCGATATCGTTATCCATTCATTAACCAAATATATTGGCGGCCATGGTACGACGATTGGCGGTGTGATTATTGACTCGGGCAAGTTCGATTGGGTGGCCAACAAAGAACGCTTTGCTCTGCTCAATCAAGCCGATCCTTCTTACCATGGCGTGGTTTATACCGAGGCCTTTGGCGCCGCAGCCTTTATTGGACGTTGCCGCGTGGTGCCACTGCGTAATACTGGGGCGGCGCTTTCACCCCACAGTGCATTTTTGCTGCTACAAGGGCTGGAAACTTTGAGCCTACGTATGGAGCGTCACTGCTCGAATGCCTTGGCATTGGCCGAATACTTGATACTGCACCCTTCGGTCAGTTGGGTGAATTACGGCGCTTTGCCGAGCAGCCCGCATCGTGAAAATTGCCAAAAAATCACCGGCGGTAAAGCCTCTGGGATCATCAGTTTCGGTATTAAAGCGGCCACTCCCGAGGAGGGGAAAATCGCTGGCGGCAAGTTTATCGACGCACTGCAGATGATTTTGCGCTTAGTGAACATTGGTGATGCCAAGTCGCTGGCTTGCCATCCAGCCAGCACCACCCACAGGCAGTTGGATGCGAATGAACTTGCGAGAGCCGGGGTGTCTGAGGACTTGATCCGAATTTCCGTTGGCATTGAACATATCGACGATATTATTGCCGATGTGGCGCAGGCGCTAGAAAAAGCCTTGGCTTAAGCCTCTAATCCCATCAAAAAGGCCGCTATTGTTAGCGGCCTTTTACTTTGCATTACTGGCGACTTATTGGTTTGCTTCTTGTAGGCGATTACGCGCCTTTTGATAGAAGTAAGATACGGTCAGTAAGATCACCCCAATCACCATAAAGGCGATAACCTTTTGTACTAGCTCGAAGGATGCCATATCCAGCAATAACACTTTGAGTGTGGCTAAGGTAAAGAGTCCGGCGGCGAGGCGGATCATATCCGCATGCTGGGGTTTTAGGCTGATAAACATCAACACGCTGCCATGCACGACGAGCAGAATGGCACTGAGTGGTGCGGCAATAATGTTATCGAACGTATAACTCCAGGTGAGATAACTCAGTGCGAGCAACCCGTGCCAGCCCCATTTGAGCCACTGCAGCGGTAAGAAGCGCTGATGCAAACGAATAGCGACGCCGCGGCGTAAGATAAGTAGCGCGAGCAGGGCTAATGCCATCAATTCACAGAGGATTAATAACACGTTATTCAGATCGAGTCTTAGCGACAACTCAAAGTGCAGCATTATCGGCAATAGCGCGAGCCCCAGACACAGCCCGTAGGCCATGCTGTAGCTTGAGCGCACCGCGGCTTGGGTTTCTATGGCTATGTGCGCCATCAATCCCGTTTGCACTGAGCCATGTTGGGTGCGTCTTTGGATCAAGAGGGCAAAGTAGCCACTCAGGGCTAAAGCCGTCATCGACCATGCCACAACATCGACGCGGTTAAATCCATAGACTAATACGGCCAGCACTAGCGCGAAATAATAAGGGCTAAGTTGCCATTGCAGGGGTAGCAGTGATGCCCAAGGTTTGGCAAGCTTGCGATAACGCAGCAGTACAAAGCCCATGACTAGGACGCCAATTAGCAGTGCGATAAGCCCTTGCCAAACTTCAAACAGGCACAAACTGGCGGTGGTGAGTATCGCCAGCCAAGTCAAAATCTTGGTTTCAATTTCAAGGGCTTTATGCTTGATAACATAGGCAAGGGCGAGGCTGAACAAACTGCTGAGCCAGAGTGCAACCGCGGTAAATTCCCAATAACTGCGCATTACCTTAGGCAATAACATCAGCGGCAGTAGCAGATAACAGCCGAGTTGTATTTGCTTGGCGGCTTGGGCGAACAGCGAACTTGGATAATGCTTACGATACCAATAGTGGGCCAGTAGCAGGGCGGCGAACAATTCGATGCGTGCCAGCTTGGCCATCAGTGGTTGCGCACTAAAGCTCAGGCTGTCAGTAAGGGTCACGCCTTCAACCACAGTAAACAAGAGTGGCAGCAGCAATAGCCAAGCGGCAAACTCGCTGACCATCAACTTGTCTTTACCACTTAAATACAAGAGCAATAGACTCACGAGCGGGATGATGGCGACATAATAATCGCTGCTGACAAGGAAAGCCGCCAGCAAAAGGGTCGCCGCATAAAAACCGCTGAGTAACTCTTTGAGTAAATAGCTCAGTTGCCGCTCGAGCCGTGACAGTAGCAACTCATCATTGCCTATTTGGCGGATAACAAATAGCAGGGCCGCCGCGCTTAAGGCTAAGGCGAGCAGCGGGAACCCAAGTGCCGCCATGGGCGTTTGCTCGCCAAGTCCGAGAAAGGAAAAACCTGTCAGCACCGCATATAAATTGAGCATCAGCCCTGTCAGTAATAACACATAGGCTTCGGCGCGCACCGAAATCAGTTTCTCCTTAAGGCCAATCCAGAGCAGGAGCAATGCTTCGAGGATAAGCACTAATCCTAGGAAATCATGGCTTAATAGATAAAGGGCGGCAAAAGCGGCAAAACTACCGCCAAAGACTAATAAGAGACTGCTCTGGGACGGGGTGAGTCGAGACTTGAGCTTAAGGTATAAGCCCGCACAGATGAGTGCGTTGGCGATAAAAATCTCCCCGGCAAATGGCGTAAATTGGGTGAGTTCGAAGATTACAAAGGCCAGCAGGGCTATCGGTAGAACTAGGGCTCTATGGCTGAGTGAGGTCGTTGAAGGATTCACCATAAACCCATATAGACCATAGAGATAAAACAATGCGTTAATGCTTACTAGGGCTAGCACTGCGCCGCCACCCCATTGGGTGAGCGGTAAATCGACAAAATAGCTGAAGGCTTCGATGCAGGCGATATGCAGGAATGCGGTGATTTCCAGCAGTAATGGCCAGTGTAATTTACGGCTTTGGGCGAGGGCGCCCGCACCAATCAGTAGCAGATAGGGAATATACAGTAACGGCGCATAGCTTTGGGATAGCAGCATCATAGGTGCCATCGAGCCGCCGACTAAGGCAATGACGGCAATGACCTTGGCATCGAGTCGCATCGACAGGCCATAGCCCGCTAAAGTAATCAATAGCAGCAGGATAAAGCTGGCACTATTGGGGATAATCTCAAAGTAGGGGCCAATAAAATAGGCGCAGAGATAGTTTAGGATGAGGCCTAATCCGACAATTCCAGAGCCAAAGTCGGCCATGCCCGCCCTTTTTTGGCGGATAAAAATCCCGCCCGCAATAATCGCATTGGCGCAGCCAAAACCCAGCAGGGCTTTACCGAGTTCAGAAAACCAATGATTGATGGAATATTGCAATAGATAACCAAAGCCTAGGGTCAGGGTGATGATGCCCGCAACCGTCATTAAAAACACTGGGCCTAAGCCCTTGGCTTGATAATGTTGATAGAAGCCTTTGACCTGTTCAGAGATGGCCGCAAATGGCGCCATGATGGCGGTAACGCCTTGGGATAATAAGGTCTCTAACTGACTTGCGGCCTGCACACCCACTTCAAGTCCGGCTTGCTGAGAAAAGGCCTTATCTTTCTGCGAATCATCCTGCTGCGAATCCTCAGGTGAATGCATGGCTTTTGAGGGAGCCTTTGCGTGGCGCTGCCAAGGATCGTCTTGCCAAGAATTAACTTCGGGCATTTGTGGCTGGATATGGGAGGCCAGTTCTTCAGATTGCTGCGAAACGCGCTCATCCCCTGAATCAATCGTCGTGCCGAATGGCGCCGTGATATCGTCCACACTCGTGGATGGGGTGGTGAGAGGGCCATTGTCTTGCTGCTCAAGCTGAAGACTGATGCTGTCGAGCTTGGCCGAGAATTCTGCCAGTTGGCGGCTGAGTGAAGATTGCTGCGACAGGTGCTGCAGTTTTAACTGCGCCAATTCTGCCTTGAGTTGGTCAACGTCATCCTTTAACGGCATCTCAATATCCTAAATATGCTTTCCATATCCATGGGGCATAAAAGTCTAAGTGACTCACTTTTATGCTTTTGCTGCCAAAGATTGTACTGACAACTTAGGGGAACGGCTAGCGAAAGCCGTTATTCAGTATGCGCTGATGCTGGAATGAAAAGAGAGAGCAAAGATAGCGCCATTATTTTGGCCTATCTTTGCTGAGCTAAAGCGGTTATCTCTGCGCTTGCAGGATCACAAATTTGCCGTTGGAGGCAACAGTAGTGCAGTTTTTAAATAAACGCTGCAATTTCACGTGGTAAGCCAAATGGCGATTACCCACTATATGTAAAATGCCGCCATTTTTGAGTCGGCGACGCGCGTCTAAAAACATCTGCCAAGCAATGTGATCGGTAATCGCCTCGCCCTGATGGAAGGGCGGGTTGCAGAGTACTAAATCGGGTTCGACTCCATCGGGTAAATGGGTCATGCAATCATCCCAATGAAAATGGCCTTTTTCAGCGGGGAGTTGGTTGTTTGCCCAATTGGCTTTTGCCGAGGCCACCGCCATTTCGGAATCATCAATAAAATGGATATTGGCATTTGGGTATAACTGGGCGGCACGCAGACCGAGCACGCCATTACCACAACCTAGGTCGACAATTGTTTTAAAATCGCCCTGAGGGAGGTTATCCAACATAATGCGTGCGCCGATATCGAGTTTATTGGCGGCAAACACATTGCTTAAATTACTGATGTGGAGATTAAATTCGGGAATATCCCAAGTGATTTCCTTTGGCAAGGCACGTGGCTTACCATCGCTAATACAGGTGATGACGCGGGTTTTCTTCCACGCGAGGCTGGCGCTCGCTGGCCCTAAGTATTTGGCAAAGACTTCCAATAAGCTGGCGTTGATTGACTTGGCTTTTGCACCAACCAACACTTTACAGCCCGCGGGCAACACTTGAGATAAGCGCATCAGCTGGTGGGCAAAGTAAGTGAGGTTTTTAGGCAGCTTCATCAATACGAGGGCGAGATCGCCTGGCAAGGCATCGCGACTGGTAAACCAGGTGAGGTTATCCATAGGTAACTGATTGCGAAGATGATTTTGCTCTGCACCTAAAAAACTGGTTCTGGCATCGGTTTCGACATTCAGTGGCCAATCGGGAGTGAGCCGAGATAGGGCACAACTTAAGGCGCCAAAGTTGTCGTTGATAATGGCCGTTGGCACAGCGGTTTGTCCGCCTTCGACTAGGGTGTTAATCAAATGCTCGTCTGCCGCATCCCAAGCTTGGAGATTGGATTCCTGCGAAGCGGGGTAGCGAAATAGTTCAAGCTCAATCCCTGCCACTGAAAATTGTGTCGTCATCTTTGTACTATGCCAATAAAAACGGCGCCAATAAAAATGCTGCCAATAAAAATAAGGCGCAGATTATCGCAGATTTCCCCTCATCGTGCGATGCTTGCCTGAGGTTGTGTATCCGCTCGCGCATTCATGGATAATTGAGCGGGGTCAATCACGTCGTAAGTCGTAATAAGGTGCTGCATGAAACAAGCCGATTTAGGGCTCGAGCCTGAGGTCAATATTGAAGCTGCTAGAGGAAGCTCTCGTGCTCATCGCCAAGATGCGGCACAGGTCGAGCCGCCTATCACCTTAATTAGGGATTATTTGAATGTGGCGCAGCAACATGCCTTACTCAAGGAGGCCGAATCTTACCCGCTGAGTCGCCCACAAATTCAAGTGTTTGGGGAATATCATGCCATTCCAAGGCTGCAGGTTTGGTATGGCGATACGGGATGCGACTACTTATATTCAGGGCTATTTATTCGTGCTCTGCCTTGGCCTAAGTATTTGCAAAAATTGCGCGACAAACTGCAGCGGGATTTTGGCCTAGGCAGCAATGGCGTGTTAGTGAATCGTTATGCCGATGGTCAAGATTGCATGGGCGCCCACAGCGATGATGAGCCCGAGATTGCAAGCGGCAGTGATATCGCCTCTATCAGCCTTGGTGCCTCGCGGGATTTTGTGATTAAACATAAACACAGCAGGGTGAAATACACTATTAACCTGCACAGTGGTGACTTACTGATTATGCACTGGCCAATGCAGCAAGATTGGTTACACAGCATGCCTAAGCGCTTAACGGTTAAGGAACCCCGCTGGAACTACACCTTTAGGCAATTGATTGTTAATTATCATGGCTGATTGAAAGCTAAATCATTTCATACTGTTGCTAAATTGGCTCAGTTTAAAGCCGCAAAGCTGACGTTGGGATTTGATCTTTTGTACTTGAAGCAGTACTCTGCGGCCACTGGATTTTCCCATGTTGAGATTTGAATATGTCCAATACCCATGCGCAGGGCACAGTGGCACAGACCATTGATAAGAAGCTGACCGAAAGCTTCTCGCCAACTCATTTAGAAGTCCTTAACGAAAGCCATCGTCACCATGTTCCGCCAAATTCAGAGACTCACTTTAAAGTGGTTGTCGTCAGTGATGAATTTGAAGGCCTTCGCTTACTTGCCCGCCATCGTTTGGTAAACAATTGTTTAGCCGATGAATTAGCAAACGGTGTGCATGCACTTTCTATCCATACCTTCACTCAGAGTGAATGGGCTAAGGATGTTGAAGTGCCTAAAACGCCAAATTGTCGCGGTTAATTGCGCCCCTGATTTTATAAAAGCCACGTTATCAACGTGGCTTTTTTGTTTTAGGTCAAATTGAGGAAATTATTGGGTTTCCCTCCCTAACTTTATGTGTTAACAATATGTTTTATTTCAGCAGTGTTAAGCGTTCGTCGTTCGATAAAAGCACGCTAATTTTCATACTGTTAACTGGTTATTTGTCTTGTGGGAGAGGTTTGATGCGTCATTTGGGGAGTCTATTGCTTGCGGTATTACTGATTGGACTCGGTGGGTGTAATCCTGCGCCTTCACAGACCGAACAGATTTCTGCATCGCCCCATCCTGACTCGACTCCCGTCAAAGAGGTGATTGAGTGGCGCTTAGCCACATCGTGGCCGAAAAACTTCGCCGGTTTAGGTATGGCGCCTGAGCGTTTTGCTAAGTTGGTGAACGACATGTCCCATGGCCGTTTACAAATTCATGTATATGGCGCGGGTGAGTTAATGCCGGCCTTTGCGGTATTCGACGGGGTGAGCCAAGGTAAAGTGCAGATGGCCCACGCCGCCTCCTATTATTGGAAGGGGAAAGCGCCCGCCTCACAGTTTTTTTCTTCTATCCCTTTTGGCATGACGGCCCAAGAGATGAACGGCTGGCTGCATTATGGTGGCGGCATGGCACTGTGGGAGGAAGTCTATCGTCCCTTTGGTATTATTCCATTAGCGGGTGGCAATACGGGCATGCAGATGGGCGGCTGGTTTAATAAACCCATCAACACTATTGCCGACTTTAAAGGCTTGAAGATCCGTATGCCAGGCCTAGGGGGCGAAGTGCTGAAACGTGTCGGTGCCGTTCCCGTCAATATGGCTGGCAGGGAGCTTTATGGCGCTTTGCAAACGGGGTCGATTGATGCGGCGGAGTGGGTTGGGCCAGTAAACGATCTTGCCTTTGGCTTACATAAAGTCGCCAAATATTACTATTATCCCGGCTGGCATGAGCCTGGCTCCAATATGGAGTTTTTGATCAATAAAGCCGCTTTTGAGAGTCTGCCCGAAGATTTACAGGCCATAGTCAAAGGCGCGGCGCGTGCTATCAATCAAGATATGTTGGACGAATACACCACGCGTAACGTGACAGCCCTTGAAACCTTAGTAAAAGACGAGGGTGTGGTGCTGAAGGCATTCCCGCCCGAGGTGCTTAGCGAGCTTGAACGTATTTCACAGCAGGTCATTGAAGAGCAGGCGGAGCAGGACCCTATGATGCGCAAAGTGTACCGCGCTTACCATGCGTATGAGCAAGGTGTACGTGAGTATCATAAAATTTCTGAAGATGCTTACAGCCAACAGCGGCAGCATTAATGCTGTCAATTTGAACAAAATGTTCATATTAGCGTCTGATTGATATGAGATGATTTCATCTTAGATTATCTTGTTATCGACCTAATCCATTTGGTGTTATGCTTGCGCCCATAAACCGATAGCGGTTGTATCGCATTAAGAATTTGGAGATCCCTATGCCATTACTAGATAGCTTTACCGTTGACCATACTCGGATGAATGCGCCAGCCGTGCGTGTGGCTAAACATATGAGTACCCCAAAAGGCGATGCGATTACCGTATTCGATCTGCGTTTTTGTGCACCGAATAAAGATATCCTCAGCGAGCGTGGTATCCACACCCTAGAGCATTTGTTTGCGGGCTTTATGCGTGATCATCTTAATGGCAGCGATGTTGAAATTATTGATATTTCACCAATGGGATGCCGCACTGGTTTCTACATGAGCCTGATTGGTGAGCCTAGCGAGCGCCAAGTGGCCGATGCATGGCTTGCCTCTATGGAAGATGTGCTCAAAGTGGTTGAGCAATCTGAAATTCCTGAGCTTAACGAGTATCAATGTGGTACTTATCAGATGCACTCGTTAGAACAAGCCCAAGATATTGCCCGCAACATTATCGCCGCAGGCGTGAGTGTTAACCGCAACGACGACTTAAAACTCAGCGATGAGATCTTAGGTAAACTCTAAGCTTTGCTGGGCTAGCGCATTCTGCGGTAGCAAGGTCCAAAGTGTTAGCGTCAAGAAAGCGACATTCGTCGCTTTTTTTTTCGAGTAAATTCAGCTATTTTACAAAATAACAACAAAAACGCCGTACGCTAACAAACACTTTTGGGAGCTTGGTATGTCCAGTCGCTACTTTGTGATGTCGCTGACCGCGCTAGCGGTTTCCTGTGTTTACACTCATCCCCTTAATGCAAACCCTCTCTACTCTCAGACGCTCGATTTGATTGAACTCAATAACCAGTATCATTCCGGTGATGATGGGATGCAGTTGAGTTACTTAAATAGTTTAACCCTACTACGGGCAGACCACAGTGGTAACGGCGCGAATATCAGTATGCGTTCCGCCAGCCAAGGCGTGGCTGTGATGCAAGATAGAGTGTACTTCTCACCCGCACCATATTCGGCGCCGCAGTTACAACTATTGCCCAATCTTTTGCTGCAGCAAAATGTGACTAGTACACCACTGGCGAATATGACGGTGGGCGGACAAGGGGCCTTTGGTGTCGTGAACTATCAAAGCCTTGAAATCACTGATCGACCTCAGTCGGGCAGCTTTAAGGTTGAGGGGGCAACGGATTCCGACTTTAGTGCTGGCATGACTTGGGGCGTAAAACAAAAAGAGTACGATGCCTTATTCGCGGCGAATTATCTTCAAGAACAAGGTGATGCGAATTTTTTCAACGGCAGTGATGCCGACAGAAAGAAAACCGACATACTGTTTAAGGTCAACGCCGCCAGTTTGCTTGGAGCGCGAAGTCCGCAGCAAACGGAATTTACCTATCAATTTATCGACGATGATAGTTATCGCTCACAACTTGGCAGTACTTTAGCTGACTGGCAACAGGATCCCTTACTCTTATATTCGGCAACGGCACAAGATAAACTCCAGGGACGGCAGCACAAGTATCAGCTATCACACCAAGTGGATTTAGCTGGCAGTAAAGTGATCAGCGACTTTTACTATCAATCCTATTCACAACAATTGAATCAGCTTGGTTTATTTAATGGGCAAGAGATTAACGCAGCAACCCTTGCAGATATTGCTGACTTTGATCATGCGCCAACCGCGGATGTTATTGATGTCGCTCTGCTCGTCCAAGACAACGATTACAGTGCCTTTGGCGCCCAGACCCAAGCCATAAACCAATACGGTGAACATCAAATTATTTACAGTGCTCGCTATCATACGGATAAGGCCGAGATGCGCTTTGGTGAGCAGACGGCGTTGTGGCAAGCGGATAGAAGTCTTGTCTCTGATGACTCGGGTGCCATATTAGCATACACCGATGATGCCACCGCGCTGACATCGGCAATCGATTCGTTATTCCGCTGGCAAGGCATGCAAATCAAGTTAGGGCTTACTTACGAGCATGTGAGTATTAATCGTGAAGTGAAGCAAGCGTTTGCGGGGCTGGACGAAGCGGATTTCTCCGATAGTGATTGGATGCCGCAGCTAGGTGTGCTCTATGATGCGGGCGATTGGCGTTTTAGTACCGATATCCGTCGGGCCTGGACTGCAGCAAGCGCGGGAAATACCACTCAAGAGGCTCAGGTGTCGCTCCATTATCAAGTGAGTGCCCAATATGCGCGCGAAGGGATAAAAGCGGATTTACGGGCATATGTTCAAGAGTTCGATAATCTGCATGTGGATTGCGATAGCTATTCGATGTGCGCCGATGAACGCCTGTTAACTCAAGAGAATATTCCCGATGTGCTCACCTACGGCGTAGAACTTGGCCTTGGCTATCGCTGGGATCTGGGTGGGGTAGAGCTACCCTTAGGACTAAATTATCAATATCTTAGCGCCGAGTATCAAACCAGCACTTGCACCGATGTCCAAGGCTGTGTTTTAGAGGGAGATAGATTGGCTTGGTTACCCGAACATCAATTGCAATTGAGTGCGGGAATTAAATATGCCCAATATCGATTAAATCTTGAGGCGGCCTATCAATCGGAGCGTGATTTCAGTCAGTTTGGCAGTGAGCAAGAACGGATTTCGGGCCAATGGCGGGTCGATTTGGCGGCGAATTATGATTTTGATAAACACCATAGGTTGTATTTTAGGGTCGAAAATCTGCTCGATGAGTCCTTAGTCACCACAGCATCAAATAGCGGAATTCGGTCTGAAAATGGAAGGATCAGCTATTTGGGTTATCAATGGCGTTTTTAAACTGAATTAAATCTTGTTTAAAGATTAATCAAGGGGAAAGCAAAAAGGTCGTATTATGTCTCGCCATAAAGTGGTATCGACCTTTTGCTAAATTATTTCTTTAAAAATTAATGTTATAGTATTTGCCGACCGTAATATTTTCTCTTTCTGAGCCCTCACTCGGTCGGAAGGTGAACGCTGTAGCGCATGATTCTTTTAAATCCTTATTTGAGGTTTGAAATCACCTATAATTTTCGTGGCGATGCCTCGGCAATTGGGGTAAAATGCGCGCGACCAGCGTGATTGCGATCGCATTTCTGTGATAAATCTGCGCTAGCTCAATGCAGTAGGTTTTGTTTAAAACCTCAGTATTTAGCAGGAACGCGGCGCATTGTCTTTCCTTCAAAACGTAGTGCTTGTGGATATGATTACAATTAAGAAAGGATTGGAACTGCCTATAGCAGGCGGACCAGAGCAAGTTATCCATAATGGCCCAGCCATTAAACATGTAGCTACTTTGGGTGAAGAGTATATTGGCTTACGTCCAACGATGAAGATCAAAGTGGGCGATAAAGTACAAAAAGGTCAGGTGATTTTCGAAGATAAGAAAAATCCTGGCGTAAAATATACGGCTTTAGCCAGTGGTACTATATTAGACATTAACCGGGGCGCCCAGCGTGTGCTGCAGTCTGTTGTTATTCAAGTAGAAGGTAACGAAAGTGTTTCCTTTGCTAAGTATGACGCCACTGCTCTCGATACGCTTGACTCGCAACTGGTCCGTGACAACCTGATCGAATCAGGCTTATGGACTGCATTGCGTACACGTCCTTTCAGCAAAGTGCCTGCCGTAGATTCTTCTGCCGCTGGTATTTTCGTCACCGCTATTGATACGCAACCCCATGCCGCCGATCCTGTTGTAGTGATCCGTGAGCATAAAGAAGATTTTGCTAATGGTCTTAAGGTCTTAGCAAGACTTACCGAAGGTAAAGTTTACCTTTGTAAAGCGCCTGGCGCCGATATTCCTGCCGCTAATGCCCAAGTTGAAGAATTTGCCGGTGTTCACCCAGCGGGTCTTGTTGGTACTCATATCCATTTCCTACTTCCAGCTTCTGCAAAACGTACTGTTTGGCATGTCGGTTACCAAGATGTAATAGCCATTGGTCAGCTATTTACTACTGGTCAACTGAATACCGAACGTGTGGTCGCAATTGCCGGTCCTAAAGCGGCTAAGCCTCGTTTGGTTCGCACTGTTTTAGGTGCAAGCATGACTGAATTGCTCGCGGGCGAAACCTTAGACGGTAACGTACGTGTTGTTTCAGGTTCTGTGCTGAATGGCCGTACTGCTGTAGGTCCTCAAGGATATTTAGGTCGTTACCACGCGCAGGTGAGTCTGTTAGAAGAAGGCACTGAAAAAGAATTGTTTGGTTGGGTGTTACCTGGCTCAAACAAATTCTCTATCACCCGTGCATTCCTTGGCCACTTAAGCGCTTCTCGTCTGTTTAGCATGACAACGAGCACTGGTGGTTCAGACCGCGCTATGGTGCCAATCGGCAACTACGAGCGTGTAATGCCATTGGATATTCTTCCTACTATGTTGCTGCGTGACCTGATCTCAGGTGACTTTGACGGTGCTGCCACTTTAGGCGCGTTAGAGTTGGATGAAGAAGATCTCGCACTGTGTACGTTCGTATGTCCAGGCAAATATGACTACGGTTCATATCTGCGTGACTGTTTAGATACGATCGAGAGGGAAGGCTAATGAGCTTGAAAGATTTTTTCGAACGTATTGAACCCGACTTTGAAAAAGGCGGTAAATACGAAAAGTTTTATGCCCTGTTCGAAGCGGCATACACCATTTTTTATACGCCAGGTAAAGTGAACAAGGGTAAAACCCACGTTCGCGACAACATTGACCTGAAGCGTATGATGATCACGGTTTGGGCCTGTGCCTTCCCTGCGATGTTCGTGGGTATGTACAACGTAGGTCTGCAAGCACAACTTGCGTTAATCGCGGGTTTTGCAACGCCTGACGTATGGCAAGTGAGCCTGTTCGGCATGTTCGGTACTGAACTGACGGCAAACTCTGGCTGGCCAGCACTGATGTGGTACGGCGCCTGTTTCTTCCTACCTATCTACGCGGTGACTTTTGCCGTGGGTGGTATCTGGGAAGTGCTGTTTGCTGCTATTCGTGGCCACGAAGTTAACGAAGGTTTCTTCGTTACCTCTATCCTGTTCGCATTAACCCTGCCAGCAACTATCCCATTGTGGATGGTGGCCTTAGGTATCACCTTCGGTGTGGTTGTGGCTAAAGAAGTGTTCGGTGGTACCGGTCGTAACTTCTTAAACCCAGCATTAGCCGGTCGTGCCTTCCTGTTCTTCGCTTATCCGTTGAACATGTCGGGTGACACTTCATGGGTTGTGGCTGACGGCTACTCTGGTGCAACTGCACTGAGTCAAGCGGCGGCAGGTACCTTAGACTATGCGTTCAACCAAAACTGGTGGGATGCGTTCTTTGGTTTCATTCCTGGCTCTGTGGGTGAAGTATCGACTCTGGCGATTCTGTTAGGTGGTCTGGTTATCATCTATACCCGTATCGCTTCATGGCGCATCGTGGGTGGTGTGATGGTCGGTATGATTGCCGTGTCACTGTTACTGAACCTTATCGGTAGCGACACTAACCCAATGTTTGCAATGCCTTGGTACTGGCACTTAGTGTTAGGTGGTTTTGCATTTGGCATGATGTTTATGGCGACTGACCCAGTGTCTGCGTCATTCACTAACCAAGCTAAATGGGCATACGGTATCTTGATTGGTGCAATGGCTGTGTTTATCCGCGTGATTAACCCTGCATTCCCAGAAGGCATGATGTTAGCGATTCTGTTTGCTAACTTGTTCGCGCCATTGTTCGACCACTTCGTGGTTCAGGCAAATATCAAGCGGAGGATTGCTCGTGGCTAGTAATAAAGATTCGTTCGGCAGAACGTTATTTATCGTCGTTGGCTTATGTCTAATTTGTGCGATATTCGTGTCGACTGCGGCAGTATTACTGCGCCCAACTCAAGCAGAAAACAAGCTGCTTGATAAGCAAAAGTACATCCTCGAAGCTGCGGGTCTGATTGACACGAAAGCGGGCAAAGTAACCAAAGCTCAGATTTTGGATACTTACAGCAAGCACATCGAAGCTAAGTTAGTTAACTTAAAAACCGGTGATTGGGTTGAAGGTGTTGATGCCAACACATTCGATCAACGCAAAGCATCTCGCGATGTGAAAACCTCATTTGTACCTGAAAACGACATCGCTTCTGTTAAGCGTGTTGCTGAAGATGCAGTGGTTTATTTAGTGCGTGACGAACAAGGTAAGTTAACCAGCGTGATCCTGCCAGTTCATGGTTATGGCCTGTGGTCGACTATGTATGCTTTCCTCGCGTTAGATGCTGATCTGAACACGATCCAAAGCTTAGTGTACTACGAGCAAGGTGAAACCCCTGGTCTTGGTGGTGAAGTCCAAAACGCTCAGTGGAAAGCTAAATGGCACGGTAAGAAGTTATTTGATGAGCAAGGTAACATTGCTATCAGCGTAACTAAAAACCCAGCCGTTGCTAGCACTGAATACGGTGTGGATGCATTATCCGGCGCGACTCTGACCAGTAACGGTGTTCAACACTCTCTGACATTCTGGTTAGGTAAAGAAGGTTTTGCGAGTTTCATTGAAAAAGCACGCAATGGAGGTCTCAGCTAATGTCTGACGCTAAAGAACTGAAACAGGTTCTGACTGGACCTATCGTCAACAACAACCCGATTGCATTACAAGTACTTGGTGTATGTAGTGCGTTAGCGGTAACGAGCAAGCTCGAAACTGCACTGGTAATGGCGTTGGCATTAACTGCGGTAACAGCGTTTTCTAACCTGTTTATCTCAATGATCCGTAACCATATTCCTAGCAGCGTACGTATTATCGTACAGATGACCATTATTGCCTCTCTGGTAATCGTGGTTGACCAATTGCTGCAGGCTTATGCTTATCAGATTTCTAAGCAGTTATCGGTATTCGTGGGCCTTATCATTACGAACTGTATCGTAATGGGTCGCGCTGAAGCCTATGCGATGAAAACACCGCCAATGATGAGCTTTATGGATGGTATCGGTAACGGTTTAGGTTACGGTGCGATTCTGTTAGCCGTTGGCTTCGTGCGTGAACTGTTTGGTAATGGTTCTCTGTTCGGTGTTCAAATCCTGCACAAGATCTCTGAAGGTGGCTGGTATCAACCTAACGGTCTGTTATTACTGCCGCCAAGTGCGTTCTTCCTGATCGGTATTCTGATTTGGATTATTCGTACCTATAAGCCAGAGCAAGTTGAAGCAAAAGGGTAATTTGAGATGGAACATTATATTAGCCTGTTAATTCGCTCTGTTTTCATCGAAAACATGGCACTGGCCTTCTTCTTAGGTATGTGTACTTTCTTAGCGGTATCGAAGAAAGTGACTACTGCAATGGGCCTGGGGATTGCGGTAGTTGTAGTGTTAACTATCTCTGTTCCTGCTAACCAAGTTATTTACCAAGGGCTGTTAGCACCTGGCGCACTGGCTTGGGCTGGTGCACCTGAAGCTGACCTAAGCTTCTTGAAATTCATTACCTTTATCGGTGTGATTGCGGCTTTAGTTCAAATTCTGGAAATGGCACTGGATAAGTACTTTCCTCCTTTGTACAACGCGTTAGGTATCTTCTTACCTCTAATCACTGTGAACTGTGCGATTTTCGGTGCGGTATCATTCATGGTTGAGCGTGACTACAAGCTGGGCGAAAGTGTGGTGTTTGGTTTCGGCTCTGGAGTAGGTTGGGCATTAGCTATCGTATTGATGGCCGGTATCCGTGAGAAGCTGAAGTATGCCGATGTGCCGAATGGCCTGCGTGGTTTAGGTATTACCTTTATTACCGCTGGTTTAATGGCCTTAGGTTTCATGTCGTTTTCTGGTGTGTCTCTGTAAGAGACACCAAACGGCTTCTTGAATTGGACCTTCTAAGGATAAGTTAATGGATATTCTTGGTATTTTTAAATCTACTCCGCTCGAGGTTTACCTCGGTGTGAGTATGTTTACTGCTATCGTCCTCGTCTTAGTGTTAGTGATTTTATTCGCTAAATCTAAGCTAGTGTCTAGCGGTGACATCACGATCGGCATCAACGACGATCCTGAAAAAGCGATTACAACCGGTGCTGGTGGCAAGCTGTTAGGCGTGCTGGCGAACAGCGGTATCTTCGTATCGAGCGCCTGTGGTGGCGGTGGTTCTTGTGGCCAATGTCGCGTAGTGGTTAAGTCTGGCGGCGGTGATATTCTGCCAACAGAATTAGATCACATCAGCAAGGGTGACGCCCGTAAAGGTTGCCGTCTGTCTTGTCAGGTGAACGTTAAGAACGACATGGAAATCGAACTTGACGAAGAAATCTTCGGTATTAAGAAGTGGGAATGTACTGTTATCTCTAACGATAATAAGGCAACCTTCATTAAAGAACTGAAGCTGCAAATTCCTGATGGTGAATCTGTTCCGTTCCGTGCGGGTGGTTACATCCAGATCGAAGCGCCTGCACACCATGTTAAATATGCTGATTTCGACGTTCCTGAAAAGTACCGTGGTGACTGGGAACACTTTGGCTTCTTCAAGTTAGAATCTAAAGTTGACGAAGAAACGATCCGTGCTTACTCAATGGCTAACTACCCAGAAGAGTTTGGCATCATCATGTTGAACGTGCGTATCGCAACGCCACCTCCACGTAACTTGAGCTTACCATGCGGTAAGATGTCATCTTATATTTGGAGTCTGAAGGCTGGCGATAAAGTCACGATTTCTGGCCCATTCGGTGAATTCTTCGCGAAAGATACCGATGCAGAAATGGTGTTTATCGGTGGTGGTGCGGGTATGGCACCAATGCGTTCACACATTTTCGACCAACTGAAGCGTCTGAAGTCTAAGCGTAAGATGAGCTTCTGGTACGGTGCACGTTCTAAGCGTGAAATGTTCTACGTGGAAGACTTTGACGGCCTAGCGGCTGAAAACGACAACTTCGTATGGCATGTGGCCCTGTCTGATCCTCAACCTGAGGACAACTGGGATGGTTACACAGGTTTCATCCATAACGTACTGTATGAAAACTACCTGAAAGACCATGAAGCGCCAGAAGATTGTGAGTTCTACATGTGTGGACCTCCAATGATGAACGCAGCCGTAATCGGTATGTTGAAAAATCTTGGTGTCGAAGACGAAAACATCCTGTTGGATGACTTCGGCGGCTAATGTGAATTAGCCCAAGGTGAGAAGAGTTGCAGATGTGGAGTAAAGCTCTCATCTGCAACTTTTGTATTAAAGGGCATCCAAAAGAGTTGTTAGTCACTATGTTTAAAACCCTAGCGTTAAAAACCCCCGTGTTAAAAACCTCAGTGTTAAAGCATTCAGTGAACTGGCTGGTCCTTGTAGGTCTAGCCTTTTTTATTTCAGCCTGTAGCAAACAGGATGAGGTTATCTCCCTCGCGGGCAGCACAATGGGCACGACCTACCACATTAAAGTGGTTCCCAATGAGCAAATGCCAACGGCCCAGCTGTTGCAGGCCGAAATTGACTTAGCCCTAGAGCAAGTCAATAACCAGATGTCGACTTATCGACCCAATTCAGAACTGTCTCGTTTCAATCAGTTACCGCTCGAGCAAAGCGTTGAAGTGTCGCCGGATACCATTAAAGTGGTTAAAGAAGGCATGCGTTTGTATAACGTGACGGACAAAGCCTTAGACATTACCTTAGGGCCGCTGGTGAACCTATGGGGATTTGGCCCCGATAAACGCCCAACCAAAGTGCCAACTCAAGCCGATATCGATGCGGCTAAAGCCAAAACGGGTATCAGTGAGCTTTCTATCGAAGGCAATCGCTTAAGCAAGCACAATGCGCATTTATATGTGGACTTGTCTTCAATCGCCAAAGGTTTTGGCGTGGACAAAGTGGCCTCGATTTTAGATAAGTACCATGCAAGCGGTTACTTAGTCGAAATTGGTGGCGAGCTGAGCATTAAAGGCACTAAAGGCGATGGTAGCTCATGGCGCGTCGCGATAGAGAAACCGACCGATGATGGCATGGCGGTGCAACAGGTGATTGAGCCTGGCACTATGGCGATGGCAACGTCGGGGGATTATCGCAATTATTATGAGGAAGAAGGTCAGCGTTTTACTCATATAATTGATCCACGTACCGGTTTACCTATTAATCATAAGCTAGCATCTGTGACCGTTTTGCATAAAGAATGTATGACGGCCGATGGTTTTGCGACGGCGATGATGGTTTTAGGCACAGAAGCGTCATTGGAGCTTGCCAAGAAAGAACACTTGGCGATAATGCTAATAGAAAAGCAAGGCGAAGGATTTAAAGTCTACTACAGTGACGCCTTCAAGCCTTTCCTTAAGTAGTTGGAGTTAACATGAGCACTTTTATCGCGGCATTTGTGATTTTATTACTGTTCTTTTTGCTTATGTCGATAGGTTATCTCATCAAGCGCAAAGCCGTTGAAGGAAGCTGTGGCGGTTTAGGTGTATTAGGGATTGAAAAAGCCTGCGATTGTGATGATCCCTGCGACAAGCGTAAGCGTCGTATGGCCGCAGAAGAAGCGCGCCGTGAGAAGTTAACGAAAGACAGGATCATTTAATTATCCGCTTCAACTGAAATAGCCTCCTCTGGAGGCTATTTTTTTACCTCGTTTTCAGCGCTGCAAAGGTTTTGAGCGTCGATTTCGTTCAGGAAAGCGTAAGCTCACGAAGGGATGAGTGACGCGGGTTATGCTAATCAGTTAACGAGTGCCTTTTATAACTGCAAGAAAGAGAATTTACTTACCTGCTGAGCGTACCCATAAAATTAATCCTTGATATATGAGGAGGATAGCTGGCTAATCTAAGCGATAATGAGAATGCTTTTTATCTTTAAGTTTGTGAAAAATAAAGAAAATTTGAGTTAGCTTGAAAACTGTACTAGGCTAGAAGCTTGATTTAGATCAATCTTTCACTCATATCAAGGAAGTTACTTATGAAAGGTCATCCTAAAGTGGTGGGACAACTCAATCGGGTGCTGACCTGTGAGTTAACGGCCATTAATCAATATTTTCTCCACGCCAGAATGTTCAAACATTGGGGTCTCGAGAAGCTAGATCACGTCGAATACAAGAAATCCATCCAAGATATGAAACACGCCGATAAGCTTATCGAGCGGGTATTATTTTTAGAGGGATTACCGAATCTGCAACAGCTCGAAAAACTGCGTATTGGCGAGCATACCCAAGAGATGCTGGATTGCGATTTAGCCATGGTGCAGGAACAACTCACACTGTTACGGGATGCTATTAGCCTTTGCGAGGCGGAGCAGGATTATGTGAGTCGCGATCTGCTCGAAGATATCCTTGAAGATGAAGAAGAGCATTTAGATTGGCTCGAGTCACAGCAGGAGCTGATCAGCTTAACCGGCATTCAAAACTATCTTCAATCGCAAATTAGTGAGTCATAGGAGCTGAATATGAAAGGTGATAAAGAGGTCATCGACGCGTTGAATCGACTCCTAACGGGAGAGTTATCGGCGATGGATCAGTATTTTGTTCATGCCCATATGTACGAAGACTGGGGCCTGAACGAACTCTATGAGCGTATTGCCCACGAGTCGGATGATGAAAAGGGCCATGCGGCCAAACTGGTACAGCGCATTTTATTCCTCGAAGGCGTGCCGAATGTGGCCGCACGGGAAGCGCTCAACATTGGTTCAAACGTTGAAGAGATGCTGCGTAACGATTTGGCCTATGAATATAAGGTCGCCGATGATTTGCGTAAGGTGATTGCCCTGTGTGAGTCGAAAAAAGATTATCAAACCCGTGAGATCTTAGAAGTGTTACTCGACGACACCGAATCTGACCATATGTATTGGTTAGAAAAACAGCTCGGTTTGATTGACCGAATTGGTTTAGCGAATTATCTGCAAACTAAGATGTAACCACGCCAGCTTACGCAGCTTAAGCACAAAGGCCAGTCACTAAATGACTGGCCTTTGTTTTTGGATTTTGAGTATTTAGTCTAACACTCTGTAAAAAATCGCTATCGCAATGGGATCTTCTGATGGATGTCGATTGTTTAGCGATTCCTGTTATTTTGCTAATGTCTATTCTTTACAAATACTTGTTTACGTTTTTTCTCATCATTTCGGCTGTTGTTGGCTGGTAAAAATTGTTACCGTGTGAAACTGTTTTTGCAGGCTTTTTTGTTAAGTGGTTGGTTAACCAGACGGGAAGATGGATGAGATATATAAAACGTTCTCTTAGTTTGCAGTTAGTGGTAACTATCGTCGGTGCCCTCGCTGTACTTCTTACTTTAGTTGCCGCTTTGCTCGTGAATAAAGAAAGTAATAACACACGTAAGCAAGTCGATGCGGACATTTCGGCGCTTGTGGCTCTCAAGGCCAATGAGATAGGTGGTTATTTTGTTGCTAAAGGGCAAGTGATCCACTCGGTTTTTGCCGAGCCTGGGCTTATCCATTGGTTTAGCCAATATCATGCCCGTGGCAGTAACTTAGCCAACGATCAACAGTACCAAGATATTATTCGCTATTTCCGCTCGTTCTCCGACCGTGATAGCGATGTGAAGTCAGTGTTCTTTGGCTCGGCGAATACCTTCGAGTATTTCGATCTCAATGGCCGTTTCGATGGCGATCCAAACTATTACACTAACAAGCGTCCTTGGTGGCAGGAGGCTATCGATCAGCGCAGCTTGTTTGTGGGCGATCCTGCGGTCGATGCCAACGATGGATCTATTTCGGCCACGGTTAAAACCCCAGTCTATGGTGCCAATGGTGAACTCATCGGCATTGGTGGTATGGATATTCTTATCGATACCATTGGTAAAACCCTGTTAGCGCCAATCAAATACCGCAACTATGGCCAAGCCTTCTTGATGACAGATGAAGGTAAGCTGGTTTATTTCCCAGGTTTCTCTGATAAATTCCCGCCGGGCTCACTTGCGAATCAAATCGATAGCCAGTTTAAGGACACCTCAGGTTTTTCCGCCTTAAGACAACAAATGCAGCGCGAGACGCAGGGCTTTGCCGAAGTCACCTTTAACGGTGTGCCGCAGCGGGTAACCTTCGTGTCTGTGGGCGGTGATTATCCTAAGCAAAAATGGCATTTAGCCTTTATGTTGCCCCATGAGGTGATTGAAGCGCCTGTAACCGAAGCCTTTTGGAATGCCTGTTTTGTTGCCTTAGGGATTATGTTGTTGGTCGGCATCACAGTATGGTTGATGTTATTGCCCTTTAGACGCCAGCTCAGCAAATTGCTCGATGCGATGGAAGACATTGCCGAAGGTGATAGCGATTTATCCCAACGCATTTTAATGGAGCGCGAAGATGAGTTAGGCAAGTTGGGTGATGCCTTCAATCGCTTTGCCGAAAAGGTGCAGCAGATGTTACTGCACACTCGCAACTTAACCCAAGAGGTGGGCACTGGGGTGATGGATGCGCGCCAAGTGTGTGATTTAGCGGTATCTTCGGTGTCATCGCAAAAACAACAAATCGACTCAGTGGCCACGGCCGCCACCCAAATGGCACAGACGAGCCAAGAAATGGCGATAAGCGCTCAGCGAGCGAATGATTTTGCTGAAAAGGCACAGACTCAGGCCCATGACGGTACCCAAATCGTGTCCCGTGCGACCGAAGGCATGAAGGCATTATCGGTTCAAGTGATTGAAGCGGCCAAAGTCATCAAGGAGTTACGTAGCAGCTCCGAGCAAATTGGCGAAGTGTTAAGTGTGATCCGCAACATTGCCGACCAAACCAACTTGCTGGCGCTCAATGCGGCCATCGAGGCGGCGCGGGCGGGTGAGCAGGGCCGAGGCTTTGCCGTGGTGGCCGATGAAGTGCGTACCCTCGCGTCTCGTACCCAAGATTCTACCGCCAACATTCAAGGGATTATCCAAACCCTGCAACAGAGTGCGCTACAAGCCGAGCAGGTGATGGAATCTGGGGTTGAGCAGGCAAAAGTCGGGCAAGACTTGACCACACAAGTGGAGCAAGCCTTAAGTGATATCGCCAGTGCCATTGTGTCGATTCAGCAGCAAACGGTGGAAATTACCGTCGCGATTGGCCAGCAGGCCGTTGTGGCAGAAGAAGTGGCACAGAACGTGGTTAGCGTGCGTGGTTTGTCCGATCAGTCTTTGCTCTCGAGCCAAGATTTATCCCAAAGTTTGCAAGGATTTGAGCAAGCGACTCACGAACTCACCCGCAACATTGGGCAATTTAAGATTTAATTCAAAACGTTGCAAATCAAGGGAGCCTTAGGGCTCCCTTTGTTTTTTGAGCGCTGACAATCCAAGCGCAAACAGCACCGCGGCAAATTGATAAGTGGCACTTGATTACTGTTTTTATATACAGTATTTTGAGTGTCGGAGGAATGCAAGGTGCGAAAAATCATTCATATCGATATGGATTGCTATTTTGCTGCGGTGGAAATGCGGGATTTTCCCGAATACCGCGGTAAACCGCTGGCCGTCGGCGGCAGTCGGGTGCAGCGTGGCGTCATCAGCACTTGTAATTATGAGGCGCGCAAATTTGGCGTGCGTTCTGCCATGGCGACGGGCTACGCACTGAAATTGTGCCCCAATCTTATCCTCGTTCCCGGTCGTATGCAGGTCTACAAAGAGGTCTCGCAGCAAATTCGCGCCATATTTTCCCGATACACAGAGTTAATCGAACCGCTATCCCTCGATGAAGCCTATTTAGATGTTAGCGATTGTAAGCTGTTTAAGGGCTCTGCCACGTTAATCGCCGAGGCGATTCGCCGTGATATTTTGGCCGAAACAGGACTGACTGCATCGGCGGGCGTGGCGCCGATTAAATTTCTCGCCAAGGTCGCCTCTGATTTAAATAAACCCAATGGGCAATGTGTTATCCCACCCGATGAGGTGCCCGAGTTCGTTAAAAGCTTATCCCTGCGGAAAATACCCGGAGTGGGTAAAGTGACCGCTGAGAAACTGTCTTCGCTAGGCTTAAATACCTGCGCCGATGTGCAGGCTTATCCAAAGCAAGAGTTGATTGCCCGTTTTGGTAAGTTTGGCGCCGTGTTAGTCGAGCGGGCCCATGGCATCGATGAGCGCGGGATTTCGGTGAGCCGCGAGCGCAAATCTGTAGGCGTTGAGACCACTCTCGCTCAGGATATTTACACGCTGGAGCAGTGCCAGCAGGTGATGCCTGGATTAATCCAAGAGTTGTCCAGCCGTTTAGTGCGAAGCGCTAAGGGAAGGCAAATCCATAAGCAGGTGGTCAAACTTAAATTTAATGATTTTAAACAGACCACCATCGAGCATCGTAGTGACGAGGTCTCCGTGGTGATGTTCTATGAGCTACTGAGCCAAGCAATGGCTAGGCAAGAGGGCCGTGGAATTAGGTTACTCGGGGTTTCTGTTGGACTCGCCGAGACTAAAGACACGCTTTCGCCGCTCATGGTACGCGAAACTAAGCAGTTGGATTTTGTGTTTTAGTGTTTATCTAATCTGGGCGGCTCTGGCTCAGCGCCAATCTAACCTAGCTAAGTTATGTAAGTTAACGCGATAATCAGCCTTACGCAGTGCGCAAATAGAAGCCACAAAAAGGCCGCATTGGTAAACCCTCTGCGGCCTTTGTTATTTAAGTCTGCTTAGCGACTATTCACCTAGAGTGATTATTCACCTTTAGCGGGAATGCGTTCTAGCACAGCAAGGAGCAGATCCCAGTATTGACCAACTGTGGTGATATTGACCATTTCATCCGGGCCGTGTGGATAGCGGATGGTAGGGCCAATCGACACCATGTCCATTTCTGGATAAGGCTTCTTGAACAGACCACATTCAAGACCCGCGTGGATCACCATGATAACCGGTTCTTTATGGTAGATAGACTCGTAGGTCTCACGCACAATCGCCATTACGGGTGAGCTGTTATCTGGTTTCCAACCTGGGTAAGCGCCACTGAATTCAATTTCAGCGCCAGCGAGGTTGGTCAGCGCATTAAGCATGCCTTCAACTTGGCTGCGGCCCGAATCGATGAGCGAGCGAATTAAGCACAGAATGCTAACTTCTTCATCGTTAGTGCTAATCACGCCTACGTTGAGTGAGGTTTCTGTCACGCCAGCGACTTCATCGCTCATACGCATCACGCCATTAGGGCATACATGCAGCAGGTCGATCAGTGTGTTTTGGCTGTTTTCACTCATCACGCGTTTTGGCGTTGGGATTTCGCTCAACACTAAACGCATATCAGGGTCGGCAATGGCCAGCTCGGCGCGGACTAAGGCTTCAAAAGCGCGCACTTTTTCATTCAGTGCATCGACATTTTCAGCGGGTAACATAAAGCTGATATTGGCTTCGCGTGGAATGGCATTACGCAGTGAACCACCGGTAAATTGGGTTAATTCCAGCGCTAATTCATCGGCATTTTCAAACAGGAAGCGTGCCAATAGTTTGTTGGCGTTACCACGACCCAAATGGATGTTGACCCCAGAGTGACCGCCTTTTAAGCCAGATAAATGCAGGCTAAATGACGCGTAACTTTGCTCTGACGCTTGCCATACCATAGGCAGAGTGATCTGTGCATCGACGCCGCCAGCGCAGCCCATGTAGATTTCACCTTCTTGCTCTGAGTCGGTGTTGATCAGGATTTCAGCATCAAGCATACCTGCTTGCAGGCCAAAGGCGCCTGTCATGCCCGCTTCTTCATCAATCGTGAGCAGCACTTCCAGTGGGCCGTGTTTGATATCGTCGCTACCTAAAATCGCTAAGGCGGACGCCATGCCAATACCATTGTCGGCGCCTAAGGTTGTGCCTTTGGCTTTTACCCAGTCACCGTCAACATAGGCTTCGATAGGATCTTTTGTAAAGTCATGCACTTTGTCGGCATTCTTTTGCGGCACCATATCGATGTGAGCTTGGATCACGACGATTTTGCGATCTTCCATTCCGGCCGTTGCGGGTTTGCGAATAATTAAATTGCCGACCGCATCTTCCACGACATCGAGTTGTTTACTCTTAGCCCACGTTTGGATGTGTTGGCTGAGTGCTTGTTCATGTTTGGAAGGGTGGGGAATTGCACAGATTTGTTCGAACCATTGCCATAAAGGCTGTGGGTATAACTGACTTAACGCTGTCACAGGAGGTCCCTCATCAGGTCTTGTGGGTATAGGGCAAATTTGGCTTGATCCTACCACATTCTGCTCGGCCGATTAATCTTCTCGATAAGCCTCTGTGTGCTTGTGGCAGCGAAAGTTGCCACCCTCAGTCTTTTCGATGGGGACAAAGGGATTTTTTGATTGGTAATTAAGCGTTATAGCGGGAATAATGCAGGCACAATAATGAAAAAGGATGGGTCATGTTTCAAGTTAACTTTGTTGATGTACAAGCAGAAAATGCCATTTTTGATGGTGAAGGTTGGGATGCGGTTGTGGTCGTCACACCGGATCTTGGTGCAATTGGAATTGATGAGATCAGTTTATTGGCTGAGCATGGCGCTAAGGTCGATAAGCGTGTCGGTAAGAGCCCGACGTTGCTGTTTGCCCCCGGTTTAGCCGGTGGCCGTTTAATCATAGCGCCGGTTACTCAAGTGACTGATGATTATGCCGATGTGCGTGTATTTGGCGATGCGGCAAGAGCTGCTATTGCTATTGCTAAAGACGCGGGCGCTAAGCGTCCCCTGCTTTATGTGGTGCCTTCTACCATGCCCAAGTTTGGTTTTGCGACTGAAGTTGCGGCGCTCGCCTGCGGCCAAGAATTATGGCAAACCTTAGAATTACGTGAGGCAACGGGCTTAACGCCAGCCTTTGAAGCCATAGGATTGCTGTCTCTATCATCTAAAAAGAGTCAATTGCTCAACGCATTAGAAGCTGGTCGTGTGTTGGCAAGGGATTTATGTGGCACTGAACCTGAGCGTATGTCGGCAAAGGCCTTTGCCGAATATTGTTTGCAAGCGTTTAAAGGCAGTGTGATTAAAACGGCAGTGGTGGAAGATAGGGATATTCTCGAGCGTGATTATCCGCTGTTAAGTGCGGTGGCGCGTTCTTCCTTTGCCGTTGGGCGGCATCAACCGCGGGTGGTGAAACTCGAATATCTGCCCGAAGGTGAGGTTACTCGTACCTTCTTATTTGCAGGTAAAGGTGTGGTCTACGATACGGGCGGCGCCGATCTGAAAGTGGGCGGCGCAATGGCGGGCATGAGCCGCGATAAAGGCGGCGCTTCTGCCGTGGCGGGGTTATTTAAAACCTTATCTATGCTTAAGCCTAAAGGGATCCGGGTGATCGCCGAACTGGGCTTAGTGCGTAATAGCATTGGCAGCGAAGCCTTTGTTACCGATGAAATTATCACTAGCCATGCGGGCGTGCGGGTGCGAATTGGTAATACGGATGCGGAAGGGCGCTTAGTATTGGCTGACCTGTTAAGTCATTTGCGTATTAAAGCGGTTTCGGCGGTGCAACCAGAGTTGTTCTCGGTCGCGACTCTCACGGGCCATGTAGTACGTTGTTAT
This sequence comes from Shewanella sp. MR-4, assembly GCF_000014685.1. Taxonomy (NCBI): domain Bacteria; kingdom Pseudomonadati; phylum Pseudomonadota; class Gammaproteobacteria; order Alteromonadales; family Shewanellaceae; genus Shewanella; species Shewanella sp. MR-4. Next base: position 1,109,138 of record NC_008321.1, read on the forward strand.
GGGGCGTATCCAGCAGCGGTTGAAAATGCGGTCGCCAGTGGCGCCACGTGTGCGCAGACACTCGCGTTACAGGCAAGCCAATGGGGCGAACCCTTTGAGGTTTCTACTTTGCGCCGCGAGGACTTTGCCAAGATCCGCGAAGTCTCAGGGGCGGCTGATATTTTATCTTCTAACAATGCGCCATCTTCGGTAACGGCCCGTGGGCATCAATATCCTGCGGCGTTTCTGCTTAAGGCTTCGGGATTGTTTGAACATGGCGTAAATGCCGCAATTCCTTTAGCTTACACACACTTAGATATCGCGGGCAGTGCAACGGAGGGCGATCCGCTCTATGGTAAACCCACAGCAAGTCCCTTGGTCGGTCTGTATCAATATCTGATCAATCGTTAACGAAATAACGTAACAAATAGAAATAATTCTGTAATATCTTACTTATTATAAGGTTACAGGATTATTTCTGTTTTTATGTGATACAGGTCGCCAAGATTCCTGGTTGTTTTATGTAATTAAATTACATTAAAAAGCCTTAATTAAAAAAAATACAAATAAAGCTTGTAATAAAACTACGAAACCATATAATAGTTTTCGTGGACAGGGCAATGTGCCCATCCCCTCTAGTCTATCCAGGATGGATACCCTTCTCCAAGGACCCGAGTGACAAGTCGTCTCAACGGATTTGAGAATCTCTAGTTCCAAGGAACCGAGCCAAGCTTTACTAGAGTACTTAATCTCAACTTTACTTAGGAGTAATTGACTATGTCTTATACAGGCAAGAATCACTTTGTTTGGCAAAACACTTGGATTAACTCTGATGTTTTGCGTGGCGGTTTATTCGCTATGAGCTTTAAGGGCTAACTATCCCTTTAAACCTAGTTTCCATCATCCATCAACCTTTGTATCGCCTTTTTGGCGTGTTTAGACTCAAGTAGCATATCGGTGTTTTTGCATGGGTATGCCAGGTTTTTCCGCTAGCGCGGTTATGTACTTCCCCGAAAGGGACGCTTGAAATATGTCTTGCCTGCTCATTGAGCAGGCTTTTTTTTAGCTTTTTTATGGCGTTACGGCACTATGCCTCTCATTCCTTTCCATAAACGTAAAATTTTTTGCTGCCATCTCGAAATGACTGCTTTTATCAAGAGTTAATTTAATTATCTGTTTTTAAAACATAAAACTTTGTTATCAATCTATTCATCTTTTTGTACGACTTAATAATGATAAATTTGTTACATTTATCACATAAATCATAAATGCAAATCGTTCTCAATAGTGTTACCGTGTGTGCACCTTAACAAAATTTGCTAAATGACTATGCGTTTTAATCTACTTCCACTTGCTGCTGCAGTAACCCTAGCTTTGAATCCTTTGGCGCTGATGGCCGAAGAACAAACCGCTTCAACAACAGAGACACAAGATCAAAATATCGAAAAAATCACTGTGATGGGTAAATACACAGTGAGTCGTAATATTGATACCGCAACGGGGTTAGGACTCACGCTGCGGGAAACGCCACAGTCGGTCAGCATTATGACAGCGGATCGGATTGAAGATCAGGCGCTAAATACCGTGGTCGATGTGGTCAACAACACTGTGGGTTTATCATCCTCAAAAACCGATAACGTGCGTAACGGTTTTTCGGCCCGCGGTTTTACCGTGCAAAACTATCAAATTGATGGCGTGCCTTTATCTTGGAGTTTAGGTGGTGATGCAGGTGAAACGGTATCGGATGTGTCTATCTACGAGCGCGTTGAAGTCGTGCGTGGTGCTACCGGATTATTAACGGGTGCTGGCGATCCTTCGGCCTCGATTAACTTAGTGCGTAAGCATGCCGACAGTTCTGATCTTAAAGGTTATGTGGATGTCGCCACTGGAAGTTGGGATAAAAAACAAGTCACCGCGGATGTGTCTAATGGTCTGAATGAAGACGGCAGCGTGCGTGGGCGCTTGGTCGCTAAGTATGTGAATAGCGATTCTTACCAAGATCTGTATCAAGACCGCAAAACCATTCTCTATGGTGTGGTCGACAGTGATATTACGGCCAACACCTTGCTGCGCGTCGGTGGTAGCTATAACCACAACGATCCCAAAGGGGCGATGTGGGGCGCGTTGCCTGCCGTCTTTAGTGATGGTTCTGCCACTGATTGGGATACATCGGCCACCACAGCTGCCGATTGGAGCCGCTGGGAAACCAAAAACATCAACTACTTTGCGAACCTGAATCACTACTTCAGCAATGGTTGGCAGCTGGTCGCTAACTACAACCGCATGGAGTATGAGACCACCACTAAGATGATCTACATGTCGGGTATGCTCGATAAAGACACGGGGGTGGGACTCAGTGGACAGCGTTATCACAGCCATGGTGAAAGTAACTCGAATAACTTTGATGTGCAGCTAAAGGGCGACTATGACCTCTTTGGTCAAACCCATGAGTTTGTGACGGGCGCTTTGTATAGTAAGCAAAAATCCTACGCCGATACCTATGAGCCTATCCGTGACGATATGACGGGGTGGGACTCACAAGTGGTGGATAACTTCTACGAATGGCAACAAAATCAGTTTGCCGAGCCAGAATGGTCGAGCAACGCGAACCGTCAGCTCAATATGGATACCGAGCAAAAAGGCTTTTATGCGGCGACTCGCTTAACGATTACCGATGATTTTAAACTGATTGCCGGTGGACGTATCTCAAGCTGGAACCGTGAAGGCGTGAGCTATGGTACCGATACTAACTTTGGTGATGATGGGGTGTTTGTGCCCTATGTTGGCGCCTTGTACGATATCAATGACGCGCACCGTATTTACGCCAGTTATACCGGGATTTTTAACCCGCAGAATAATTTCGATGCCGATCAAAATTACCTCGACCCATTAGAAGGCAAAGCCTACGAATTAGGTCTGAAGAGTGCTTATCTTGACGATCGTCTACATACCACTGTGGCCGTGTTCCAAATTGACCAAGATAACTTGGCAACCTTAGCCGGAACGATTGTTATCGGTGGTCAACCCGTGAATTATTATGAGGCCGCACAAGGCACTAAGAGTAAGGGATTTGAGCTAGAGGTGGTGGGTGAGCCTGCCGATGGCTGGAATATCTCTGCGGGTTACTCGCAATTTAATGCCGAAGATGCAGAGGGTAAGCGGGTTGCGACTACCAGTCCGCAGAAGCAATTCAAACTGTTTACCACCTACCAATTTGTGGACTTATTGCCTGAGTTAACCATAGGTGGTGGGGTGAATTGGCAAAGCGACAGTTACTCTGAAGGCGGTGGTGTGGCAATCAAGCAGGATGCTTACTCCCTAGTGAATCTGATGGCACGCTACGATCTGGCTGAGAATATGGATCTGCAGGTTAACGTAGAGAATCTGCTGGATGAGAAATATTATGCCTATATGACAGCGTCTGGCATTGCTTACAGTGCGTATCACTACGGCGCGCCACGTAATTTTACCGTCAGCTTTAACTATCGTTTTTAAGCATTTTACCCGTTGAACTCAAAAAGCCGGCGCCCTTAAGAGCGTCGGCTTTTTGCTATCGACTTCAATCCCATTTGCGGCGCTGACGTTGCCTTATATGCCGGTATGGGATAACCATTGTGCTTTATTGTGATTATTTCGCTTTAAAAACAATGTGCTGTTAATCCTGAACGGCGTTTGAATTTTCCTGTGGTTAAGATTGGCTTGCTAAGGCCTATTTATAGTGAGCTTTAATGTAAATTAAGTGCGGTGGTTTTTTGTTCTGTTTAGCGATTTCTATCAAGAAAATCTCTATCAATTTTCTGGCCTGACCAGCACAAACTCCCTATAATCCCCTGCGAAAAACACGACTACATAGTGTTTACATTTTTGACCCTACCTACTTAAAAAGAAAAGGAACCCAGTTCCATGTTAGAAAAGCTGTTCAAACTGAAACAAAATCAAACGAGCCTCAAGCAGGAAGCGATAGCAGGTTTGACAACATTTATGACTATGGCCTACATCATTTTTGTGAATCCAATGATGTTAGCCGATGCGGGTATGGATCATGGCGCCGTGTTTGTGGCCACCTGTTTAGCGGCGGCGGTGGGATGTATTGTGATGGGTGTGATGGCGAACTACCCCATTGCACTGGCCCCTGGTATGGGACTCAATGCTTTTTTTACCTACACAGTAGTGGGTGAGATGGGTTATAGCTGGGAAACTGCACTTGGTGCTGTTTTCCTGTCGGGAATTTGCTTTTTAATCCTGTCTCTAGTGCGTATTCGCGAGTGGATTGTGAACAGCATTCCTATGTCGCTGCGTATCGGTATTGCTGCGGGTATTGGCTTATTCCTCGCGCTGATCGGTCTTAAGAGTGCTGGCATTGTGGTCGCAAGTCCTGCAACTTTAGTGACTATGGGCGATATTACCGCTTTCCCGGCGGTGATGGCCGTGTTAGGTTTCTTCCTGATCATCGCCATGGTGCAACGTGGAATGAAATCGGCGGTGATTTTAAGCATCCTTATCATTACTGGGCTTGGGTTACTCTTCGGTGATGTGCATTACAACGGTATCGTCTCTATGCCGCCTTCTGTCGCGCCGACCTTTATGGCGATGGATTTATCCCAAGTATTTGAAGTAACAATGCTATCCGTGGTGTTTGCCTTCCTATTTGTCGATCTCTTTGATACTTCGGGCACCTTAGTTGCGGTTGCGCAGCGCGGTGGTTTCCTCGATGAAAAAGGCCGTTTACCTCGCTTAAACCGTGCCTTAACCGCCGACAGTTTAGCGACGATTGCGGGCGCTGCATTCGGTACGTCAACCACCACTAGTTATATCGAAAGTACCGCTGGGGTGAGCGCGGGCGGCCGTACTGGCTTAACCGCTGTCGTTGTCGGCTTACTGTTCATCTTGGCCTTATTCTTATCACCATTAGCTGGAATGATCCCCGCCTATGCTACGGCTGGTACCTTGTTCTATGTGGCGATTCTAATGATGGCTGGACTGGTTCACGTTGAATGGGAAGACTTAACTGAGGCTGCACCTGTGGTTGTGGTGTGTATCCTGATGCCGCTGACCTTCTCAATTGCCACAGGGATTGCGCTGGGGATTATTTCCTATGCTGTCATCAAGCTGTTAACGGGCCGCTTTAGCGATTTAAATATCGGCGTGCTGGTGCTCGCTGCCATGTTTATTGCGAAATTTATTTACGGCTGATACTGAGCTAGTCGTCCATTCGCGGGCTATTTTTTGAGGGGCATCTAATCGATGGCCCTTTTTTATGCGCGATCCCAAGCAGAATTGAAAATTTCTACCAACATCCTGCCCACTAACTACCAATTGCTCTGCGGATTAGGTATAAGGATTATCCGGTTATTTTCTACATATGAATAATGAATTTAAGTGAGATAGCGTATCGCCGCGTGGTAGTGAAGTTAGGGACGAGTGTGCTGACTTCTGGCAGTAAACAGCTGGATAAAGCCCATATGGTTGAGCTTGCTCGTCAAATGGCCGCACTGATGAGATCAGGGGTCGAAGTCGTATTATGCACTTCTGGCGCAATTGCCGCCGGACGCGAACATCTCCAATACCCGGTATTGCCCGACACTATGGCTAACAAACAGTTATTAGCCGCTGTCGGGCAGAGTCAGCTTATTCTCGCTTGGGCACAACTCTTTAGTATCTATGGTTTGCATGTGGGGCAATTGCTGCTAACCCGTGCCGATCTACACGATAGAGAGCGCTATTTAAATGCCCGCGATACGCTTAATGCCTTGCTGGCAAACAATATTATCCCCATCATCAACGAAAACGATGCCGTCGCTACTAATGAGATCAAAGTGGGCGACAACGATAACTTGTCGGCGCGTGCTGCACTGCTGTGTGATGCCGACCTGTTGATTTTGTTGACGGATCAAAAGGGCTTATTCGATGCCGATCCGCGCACTAACCCGAATGCTAAGCTGATTTCTCAGGTCGAGAAAATTGATGACAGTCTGCGTCTGTTAGCGGGTGGTTCGGTGTCGGGCTTAGGTACGGGCGGAATGTCGACTAAGCTAGAAGCTGCGGATATTGCTCGCCGTGCGGGCATTGAAGTGGTGATTGCCTCGGGTCATCACCCCGATGTGATTAAAAAAGTCGTCGGCAAAGAATCTGTCGGCACGCATTTTAGTGCCATCGAAAATCCGTTAGAGAGCCGCAAACAGTGGATTTTAGCGGGACCCGCCGCTCAAGGTTCATTGGTGCTCGATGCGGGCGCGGTGAAAGCCGTGACCGAAAAAGGTCGCAGCCTGCTCTCTAAGGGGATTATTGGCGTAAAAGGTGAATTTGAACGTGGTGCAACCCTGCAATTGGTTGACCAAAAAGGCAAAATCATTGCCAGAGGCATCACCCGTTACTGTGGTGAGGCCTTAGGGGTAATTGCGGGTAAACATTCCGACGAAATCGAGTCAGTGCTCGGTTACGATTATGGTGACGCAATAGTGCACCGCAACGACATGGTCGTCTTATAAGCGAGGTCTGTTTTGAGTCAAACTAATCAAGCGCAATATTTACAACAACTGGGCAGTCAGGCTAAACAAGCCAGCTATGCCTTAGCAAATCTTAGCGCCGCACAGAAAGCGGATTTACTCGAGGCGATTGCCGAGGCCCTGACGCAGAACACTCAGGCGATTCTCGCGGCTAACGCCAAAGACGTTGCAGCCGCTAAGGCTGAAGGCTTGAATGATGCAATGATCGATAGACTCTTGCTTAACGAGTCGCGTCTAGCGGGGATTATCGGTGATATCGGTGATGTGGTGCGTCTTGCCGATCCCGTTGGCGAAGAGTTTGGCAGCCGCGTGTTGGACAATGGCTTAAGGCTCACGCGCCGCCGTGTTCCACTTGGGGTGATTGGGGTTATCTACGAGGCGCGGCCGAATGTGACGGTCGATATTGCTGTGTTGGCACTTAAAACCGGTAACGCGGTGATTTTGCGCGGCGGAAAAGAGACGCTCGAATCTAACAAACTGATTAGCGAAGTGATCCGTGGCGCAATTGCAAGCCAAGGTCTGCCAGTCGATGCGGTGCAGCTGATTGATTCTCCCGATAGAGCCTTAGTCACAGGGCTACTCAAGCTCGACCAATATGTCGATATGATAGTCCCCCGTGGCGGACAAGCCTTACAGCGCCTTTGCGCCGAGCAAGCGACGATTCCGGTGATCTTAGGCGGCATTGGGATCTGCCATCTGTATGTCGATAAACATGCCGATCTTGAGCGCGCACTCGAGGTGATTGCCAACGCAAAAGTGCAGCGCCCTACGGTATGTAATGCATTAGACACCTTGCTGGTGGATAACGCGGTTGCCGAGCGTTTTGTGCCGCAAATTGCCGAATACTTACACCGTTTAGGTGTGCGTTTTTCGGTGTGTGAACAAAGCTATGCGCTGCTCGATGGGCTGGGGTTTGATATTTCCCCGGCAACTGAGCAAAGCTTTGCGACCGAATGGTTGTCTTTGGCCTTAGGCATTAAAGTGGTGAATGACATAGATACAGCTATTGCCCATATCCGTACCTATTCCAGTGGGCACTCGGAGGCGATTCTCACCGATGATATCCATACGGCCACGCATTTTATGAACGAAGTGAATTCGGCTGCTGTGTATGTGAATGCCAGTACTCGCTTTACCGATGGCGGCCAATTTGGCTTGGGTGCCGAGGTGGCCGTAAGCACACAAAAACTCCATGCCCGCGGTCCTATGGGGCTGGAGGCGTTGACCACCTATAAGTGGTTAGCATGGGGCGATTACACCAGCCGTGCTTAGTGAATTAAGTACACTAAAAGTCACCCATTAAAAAAGCCGCAATAGCGGCTTTTTTAATGGGTAAATGGTGCGGTTAATGGATAAGCGGAGTGTAAGTGGCAATCAACCATAGACACAGAAACGCCACCGACATCACGATAGTGAATTTACGAAAGGCCCTGATATATACCAAGGTATACAGAAAATACTTTTCCTGCACTCTACGGGTGATCAATACCGAGGGGAGTAAAAAGCTGCAATAGAGCATCACCACCATGGTCGTAAAACCATTTCCCCAAAAATGTTCGTAGATAAAAAGGGCAATACAAATGATCATGGCGACCCAACTGATAGGGCTTAAGCCATCTTCTTGATTCCATTGAGTTGATTTTTCCATCTGACTATCCTTAGTCGTCTGTGTACAGTTCAATTTATAGTCGGATATGTCTCTATTTTCAAATCAATTTGGGACAAATACTGTGATGCTCTGAACATATTTTAGAAATATCTGATATTTAGCCTTAAAGCGTTTTAATATCCGCAAAAGACCCGCGGCACAATTTCGCTAAGTCATTCGCCGCAAGGCAGATTTCAAGGCCACGGCGGCCGGCACTCACATAGATTTTATCGAATTGTTGAGCCGTCGCATCGATTAGCGTTGGCAGCTGTTTTTTCTGGGCGAGGGGACTAATGCCGCCAACGAGGTAGCCTGATGATTTTTGTGCTAAATCCGCATCAGCCATTTGCAGTTTCTTCTGGCCTAAACATTTAGCGACGGCTTTTAAATTGAGTTGATGGTCAACGGGCACCAGAGCGACGGCCAGTGGTGGATGGGCTTTATCGGTCGCAACCAGTAAGGTTTTAAATACCTGCGCGGGGGCGAGCCCTAACACATTGGCGGCTTCTTCGCCGTAGGCGGCGCAGTGTGGGTCGTGGCTGTATTCTAAGATTTCAAAGGGAATTTTGGCTTTCTTTGCCATTTGTACGGCTGGTGTCATGCTCTCGTCCTCGCGCCCCAATTAGCTGCAATAACAGTCTAGGGGCAATAAAAGTCCGCCATAGTAGCCCTTTCTGCGGCATTAAAATGTTAGCTCGGGCATAAATTGCTTATGCCCGAGAGATACGCCTTATTCAGTCTGCAAGCTTGGCATTGAGCTTGGTTTTGCGCTCCAGATAGCGCGGGAATAACTGCTGCAACATCATGCCACTCAAAATAAAACCTAACCCGATATAAGTCGCGGCGGCGATAGTCTCTTGCAAAATCCAGGCAATAAAGCCAATTGACATCACTGGTGATAAAAATACTAAGGTACTGATATTGGCCGTGCGAGTCGCGGTTTTTAGTGCCATTAACCAGAGCACGAAGGTAATGCCCATCTCAAATAAGCCAACATACATGCCCGCCATTACAGCGCTCAAACTAAAGCTGGGCAGGGTATCGGTCAGTAGCAGTGTCACGGTAATAAAGGGCAAACCAATCAAAAAGCTTAATAGCAGGCTCACCACTGGGTCACCTTGATCTTTAGTGTTCACAATCCAATATAGGCACCAGAGCAAAGTGCTGGTTAATGCAAGCCCAATTCCGAGTGGACTATCGAAGCGAAAACCGCTGACATCGCCGCCGGTGGCGATAATAAATACCCCAGAGTAGGCAATCAGTGCCGCAATCATATCGCTCTTACGCAAATGTTGTTTCAGCAGTGGCGCAGCTAACAGCGGCAACAATACCGCCCAAGTGTAATTGAGTGAGAGCGCCTGCTGGGCGGGTAACAGTGAATAGGCTTTAAACAGCACCACATAATACAGAAAAGGATTAATCAGTCCCGTGACCAGATAAAATGCCGGGCGACGTAGGAGCTGCGCTTTAAGCAGCGGCAGTTTTTTCTGCCAAGCGAGAATGGCACCTAGGGCGACGATTGAGGTGAGAACCGCCACAAACACCAGCTGCAACGGGCTATAAAATCCGAGGGCAATTTTAAAGGCGGTTGCCACCGTCGACCAGAGGAATACCGCAGCCATGCCGTACACATACGCCAAATTTGAAGATTTCACACTATTACCCTATGCGCTTAAACATCACTCAATGTGCGCAGATTGAATAACAGCTATTGCTGATAAGCAAGCGGATTTTGTAGTTTTGAATATTTTATACAGTCGAGTCCTTTGAAAAGATAAATCAGAAAAATTTTTTATCGGCCCTTGTAATTAAATTCCCTGTCCCAATATAGGTGTTAAGGCAGAGAAGGTGGCCAACAATGGACTTGATAAACAATAGGTCCGGCCCCATATCAAAACCAACTTATAAATTTAGTTAGACAGAAATTTTTCGGAGGACCTCATGGGTAAAATTATTGGTATCGACTTAGGCACAACAAACTCTTGTGTAGCTGTCCTCGATGGTGGCAAAGCACGCGTATTAGAGAATGCTGAAGGCGATCGCACAACCCCGTCTATCATTGCTTATACCGATGATGAGACCATCGTGGGTCAGCCAGCAAAACGCCAAGCTGTAACTAACCCAAATAACACATTCTTCGCGATCAAGCGTTTGATCGGTCGTCGCTTCAAAGATGACGAAGTTCAACGTGACGTGAACATCATGCCATTCAAAATTATCCAAGCCGACAACGGTGATGCTTGGGTTGAATCACGTGGCAACAAAATGGCTCCACCACAAGTTTCTGCTGAAATCTTGAAAAAGATGAAGAAAACAGCAGAAGACTTCTTAGGTGAAGAAGTGACAGAAGCGGTAATTACCGTTCCTGCATACTTTAACGATTCACAACGTCAAGCCACTAAAGATGCGGGTCGCATCGCAGGTCTTGAAGTTAAACGTATTATCAACGAACCAACGGCAGCAGCACTGGCCTACGGTATCGATAAGAAGCAAGGCGACAACATCGTTGCAGTGTACGACTTAGGTGGTGGTACATTCGATATCTCTATCATCGAAATCGACAGCAACGACGGCGACCAAACCTTCGAAGTATTAGCGACTAACGGTGACACTCACTTAGGTGGTGAAGACTTTGACAACCGTTTAATCAACTACTTAGCTGACGAATTCAAGAAAGAGCAAGGCTTAGATCTGCGTAAAGATCCATTAGCAATGCAACGTCTGAAAGAAGCAGCTGAGAAGGCGAAGATTGAGCTTTCAAGCACCAACCAAACTGAAGTGAACCTGCCATACATCACTGCCGATGCAACAGGTCCTAAGCACTTAGTGGTGAAAATCACTCGTGCTAAGTTGGAGTCACTGGTTGAAGACTTAATCATTCGTACTTTAGAGCCATTAAAAGTGGCACTGGCTGACGCTGACTTATCAGTATCAGACATTAACGAAGTGATTTTAGTGGGCGGTCAAACCCGTATGCCTAAGGTTCAAGAAGCAGTGACTAACTTCTTCGGTAAAGAACCTCGTAAAGACGTAAACCCAGACGAAGCCGTAGCCGTAGGTGCTGCGATTCAAGCGGGCGTACTGTCAGGCGACGTGAAAGACGTTCTGCTGTTAGACGTAACACCACTGTCTCTGGGTATTGAAACCATGGGCAGCGTAATGACCAAGCTGATTGAGAAAAACACGACTATTCCGACTAAGGCACAGCAAGTGTTCTCAACAGCCGATGACAACCAAAGCGCAGTAACCATTCACGTACTGCAAGGTGAGCGTAAGCAAGCGAGCGCGAACAAGTCATTAGGTCAGTTCAACCTTGACGGTATTGAGCCCGCACCTCGTGGCATGCCACAAATCGAAGTGATGTTCGATATCGACGCTGACGGTATTCTGCATGTTTCTGCCACCGACAAGAAAACCGGTAAGAAACAAAACATCACCATCAAAGCTTCTTCAGGCTTAAGCGAAGAAGAAGTGGCGCAAATGGTACGTGACGCTGAAGCACACGCTGAAGAAGACAAGAAGTTTGAAGAGTTAGTGCAATCTCGCAACCAAGCTGACGGCTTAGTTCACGCAACTAAGAAACAAGTTGAAGAAGCGGGCGATGCACTGCCAGCAGACGACAAAGCTAAGATTGAAGCGGCAATGAGCGCAGTTGAAGTTGCAACTAAAGGCAACGACAAAGAAGCCATTGAAAAAGCGACTCAAGAGCTAATCGAAGCGTCTGCTAAGCTGATGGAAATTGCTCAGGCTAAAGCTCAAACTCAAGGCGGCGCACAAGAAGGTGCTGCTAAACAGTCTAACGCGACTGCCGATGACGTTGTCGATGCTGAGTTTGAAGAAGTGAAAGACGACAAGAAATAATCATTTGTCCTCAATCAAATTGATTGATTTCAAATAGTTAATTTCTAGGCGGGCGTTACGGGGAAACCCTAACGCCCGTTCGTTCAACTTAAGCTGAGAAGCATGAGATTATGTCAAAGCGAGATTATTACGAAGTATTAGGCGTTGGTCGTGACGCCAGCGAACGTGAAATTAAAAAAGCCTACAAGCGTTTGGCGATGAAGTTTCACCCCGATCGCAATCCTGGCGACAAAGCTGCCGAGGCGAGCTTCAAAGAAGTGAAAGAAGCCTACGAAATCCTGACCGATGCCAACAAAAAAGCGGCCTATGACCAATTTGGTCATGCGGGTGTGGATCCGAATCGCGGCGGCGGTGGTGGCTACGGTGGTGCGGGAGATTTCGGCGATATTTTCGGTGATGTCTTTGGCGATATTTTCGGCGGTGGACGTCGTGGCGGTCAACGCCAAGCGGCCCGCGGCTCAGATTTACGTTACAACCTAGAGTTATCACTGGAAGAAGCCGTAAAAGGCCTCACCAAAGAACTGCGTATTCCGACCTTAGCCAGCTGTGATGTATGTGACGGCAGCGGTGCGAAAAAAGGCACCTCGGCGACCACTTGTGGTACCTGTCATGGTCAAGGCCAAGTGCAAATGCGCCAAGGTTTCTTCACCGTGCAACAAGCCTGCCCAACCTGTCATGGCCGCGGCAAGATCATTAAAGATCCTTGCACTAAGTGCCATGGCGATGGCCGTGTCGAGAAGACCAAAACATTGTCAGTTAAGATCCCTGCGGGTGTCGACACTGGCGACCGTATCCGCTTAGCGGGTGAAGGTGAAGCGGGCGAATTTGGTGCGCCACCGGGCGATTTATACGTTCAGGTCACAGTACGTGAACATGCTATTTTCGTGCGTGATGGCAACAACCTCTACTGCGAAGTGCCGATTTCATTCAGCAAAGCGGCGCTCGGCGGCGAGATTGAAGTCCCAACACTGGACGGCAAAGTCAGCCTGAAGATCCCAGCTGAAACGCAAACGGGCCGCATGTTCCGTCTGCGTGGCAAAGGGGTGAAATCGGTTCGCAGCCATGCCGTTGGCGACCTGCTCTGCAAAGTCGTGATGGAAACGCCAGTCAACCTCAATGAGCGTCAGAAAGAATTACTGCGTGAGTTTGAGGCGACCTTAACCGGTGAATCAAAGAAGCACAGCCCAAAGGCTGAAGGCTTTTTCGATGGAGTGAAGAAGTTTTTCCAAGACCTAAATAGCTAATTAGGTTGGGTGGCGCAGCTGTTATGTTAGTTAGCTGCGCACTAGATAAATAAAGCCCTGTAATGGTTTACCTTACAGGGCTTTTCATTGATGATTGAATTATGTATAAAACATCTGTCGTTAAAATTCTTAAAACTCACCAAGATGAATCTTCGTTTACTCATATTATAGAAAAACATAACCACTTTTTGTGGAGTGGTAAAATACCTTTGGATGAACAGTGGAATAGCAATGCTAGATTTAATAAGTTTGGTAAATTAAGTGTTGAGTATTTTAATGATAATTTATGTGGCCTGGCTTTTAATGGTCGCAATATTAAATTCTCTATATTAGATACGATTGAGGATAGAGATCTAATAGTTTTTCATTTTATAAACCTTGTTAGGGATATTGTGGATATTCGGCTTTGTATAGATTCATTGGAGTACTGTGAGACGGCTTTTGCTGTTGGTGACTTCAATTTTTGGAGTGATATCGAATATCAGTTTGATGATAGTATTTTATGTACAAGATTTTCTAACGTCCCAGAAAGTTATGAGAGGTTTCAAACCTGTTTAGATGATTCAAATTATTTAGCGAGTTTGAGAGGCTTGCCATCATTAAATCAATATAAAGAGCTGATGGCTCATCTACCAAGGAATAAAACAACTGATTATATATCAATTGAAAAGGAGGATGGTTGTATTGACTCTGAACTAGTTATTAATGTGCTTGATTCAATTTTTAATCTATGCAAACTTAACTTTGTAATAGTTAATGGAGATGATATCTTAGCTTTTAGCAATTCAAGTTATTTTGATGTTTTTGATCTAATGACTGGAATAAATTCAATAATAAAGCCAACAAATGAATATAATGGCTATGTGACTAGATACAACTTTACAGATTGTTATATTTATGATGATAATTTTTCAGTTATCGTAAAAATATATGGAACAATGAGAATGACTATATGGGACTGGAACGTTAGAGATTATATAGTTTTTTAAGTGTAAAATTTTTACATTTATAATGCTCAAAGATTATCTAGGTTTAATCTAATTATCGCTATTTAAAAATGTGCTGCTCTCTTTCTATATTAGCTGTTAATACTGTATTCAATAGAGTTCACCTTCCCCTGCGAAGTTGTCGAAATACGCAGATAAAAATGTCGTGGCGACATCATGGATGATGGCGTAGGCTCGGGGCACATGGATGTGCCATCTGAGCCGTTAGGCGATTTTTATTGGAGTATGAGGCCACTAACTAATGCATGTAACTTCGCTAGGGGCGTCTTGGAGCATCCAAGGAGGATTGGACGAGCAGTCCTCCTTGGTCGATTCTCTAATATAAATCAGGGGGGGAAGCCCCACGACTTTGATTTTGATTTGAAAATCCAAACGAAGCTTGGACATTGAATTATTCTCAGCCGAAAGAGAGTAAACCTTTGCACGAATGCAAATAATGAAAAACAACTATCCCAAGGCTTTAGTCAAAGCCGAAACAATATTGGTATTAGCAGCCAACTCTGCGTAAACTTTCGCTCCCATGTTTTTATTGGTGTTGCGATGACCATTCCTAAGCCTTTTTCTTCCACAGAGTCTTCCCCTGAGTCGTTAACCTTTGCCGAGCTTGGCGTTAATGCGGCGTTATGTTCGGTATTGCCTGCCGCGCTCAAGCATCCGACACGGGTACAGCAATTAGCGATTCCGGCTATTCTTGCGGGACGAGATGTGTTAGCACTGTCGCAAACCGGTAGCGGTAAAACCTTGGCTTTTGGATTGCCCTTGCTACAAGCCATCCATCAACAACTTCAGCAGCAAGTGGGGTTAGCGGGGGCTGAGTCAGTGCCATCTTTGGCCAGCAATGCGCAGGCCTTGGTGCTGGTGCCGACACGGGAATTGGCGCAGCAGGTAACGACAGCGCTGCACGCGCTGGCGAGTAAGTTATCGTCTTCTTTGAAGATACAGCTCCTCTGTGGCGGCATCGCGCAGGAAGAACAATTAGCCGAACTTGCCGCTAAACCGCAGCTTGTCGTGGCAACCCCTGGGCGCTTATTGGATTTATGCACTCAGTCCCATATCAGTCTCGACTCGATAAAATATCTAGTGCTAGACGAAGCAGACCGCTTACTGGAAATGGGATTTTGGCCCGATGTGCAAAAGCTGATGGCAATGATGCTTAAGCGTAAGCAAACCTTACTGTTTTCTGCCACCTTGCCAGAGGCGTTAGATGCCTTGGCGGGTAAATTGCTGACCAACAATCCCCTACGGGTTGAGGCCAGTACACGCAATGCTATCGCCGCCGAAATCGAAGAGCGACTGTATTTCGTCAATAAGGGCAGTAAGGCGCAGGCATTGATTGCGTTACTCAAACAATATCAATGGCCGCAAGTGCTAGTGTTTATCAGTGCCCGCGATGATGCGGATGCGATAGCGAAACGACTCGTTAAGGCGGGGATAAATGCTGCTGCGCTGCACGGCGAAAAGGATCAAACCGTGCGCAGTCAAACCTTGGCCGACTTTAAAGCCAATCGCATTCAAGTGGTGGTGGCGACGGATTTAATGGCCCGAGGTATTCATGTTGATGCCTTGCCTGTGGTGATCAATTTAGATTTACCCACCAGTGCGCCTGTATATGTGCACCGTATTGGCCGCACCGCAAGGGCGGGCGCCAAAGGGCTCGCCATCTCTTTGGTGTGCCATGGTGAAATGCCAAGCTTAAGCGCGATCCGCAACTTGACGGCGCGTGAGTTACCGTTAGCATCATTGGCAGACTTTCCTGTGACCGATAAGCCGAGTGAAAGAGCTAGAGAGGATGGTGCTGAGCATAACGTTGCGCCTAAGCGTCCACCTCGGGATAAACAGGCGAATCGTCGCAGTCTTAATAAGCACAGCGTCAAGGCATTTAAAGGTAAGCGTTGAGTGTAAGCCTGCGCTGCTATCCATACTTATTGGTTGCGGCTTACCTGTTTCCAATGGGCGAACTATATAGCTAGTTTAAGGGCTTACTCACATTAGCGGTTTATTCACATTAAAGGAGCTGGCATGGCGTCGACATTGGCGATAGGTAACGCACTTCACCACATGGTAACTCACGGGTTAACCACCCAACGTTTTACGCTTCGACCATTTCAGCGAGCTGATCTCGAAGCTTTTACCGCCTATCGAGCCGAGCCTAAGGTCGCCAAATATCAAAGCTGGACGGATTACTCTTATAGCGATGCTGTCGCGTTATTCGAGAACATGGATTACGCACAATTTGGCGAGGCGGACACTTGGTTTCAATTGGCGATTGTCACTGCGGCATCGGCAGCGACGCCTGCCATCTTAGTGGGCGATGTGGCGCTGCATTTTATCGATGAACAGCAAATGGAAATCGGCTTTACGATTGCGTCTGAGTATCAAGGCCAGCAGGTTGCGTTTGAGGCCGTCAGCGCATTGCTGGGTTATCTCTTTGTGGAATTAGATAAGCATCGTGTCATTGCGATAACCGATGTAGAAAATCTTG
The DNA here is from genome assembly GCF_000014685.1 of Shewanella sp. MR-4. Taxonomy (NCBI): domain Bacteria; kingdom Pseudomonadati; phylum Pseudomonadota; class Gammaproteobacteria; order Alteromonadales; family Shewanellaceae; genus Shewanella; species Shewanella sp. MR-4. The sequence goes on from NC_008321.1 coordinate 1,125,865, forward strand.
CCTGCTGTAGATTACTCGAAAAGCTCGGCTTTCGGCGCGAAGCCCATTATGTGAAAAACACCTTCTTTAAGGGCGCATGGGGCGATGAATACCTCTATGCCATGTTAAGGGAAGAATATATTGCACCTTAACTGGCTCGAGGCTCACTAGGCTTTAAGGCAAGTGCTGAATGTCGTTTGGCTTCTGCTTGCTATCTCAGTAAAATCTTAATCATGATTAGTTGAGTCACTTGGCTGCGAGGTTCGGCCTCGTTCGGATTAAGGAGTTCCCTATGAAAGCAACATCACTCGCCTTAGTGGCGATTGGACTTACGTTAGGATTATCGGGCTGCGCGACCACTAAATCGCCCACGGGGCGTGGCCAAACCTTGCTGTATTCGGCTTCGCAGATGCAGCAAATGGGAGATGCTTCTTTTGAAGAAATGAAAAAGCAGCAAAAGATCAGCAGTGATAAAAAGCTCACCCAGTACGTAAATTGCGTGGCGAATCGCGTCACCGCTGTGCTGCCCGATCAAAGCCAGAAGTGGGATGTCGTCTTGTTCAACTCCGAGCAAGTGAACGCCTTTGCATTGCCCGGCGGGCACATTGGCGTGTATACGGGCTTATTAAAAGTCGCGAGCACTCCAGACCAACTGGCGACCGTATTAGGCCATGAAGTGGCCCACGTCTTAGCCCAGCACGGTAATGAGCAGGTCTCACGGGCGCAGATGACGGGCATGGGGATGCAAATCGCCGATGCCGCCCTTGGCGCGAGCGGCGTCTCAAACCGTGACTTATATATGTCGGCCTTAGGACTGGGAGCGCAGGTTGGGGTGATTTTACCCTTTGGCCGCGCTCAGGAGAGTGAGGCGGATGTGATGGGGCTGGAGTTGATGGCACGGGCAGGGTTTGACCCCGCCCAGAGCGTGGTGCTTTGGCACAATATGTCGAAAGCGGGCGGTAGCCAAGGGCCAGAGCTGTTATCGACGCACCCATCAAACAGCAACCGCATCGCCCAACTCGAGCAATTACAGGGGCAAATGCAGCCTTTGTATCAGAGCGCAAAGGCGAGTATCAAAAACCAATGCGTGTTGCCTAAATAGTCATTCAGAGCGTGGCGCTCGTTTAAAGGCAGGCCTTATCTTGCCGCAATTAGGCGCTATTGCTGGATAAATACGCATCGGTTACGTAAAATCGCCGCCAAAGTTAAATAAGCAGTCAGTTTATCAGCATAGGGCGTGGAACTATGGTAAACTGGCGCGCAAAATTCCATTGAACATTGAGAGTCGTTAATTATGTCTGATAAATTCAGTACTGTTGAACAGCAAGCAAGCTATGGTGTAGGTCGTCAAATGGGCGAGCAACTGGCTGCTAATTCTTTTGAAGGTGTGGATATTGCTGCCGTTCAAGCAGGTTTAGCCGATGCATTTGCTGGCGTTGAAAGCGCTGTATCTATGCAAGATATGCAAGTTGCATTCACTGAGATCAGCCGTCGTATTCAAGCGGCTCAAGAGCAAGCTGCTGCTGCCGCTTCTGCTGAAGGCGAAGCCTTTTTAGCTGAAAACGCTAAGCGTGCCGGCGTGACCGTGACTGACTCTGGTCTGCAATACGAAGTATTAGTTCAAGGTAGCGGTGCAAAACCAACCTACGAAGACACTGTGCGTACTCACTACCATGGTTCTTTCATCAATGGTGATGTGTTCGATAGCTCTGTTGTTCGTGGTCAACCAGCTGAATTCCCAGTATCTGGCGTTATCGCTGGCTGGACTGAAGCGCTGCAACTGATGCCAGTTGGTACTAAGTTAAAATTATTCGTTCCACATCACTTAGCTTACGGTGAGCGTGGTGCGGGTGCTTCTATTCCTCCATACTCAACCTTAGTGTTTGAAGTCGAGTTATTAGACATCGTCTAATGTGATCGAAACGCCTAAGCCAGTCTTAGGCGTTTTTGTATGGAAGTGATGAACAGGTTTGAGGAGATTGAAATGGGTGGACAAGTGAGAGTTGCAATTGTCGGTGCGGGTGGACGCATGGGACGGACTCTTATTGAATCGGCTTATCATCAAGAGCACATTCGCTTAGGTGCCGCTATCGAGCGTCCTGGTTCAAGCTTAGTTGGCGTGGATGCGGGCGAGCTTGCCGGTGTCGGCAAGTTAAATGTCCTAGTGATGGATTCGCTCGACTATGCGACCGATGACTTTGATGTGCTGATTGATTTTACTGCGCCAGAGGCCAGTATTGTCCATTTAGACTGGTGTGTGCGCCATAAGAAAGCCATGGTGATTGGCACAACTGGTTTCAATCATGCTCAAAAAGAACAGATCAATGCCTTTGCTGAGCAAACGCCGGTAGTGATGGCGCCGAATATGTCTGTGGGTGTCAATCTGATGTGGAAATTGCTCGAACTGGCCGCTGAGGTCATGGGCGATTACACCGATATCGAAATTATCGAAGGTCACCACAGACATAAAAAAGACGCGCCATCTGGCACTGCGCTAAAAATGGGTGAAGTCATCGCTAAGACCTTAGGTCGCGATCTCGAAAAATGCGCCGTCTATGGACGCGAAGGGATCACTGGCGAGCGTGACCGTGAAACGATTGGTTTTGCGACTGTGCGCGCGGGCGACTTAGTCGGTGAGCATACCGCCATGTTTGCCGATATCGGTGAGCGTTTGGAGATCACCCATAAAGCCTCTAGTCGTATGACCTTTGCTAACGGCGCTATGCGTGCCGCCCATTGGTTAGTGGAGCAAAAACCGGGTCTGTATGACATGCAGCAGGTATTAGGTTTGAATTAAAATAAAAAACGCCATTTGGCGTTTTTTTTTGCACTCAGATGCCAAAGTGTAGACGAGTTCGAGTTTATCCTGTAAACTCGCTGGAATTTGTCAAAATTTCGTAAATCAGCGGAAATTGGTATCTTAATACAACATAAAAACATTATATTTCAGTGGCTTGGCTCTTTATGGAGGTCGCGTTGACAAAGTCTGCCTTACTCGTACTCGAAGATGGAACCGTATTCACTGGCACAGCGATAGGTGCCGATGGTCTCTCTGTTGGTGAAGTTGTTTTTAACACTTCGATGACTGGATACCAAGAAATTTTAACTGATCCCTCTTATTCACGCCAGATTGTAACTTTAACCTACCCCCACATTGGTAATACTGGTACCAATAATGAAGACGTCGAATCCAATGGGGTTCATGCTTGTGGTTTAATCATTCGCGATCTTCCGCTTATAGCAAGTAGTTTCCGTAATCAACAAACTCTCAGCGATTATCTCAAAGCAAACAATGTTGTTGGCATAGCAGATATCGATACTCGTAAATTAACTCGAATCCTCCGTGAAAAAGGTGCCCAAGCGGGTTGCATCATGGCGGGTGCTGACTTAGATGAAGCCAAAGCACTTGCTGCTGCTAAAGCCTTCCCGGGTTTAAAGGGCATGGATTTAGCGAAAGAAGTGACTACCGAGACGGCCTATCAATGGCGTAAAGGTAGTTGGCGTTTGGTGGGCGGTTTGCCTGAAGACACGCCAGCTGAAGCGCTGAAGTACAAAGTGGTTGCCTATGACTACGGCGTTAAGCAAAACATCCTGCGCATGTTGGTTGACCGTGGCTGTGATGTCACAGTGGTTCCTGCAAAAACATCGGCTGCTGAAGTGTTAGCGATGAACCCAGACGGTGTGTTCCTCTCTAACGGCCCTGGTGACCCAGAGCCATGTGATTACGCCATCGAAGCGATTCAACAAATCCTGAAAACCGATACGCCGATTTTTGGTATCTGTTTAGGCCACCAATTACTGGCATTGGCATCAGGCGCGAAAACCTTAAAGATGAAGTTTGGTCACCACGGTGCTAACCACCCAGTGAGCAATATCGAAAAAGGTAACGTGATGATCACCAGCCAAAACCACGGTTTTGCTGCCGATGAAGCCACATTACCTGCCAATATCAAAGTGACCCACAAGTCACTGTTCGATGGTTCACTGCAAGGTATCCATCTGACGGACAAACCTGCGTTCAGCTTCCAAGGTCACCCTGAAGCGAGCCCTGGTCCGAACGATGCGGCCCCACTGTTCGATCACTTTATCGAGCTTATTGAACAATACCGTCAGAACGCTAAGTAATACGCAAGCTAGGAGAAGAGAGAAGCAATGCCAAAACGTACAGATATAAAGAGTATTCTTATCCTAGGTGCAGGCCCGATTGTCATTGGTCAGGCGTGTGAGTTCGACTATTCAGGCGCTCAAGCCTGTAAAGCCCTGCGTGAAGAAGGTTACCGCGTCATTCTGGTGAACTCTAACCCTGCCACCATTATGACCGACCCTGAAATGGCCGATGCCACTTACATCGAGCCAATCCAATGGGAAGTGGTACGTAACATTATCGCTAAAGAACGTCCTGATGCGATTCTGCCAACCATGGGCGGTCAAACCGCGCTGAACTGCGCCCTTGAGCTTGAAGCCAAAGGCGTACTGGCTGAATTCAACGTTGAAATGATCGGTGCAACCGCCGATGCGATTGATAAAGCAGAAGACCGTAGCCGCTTCGACAAAGCCATGAAGAGCATTGGCTTAGAGTGTCCACGCGCGGGCATCGCCCACAGCATGGAAGAAGCCTATGGCGTGCTCGACCTCGTTGGTTTCCCTTGTATTATCCGTCCATCATTCACTATGGGTGGCTCAGGCGGTGGTATCGCCTACAACAAGGAAGAGTTCGAAGAAATCTGTTCTCAAGGTTTAGATTTATCGCCAACCAAAGAGCTGCTCATCGACGAGAGCTTAATCGGTTGGAAAGAATACGAGATGGAAGTGGTTCGTGACCGTAACGACAACTGTATCATCGTGTGTTCTATCGAAAACTTCGACCCAATGGGCGTGCACACTGGTGACTCTATTACCGTTGCGCCAGCACAAACCCTGACAGACAAAGAATACCAACTGATGCGTAACGCCTCTATGGCAGTACTGCGTGAGATTGGTGTTGAAACCGGTGGTTCGAACGTACAGTTTGGTATCAATCCGAAAGATGGCCGTATGGTGATCATCGAGATGAACCCACGCGTATCACGTTCATCGGCACTGGCGTCTAAAGCGACAGGCTTCCCGATTGCGAAAATCGCCGCCAAGTTAGCGGTCGGTTTCACCCTCGATGAGCTGATGAACGACATTACTGGTGGCCGTACGCCAGCGTCATTCGAGCCAGCCATCGACTACGTCGTGACTAAAGTACCTCGCTTTAACTTTGAAAAATTTGCCGGATCAAACGATCGCCTAACCACGCAGATGAAGTCAGTGGGCGAAGTGATGGCAATTGGCCGTACTTTCCAAGAGTCACTGCAAAAAGCCCTGCGCGGTTTAGAAGTGAGCCGTCACGGCTTTGACCCAATCACTGACTTAACCAAACCCGATGCCTTAGCGCGCATTCGCCTCGAGCTGAAAGAGCCAGGCTGTGACCGTATTTGGTACATTGCCGACGCTATGCGTGCGGGTTTAACCCTGGATGAAATCTTCCGTTTAACCAACATCGACCCATGGTTCTTAGTCCAGATTGAAGAGCTGATTAAGCTGGAAGGCCAAGTGGCCGAAGGCGGTTTAGCCGGTCTTAACGAAGAGCTGCTGCGTAAGCTTAAGCGTAAAGGCTTTGCCGATGCGCGTCTGGCAGCGGTCCTTGGCGTAAACGAGACTGAAGTCCGTAAACTGCGTGACCGTTTCGATATCCACCCAGTTTACAAGCGCGTAGATACCTGCGCGGCTGAATTTGCCACCGACACCGCTTACATGTACTCAACCTATGAGGAAGAGTGTGAAGCGAACCCATCTGACCGTGAGAAAATCATGGTGTTAGGTGGTGGTCCAAACCGTATCGGTCAAGGTATCGAATTCGATTACTGCTGTGTGCACGCGGCATTAGCCCTACGTGAAGACGGTTACGAAACCATCATGGTGAACTGTAACCCTGAAACCGTTTCTACCGACTACGACACTTCAGATCGTCTGTACTTCGAGCCTGTTACTTTAGAAGACGTGTTAGAAATCGTCCGTATCGAGAAGCCAAAGGGCGTTATCGTGCAGTACGGTGGTCAAACTCCGCTGAAACTGGCTCGCGCCCTTGAGGCGGCGGGTGTGCCAATTATTGGTACTAGCCCAGATGCGATTGACCGTGCTGAAGACCGTGAGCGTTTCCAGCAAGCGATTCAACGTCTGGAAATGAAGCAGCCTGAAAACGATACAGTCACCACCGTTGAAGGTGCTGTGATTGCCGCCGAGCGTATCGGTTATCCATTAGTTGTTCGTCCATCCTACGTACTGGGCGGCCGCGCGATGGAAATCGTTTACGACCAACAGGATTTACTGCGCTACTTCAACGAAGCGGTAAGCGTATCTAACGCTTCGCCAGTACTGTTAGACCACTTCCTAGACGATGCTATCGAAGTGGATATCGACGCAGTATGTGACGGTGAAACCGTAGTTATCGGCGCGATTATGGAGCATATCGAGCAGGCGGGTGTTCACTCAGGTGACTCTGGCTGTTCGCTGCCTCCTTACACCTTAAGCCAAGCTATCCAAGACGAAATGCGCGTGCAAGTGCGTAAGTTGGCGATGGAGCTGGGTGTTGTCGGTCTGATGAACGTACAGTTTGCCGTGAAGAATAACGAAATCTACATGATTGAAGTTAACCCACGTGCAGCGCGTACCGTGCCATTCGTATCGAAAGCGACAGGCGTGCCGTTAGCTAAGATTGCCGCCCGTGTGATGGCGGGTCAAAGCTTGAAGGCGCAAAACTTTACTGAAGAAGTGATCCCACCTTTCTACTCAGTGAAAGAAGTGGTACTGCCATTTAACAAGTTCCCTGGCGTTGACCCACTGTTAGGCCCAGAAATGCGCTCAACAGGTGAGGTGATGGGCGTGGGCGATACCTTCGCCGAAGCCTATGCTAAGGCGCAGTTAGGTGCGACTTCTGAAGTGCCTAAGTCTGGTCGTGCTCTCTTGTCTGTGCGTAACAGCGACAAGAAACGTGTTGCCGACTTAGCCGCTAAGTTGATTGAGCTGGGTTATCAAATCGATGCCACCCACGGTACTGCGGTTATCCTAGGTGAAGCGGGTATCAACCCACGCTTAGTGAACAAGGTACACGAAGGCCGTCCACACATTCTTGACCGCATCAAGAACGGTGAATACACCTATATCGTGAACACCACCGAAGGCCGTCAAGCGATTGAAGACTCTCGTCAATTACGTCGCGGTGCACTGCGTTACAAAGTGAACTATACCACGACCATGAACGCAGCATTCGCCACTTGTATGGCACACGCTGCGGACGACCGCACTAACGTGACGTCAGTGCAAGAGCTGCATCAGCGCGTATTGGCAAAATAAGCCTAAGCTTCTGTCATCAAAAGGCCGGATAACCTAGTTATCCGGCCTTTGTTTTTGTGCTCAATACGTTGCGCTATAGCTTTATTGTCCAACGCGCTCGGTTTCCATTGGCGGCGCGTCATTGGGCAGCCAGCGGTGATAGATTTGTGCAAAGGTGCCATCGGCCTTGATGTTGATAAGTGCCTCTTTCCACTTATCGACTTCCTCCGTTGGTGTTCCCTTCGAAAAAGAAATGTACAGATGATTTTCGTTGATCGTGTAGAGGGATTTGACGTCATCCATACTCGCGCCCGCTTCGGCGAGAATACTCGGTGCGGTGAGGTTAGTATTGCACCATAAATCGATACGCTTTTTCATTAGTTGCTTTGCGCTCAGTAGCGGCGTGGTAGAGGGCGCAATATTCATAAACTGATGATCCATTAATAATTGCTCTTCCACGGAAGAGCGATACACCCCCACGGCCTTCGCCTGCTTGGCATCATCAATCGAGTTAATCTTGAGTTGACTGTCTTTTAGGGCGTAGAAGTTAATGGTCCCGGTGGCGATAGGACCAATCATGCTGAACAGTTGTTCCCGTGCAGGCGTTCTGGTCATGGCAAACAGCACAGTATTAGGCTGTTCTGTCATGATTTTCCATCCGCGTGCCCAGGGAACGACCTTGATGGGATCCTGATTATTCACGCGCTTTTGAATTTCTTGCACCACTTGCACCGCTAAACCATCGGGTTTACCGTCGACTGAAAAGCTAATGGGAGCCCATTCTTCGGTATAGATACTGAGGGCGGCAAGCGCTCGATACGGAAGAATACACAGGCAAATCATGACGAGTAGATGTGTGGCAAACTTCATTAATAATCCCAAAAATGAAACTGTTATCAGCAAGTCTCACTGCATGCTCTCAATGAAGTAAAGTTGATAAGCCCTAGGCTATCAAGGAGGCTCTGGGGTATTTGTAGGCTTTGATGGCGCAATGGCTCTTGCAGGCAACGGCAAATAGATAGTGAATTTCCCTTACTACGAGTGCAGGAGCGGGAAGGGAAGAGAGACTTAGCAATAAAAAGAGCGCCCAAGGGCGCTCATCTCTGCTGACACTCGCGAGTTACTGGCGATACACATCTCGCAGTAGATTATCGAGGCAAGCCACAACCCGCATACTCGAGTCTTCCATAGCATGTAACTGCTTTACCATGTCTGCTAAGTTGCCTTTCTGTTTTGCAGCCAGCGCCGCTTTACCCGCATCGTGCACAGCCTTATGGGGAGCGTCGAGGGCTTTAAAGTTGCTTAAATGCTGATAATTTTCCGCGCCAAATCCTTTGAAATACCATTGACCCAAGCGGCACTCTGTATGGGAGTTCACACTGTGGTTATGTTGATTCTTCTCAATTAATTGATACACATGGCTCTTCCATACCGCGTGGTCGAGTTTAGTGGTATTTAAAAAAGATGCGGTCGCCGCATTGTGGATCACCTGCTGCATTTTGTGAGAACGTTGAAGTACATCTTCAACCACTTGGCCGATTTGAGTCGAAGAAGAGGCGACATCGAGGGCACTGTTTTGATTGTTATGCACAATTTCTTTGATATTCGACGCCTGTGCCACAATCTGCTTTACCAGTTTTTCAATTTGGCTACTGGCCTCGTGGGCCTTGCTCGCTAATTGCCTGACTTCGTCGGCGACCACGGCAAAGCCTCGGCCCGCTTCTCCCGCACGAGCCGCTTCGATGGCGGCATTGAGGGCGAGTAGGTTGGTTTGCTCTGAGATGCCTTGAATGGCGGAGACAAACTGATTAATCGATGAGGTAGTGTTATTCAGCTCGGTTACGGCATCCATACTGTTGGTGGCTTGCTCGTTGATGTCAGTCGCGCGGCTGCCTAAATTGGCAATTGCTACCCGTGTTTGATCAAATATTTTATCTAATTCAGACAGCGCAGCCTGTTCTTCTGTGAGTAATTCGGCGCTGCTGGCTAGGCCTTCTCTCACTGCATTTAGCATCTCGCCGCCTTGGTTTTGGCAGGCGATGACTTCGCTATACAGATCAATATGCTGACGGGACTGTTGCTGCATGGCCTCGTTTTCTCGGGCCATGTTTTTTAACTCTTCAATTTCCAATTCGTGTCTGTGTTGTTGATCCATCAGCCGCTGTTTAAGCGCTTCGTTTTCTGCTTTGAGTTTGGAATGAAACCACATAAAAACCTCTAAACCTTTGTCGATATTGTTATGGCAGCAGCTTGTTCGCCCGTTAATGGGCGATTCCTGTGAGGCAGGTGTTAAATCAAAATGCGGCTAATAAAAGCGTAACTTACCCTAGGGTTTTATTCTTATCATTTTATTAATAAACAACAAATTTATGAACTGGCGCAAATATCCGACCTCAACCTGATGGGGGAAATAAGCGATAAGTTTGATAGTGCCTTGCCTTCCGATTGTGGTTTTAAGCTATCGCACAAACCTGTGCGCCACCACTGCATCTCTAAGGACGTTGTAACTATTCTGTTCACTGTAACCGACCTATGCCGTTGGTAAATCGAGTAATATAGTCGCAATATTAAATGGACGAGATGCCCAATGATATCGGCTATTAAGCTGATAGCGGCGTCAATGGTAAGTGAGCAATAACACGGCTGATTGATGCTGAGATCGATTTAGGTATAACCTTGTTTCTGATGGGGTAAGAGTGTGTCTATCGCCTAAGCTTTGGGCGAGTAACCGTTTCGAGTCTGCATCTATTTAAATCGCTTATTGATAGCGATGATTTGGCTTAAGAGGAATCATATTGTGGCGCAGCATTCCCCAGAACCGTCGAGCTCGGCGAATACAACACAATCGAATATCAAAATTGCGACCGTGAATCTATTTAACTTTATCGAGCCGCCCTCTGCCTTTTACGATTTTGAGAATATCTATAGCCACGGCCAATGGCAGAAAAAGTGCCAGTGGTTTAGCGAGTTATTGAATCAACATCATCCGGATATTGTCGGGTTTCAGGAGGTGTTTAGCCCCGAACCGTTACGCCAGCTTGCGTTGCAGCAGGGACTCACTCACTTTGCGGTGGTCGATAGTGCGACCTTAGTCAGTGACTATATCTACCAAAGCCCTGTGGTGGCGTTAGCGTCTCGCTTCCCTATCCTTGAGGTACACGCTATCGAACCAGAGGTGCACTTAGTGGCGGCGATGGGTCTGTCGAGCGAATTTAGCTTTAGCCGTAAAGTGTTACGGGCGACAGTGGCGGTGCCGCAGATTGGCCCCTGTGATTGCTATGTGGTGCATTTTAAATCTAAGCGGCCAGGATTGGCCTTAGAGCCGCATCCCTTGGGCTTGTCGTTAAATGCGCCGTCGGATCTTAAGTTACACGCCGAGACTAAGCTATTAACCGAACAAGCTCTTGGTCGCTGGGCCTCGACCATGCAGCGGGGCGCCGAGGCGGCGTTGCTGTTCCATGCCATACTCGCCAGAAGACAGAGTGCCAAATATCCAGTGATCCTGATGGGGGATTTTAACGATAGTTTGTCCTTAGGCGCGCTGGATGCGTTAACGCTCCAAGGCGAAGCGCTGCACAGTAACGATATTAAAGCCGCAGGGCTTGGGCATTTATCCGATGCGGCGTTAGCGCAAGTATTTGCCCACTATCGATTACAAGATGCCTATGAGCTGTTTATCGAAGCCAATTTAGCCGATAACGCCGTCCATTACCGTGAGCATAGGTCGCCCACCCATTACTATGGTCCTAAAGGATCAGTGCTGGATTATGTGTTGCTCTCCAATGAGTTTGATGCCAGCGATAGCCGCAGTTTGGCGCAGGTGGTGGATTATCAGACCTGCGATAGACACTTAGTCAGGCCCGAATATGAGCGCGATGCCTATAGTACCGACCATGCGCCCGTGATAGTGGAGTTGGCACTGCGGCGTTAGCGGTTAGAGCAGTTGCTAGCTGTACATAACGGCAGATGCCTTAATCGTTCGGCTGAACACTCAATATCAAGCCTAATTGAAACCAAGCTTGCAGCGCTTGCAACAGCTGCTGCATGGCCTCTTCTGGCGTAAAAAAGTTCAGCATCAATTCACATTGCTCGGCAATATTGGCGCCGTGAATAAATCCTTGAATTAAGGCTAATTGGTATTCTGCAAGGGAGATAAACTCCGTTAAACGATTCTCGCCGCGCCAGAGTAACCAAGCGTGTTTACCTTGATAATCGGGCGCGGGTGGGACTTGTTGATGCTTTAAGGCTTGCCAGGTTTCGACCGCATTGCTGGCACACTCAAAAAGCTGCACGCTAGGGTGAAAACGCAGTTGGCAATAGGGCCAAGCATCGGCGGGTAAGGATTGCAGCGCCGCAAAACTTGCGCGCTGTTCATCTTTAGCATCGAAGGCATTGAGTAGGCGGCGCTCGAATCTCGCGATATCGCTGATAATCGGATACTGACTAAAAAAAGCGTCGCTGGCTAAGTAGCCGGGCAGGGCATCGGCAAATTGGCGTAACGAAGTAAAACGTGAGGGCTGGTGGGCGATATAGCCATTGGCCATGCGTGCGAATAAGTCATCGCCTAAATACAGACCGAGTATTTCATGGTCGGTATCGAGGACTTCGGTTAAGCGAATGCGATAGGCATTGGCGTAAATCTGCATGCGGATATCTCGGCCAACGCCGCCTTGCTCGGCAACTTTGTCACTAAAGGGTTTCTCTATGGTTTCTGGTATTGGCGTTTGGGCGGCGCTTGCCAGCAGATAATCCATAAATTGCTGTTGGATCTCGCGAAGTTGACTCATGCCACCGTCTCCTGCCGCGGTCTGTAAACCAGAGGGTGGGACTCACCTAAGCTGGTGCGGGCGATGTTGCGGGCAATTGCTAACTCGGCTTCTAACGCATTAAATTCGGGGATATTGGCATCGCGCTCAATCATAGTGCTGACACCACCAAAGCGGGTTAATGCCTGCCGATACAGCTCCCAGACACTGGGGCAAACGTCGTGATCATGGGTGTCGATAACATAGTCGCCGTAATCCGAGTGGCCCGCTAGGTGAAATTGTTGCACCCGGTTAGGCGCGATTTGCAGCAGATAATCCTCAGGGGGAAACTGATGGTTACGGGCGCTGACATAGATGTTGTTGATGTCTAACAGTAATAGGCAATCAGCCTCCTCGGCTACCGCATTAACAAATTGCCACTCATTCATGGTGGAGTCTTGGTAGGACAAATAGCTGGAGACGTTCTCCATTAGAATGCGGCGGCCTAAAAAGTCCTGCACTATGCCGATGCGCTCGGCCACGTGTCTCACGGTTTCTTCGGTGTAGGGTAGGGGCAGTAAGTCATGGCTATTGATGCCGTGAATGGAGGTCCAGCAAATATGATCCGAAATCCATTGGGGCTGCACTTCATTCGCGAGTTGTTTGAGCGCCTTGAGATAATCCATATTCAGCGGATCTGTGCTGCCGATGGATAAAGAAACGCCGTGCATCACCAGCGGATAACGCTCGGCAATCTCACTCAGGTAATAGCGGGGTTTTCCGCCCGCGACCATAAAGTTTTCCGAGAGTATCTCGAACCAGTCGACCTCGGGTTGATGCCTAAGCACATGGTCGAAGTGCTGGGTTCGCAGCCCTAAACCAAAACCTAGGGTAGGGTGAGTGAGACGCTGTTTATCCATGTATCAACCTCATGATGACTGAGTGGCTGAAGCGGCCCAGATTCCGACCGCTTCTTCCTCTGTACCAAGCTTGCGGATAAGCCTTAGGCGCCGACCTTGCCACCTAAGTCGCCACAGGCTTTCGCTGGGGTAGCTACAAAACCACTGCCTTTACAGCTGGCGTGTCCGGCGCAGGCATTGTCTGCTGTTTTACAGTCATTATGGCCTTTGCAGGTATTAATGCCATAGCAGTGCACTAGCTCGGTATTGGCGATTTTGCCCACCCAATCATCGGCCACTTTGCCACCGACATCACCACAACTCTTGGATGGCATAGCCACAAATCCACTGCCTTTACAGCTGGCGTGTCCGGCGCAGGCATTGTCTGCGGTTTTACAGTCGTTATGGCCTTTACAGGTATTCACGCCATAACAGTGGACGAGGTCGCTACTGTCTGCGCTGGTCATAGGTTCTGCTGCATTCACTTGGCTTGCCATACCGGCCATGGCCATAGCAAGTGCTGCACCTGAAAGTGCGGTTTGGGCTTTCTTATTCATGGTCTCTTCCTTTGCATTCTGACTACATGAGTCATCTTGTTGATTAGCTTGCTTTTATAACGACAGCACCAATAGGCAGCATATAAAGCGGATGGATAAACACAGGAATAAGCCTAGTTGCTTGTGCAGCTTTTGCTTAAGTCCTGTTACTGGGATAAGACCTTAAGGGGCTAGAATATCTTTCAGCGAAATCCTGTTTATCTCGTCGAAAATCGTGCTGGTTTGCCAAAAATCGGCTGTGACAAGTGGGTTTTGCGGCGAAAACTAAGCTATGATCGCCATCACTTAGCGCGGCACTATTGCGCGTTGTTGACGGTGGACGCGCGTTGTTTACTGTGGATGGCTCGCGCTCAAACGATATTAGGTATATTATCCGCTTCCATTTTTTGAAGACGGCGCCTGACGAACTTAACGCAGTTTGTTGTGGCGGTTCAATTTAGCAAGGCGGTACTTTTTTAAGGCGGTACTATGGCAGTCAGAATCAAACTTAAACCCGGTCGCGAAAAGTCCCTTGAGCGTCGTCATCCTTGGGTTTTTTCCAACGGGATCCACAACGTTAAAGGTAAACTCGAAGCGGGCGATACCGTCGATGTGGTTGCCCATGATGGTCATTGGTTGGGCCGTGGTGCTTGGTCTCCTGAGTCTCAAATCCAAGTGCGGATTTGGACTTTCGATCGCGAAGAAGAAATTGACCGTGAGTTTTTTAAGCGCCGTATTCTGCGCGCCCAAGCGGGACGCGACGATCTGATTCGTGAGCAAGGCTTAACCGGTTACCGCTTAATTGCCGCCGAGTCCGATGGTCTGCCCGGTATCACCATTGATAAATACGCTAATGTGTTGGTCTGCCAATTGCTGAGCATGGGCGCCGATGTATGGCGTGACACTATTGTCGATGTGCTCGCCGAGCTGTATCCCGATTGCGCGATTTACGAGCGCTCAGATGTCGATTCCCGTAAGAAAGAAGGCTTAGCCTCTACCATGGGACTGCTCCATGGCACGCTGCCTGAAATGCCCGTCATTATTGAAGAAAACGGTATCAAGATTGCCGTCGATGTGACTAAGGGTCATAAGACTGGTTTCTACCTCGACCAGCGCGACAACCGTGCCATGGCCGCGCGGTTTGTGAAGGGCAAATCGGTGCTGAACTGTTTTTGCTACACGGGCACCTTTGGCCTGTATGCCGCTAAGGCGGGCGCCGCCAGCATTGAAAACGTCGACGTGTCGGCACTTGCCCTCGATACCGCGCGTTTGAACATGCGAGTCAATGGCTTAAATGATGATAATGTGCATTACAACGAAGCCGATGTGTTTAAGCTGTTACGTCAGTACCGCGATGAGGGTAAAACCTTCGATGTGATCGTGCTCGACCCGCCAAAGTTTGCCGACAATAAGTCGCAGCTCAATGGCGCCTGTCGTGGCTATAAAGATATCAATATGATTGCGCTACAATTATTAAATCCGGGCGGGGTGCTGTTGACCTTCTCTTGCTCGGGATTGATGCCTGCGGATCTGTTCCAAAAAATCGTTGCCGATGCGGCACTGGATGCTAAGCGTGAGATCCAATTTATCGAGCGTTTAAGTCAGGCGAGTGATCACCCGATTGGTAGTGCCTTCCCTGAAGGTTTTTACCTCAAGGGCTTAGTAGCTCGAGTGTGGTAATCGCTTAATGGCCTTAGTGTTATAAAAAATGAGGGTCATAAAAAATGCCGGTGCAGTTGCACTGGCATTTTTGTTTCTCGCATGGGAGTCTTTCGACTCACCTTGCCTTAAGCGGTAAAGGTTTTCACGCCTTCAGGGGTGCCAACCAGTAACACATCGGCGCCGCGTTTCGCGAACAAACCGTTAGTCACTACGCCGACGATGGCGTTGATCTTCTCTTCTAATTCCTTAGGATTGATGATCTTAAGGTTGTAAACGTCGAGGATTACGTTGCCGTTATCAGTCACAACGCCTTCACGGTACACTGGGTCGCCGCCGAGTTTGACGAGTTCACGGGCCACGTAAGAACGCGCCATTGGGATCACTTCAACGGGCAGTGGGAATTCACCCAAAATATCCACTTGTTTAGTGTTATCCACGATACAGACAAACTTTTCAGCCACAGCCGCAACGATTTTCTCGCGGGTTAATGCCGCGCCGCCGCCTTTGATCATGTCCATATGGCCGTTGATTTCATCGGCACCATCGACATACACAGATAATTTATCGACGCTGTTTAAGTCATAAACTGGGATGCCAAGGGCTTTCATTTTTTGGGTTGAGGCTTCTGAGCTTGATACCGCACCTTCAATATCGGCCTTCATGGTGGCGAGGGCATCGATAAAGTGATTGACGGTTGAGCCAGTGCCTACACCCACAATGCTGTCTTTCTCAACGTATTTGAGAGCAGCCCAGCCAGCGGCTTTTTTCATTTCATCTTGAGTCATGTTGACATCCTGTAATGGCAAATGAGTAAAAAATTCTGGGCTTAGTATACTCTTTTCCATCAAAGTGTGTGGTGCTATTGCACTGTAGCTGTGATCTTGGGCGGTGATCTTATGTAGTGTCCTGCTTAATGTGCTTACAGATTTAATCACTAAGCGAACTCGTTAAAATAAGTGATGTGCCTAAGATAAAGCCTATTTCGCTATTGACGATTCGCTAGGCGGGCTTAATCTAACTAAGTTACTATGGCAAAAGCAGAATTGATAAAAACAGCATTATTTGTTTAAGGGAGCATGTATGGCAGGGGCGAGTTTATTAACCTTACTCGACGATATTGCATCCATTTTGGATGACGTGGCGGTGATGAGTAAGGTCGCGGCCAAGAAAACCGCCGGGGTATTAGGGGACGATTTGGCCTTAAACGCCCAGCAAGTGACAGGCGTGAGTGCCGACCGTGAATTACCCGTGGTCTGGGCGGTCGCCTTAGGTTCGTTTCGCAATAAATTGATTTTAGTGCCGGCGGCCATGTTGATCAGCGCCTTTATTCCTTGGGCTGTGACGCCCTTGTTGATGTTCGGCGGCTTGTTTTTATGTTTTGAAGGCTTTGAGAAATTACACCACAGTTATAGCCATCGCAAAGACAAACATGCAGAGCAGGCCGAATCTGACTTACCCGAGATAAGCGATCTGGCGGCCTATGAGAAGGAAAAAGTGAAGGGCGCAATTCGCACCGACTTTGTGCTGTCGGCAGAAATTATCGCCATCACTTTAGGCATAGTTGCGGATAAGTCGCTGACGACGCAATTTTTTACCCTCGCGATTATTGGTATTGTGATGACCATAGGCGTTTATGGTTTGGTGGCGGCGATTGTCAAAATGGACGATGCGGGTCTGTATCTGAGCCAGCGTCAGGGCGAGTCGAGTTTTACTCGCTTTAATCGTAAGTTGGGCTTTGGCTTACTGAGTGCGGCGCCCGTGTTGATGAAGAGCTTAACCATTATCGGTACTGCCGCCATGTTTATGGTGGGCGGCGGCATTCTAACCCATGGATTACATTGGATCGGCGAGCAAATCCACCATGCCGAGCAATTTGTGGAAACCATTGCCGTTGTCGGCCCAGTGCTTGGGTTACTGACGCCAAGCATTCTTAACGCGCTCTTTGGCATCGCGGCGGGCGCGGTGGCGGTACTGCTGATGACAGGATTCCAAAAGCTGCGTAGCTGATCCTTTTTTGATCCTTTATTGCTGATCAGCTAACCCGAGTTGCGCGAGTGCTAAGGTGCTCGCTGCGATTATTTCAACGCTCAAGGACGAAGTATGCAATTAATGCGTTATTGCCTTTCTCCCAATAAGTTGGCTTGGCTGCGTCAGGAATTAGGCGAACATGCCGACGAGCTTATCGCGGCGATGGATAAAGCTGGGAGTCAATATCTGGCTGGGTTAGCCGAGTCCCAAGCGGGGGACTTATCGGCAGCCGATTCGCAACTTAAGTTCCAATGGTTTCAGCAAAAAATCGCCTTAACGACGCGATTAACCGATGCCGAGCTGGCAAACCTCGTACCACTGTCGCTGGTGGATATAAAGGGCGAAATGCGGGACGAAATGCGGGTGGAATTAGTCACGCCCGATACGCTTGCCACCGCATTACAACAACTTAGCAGTGAGTCTGTGCTGGGGTTTGATACCGAAACGCGGGCAAGCTTTGAGCCGGGTGTTCAACATCCCTTGAGCTTAGTGCAATTGGCGACCTCAGATACCTGCTATTTATTTCAGCGGGCGGTATTGGGTGAGAGGCTCGCCGAGCTCAAACCTTTGCTCGAAAATGAGCGGATCCTCAAAGTGGGGATTGGATTAAGGGGCGATGGCCAAGCACTGAAACGGGATTGGGATATTCAGGTCTCCCCTCGACTCGATTTGAATTGGGCGATGGCGCAGCTCGGCGCTGGGAAGGAAATGGGGACGCGGCAATTGGTGGCGGCATTACTGCATAAACGTATCGATAAACCTAAAAAAATTACCCTCTCGAATTGGCAACAGGTGCCTTTATCCCAAGCGCAAATTCAGTACGCCGCCCTCGATACATTGGCGGCAAACCTCTGTTTTTGGCAGTTAATCGACAAGCTGCAAGGTTTTTATGGCAAAACGACCGTCGGTAATAAACCCTTATTGCCGCCGAGTTTAGCCGCACGACTCGCGAGCTATTTTCATCCAGCTTAAGACTTGAGATAAGGCCGTAAAGATAAGGATTAGGGGGCAAGAGATGTTGGACGCGATTTGTGTACTCACAACCGAGGCAGCGGCAGAGCACGCTTCGTCGCCATTACGACTCAATCCTCATGCTCAGGCTGGTGTCACCTACAGTGTGTTCAAGTTTCAGCAGTTACCCGAGGCTGAGATTGAGCGTTTGCGCCAGCATTTATATTGCCCCGCCTGCTACGGCAAAGCCTATTTTCGTAAAGCATCTAAGGATGGTAGGGCCGCCTGTTTTGGCTCCCGTTATCATGAGCTCGATTGCATCGAATTTAATCCGTCGGCGCAAAAGTCCCGTGAAGAACAAGATGCCCTCGAAGTGCAGCAACAACTGCTCGACGCCGATGCCTTGGTTATCGATTTTTCGGTTAATCCCAGTAATAAGAGACCCTCTAACTCAGCGCACAAAATCAGGGCTTCCCAAGAGCAAGAGGTTGGAGCCAAAAGTGAACTTGAAAATGATACCGAGCCATTAGCGTCAGTACAGGAGCCCAAAGCTGACTATCAAGTGGCGGCCGATAAGCCCGAGATAGCCATCACGGCAAAGTGTACTCCGAGCCAAGGGCTAGAAAAGTTACTCCATAGCCTGCTGCGCGGCTCGGATTTGGCGGCTTCGGATCTTTGGGTTTACACCGATGATGAGCGAAAGTACCGCTGGCGGGCGAAGAATTTGTTTGTGAATTTTGCCGATGCGGATCCGACGGATAACAAACCCCATATGTACTGGGGTACTATCTCTCATAGCGACCCGACGTTATCTTGGCTCAATCCCGCCGACAGTAAAGACATAGGTATTCCTATTGAGGCCGTCAAAACTAAATTGTTTAAGCGCTTTAATATCGAAGATAAACGGGATTTAGAGGGCGCTGGGCTTATCCTGTTTGGTAAGTGTTTTTGGAATAAGGATAAGACCCGCAAGATTATCCAGCTTTGGGACAATGATTTGCGGCGGATTTTTATCTCAACCCTTGATGATTAACCATCAGCGAGGGGATTTAGTTGCGAGTGTATGGGACCTACTGCGCTTAAATTCATCTTTTAAGGCATTTTCACGACTCTTTTGTTAGTTTTTTGCCATAGAGAGCATCGTTTCTTAATGTTTGCTCAGTTGCAGGCGGGTTTTTAACGCTCTGCACTGAGCATACATGCTGACTTTTTCAGCTTTATGCCAATTAAATCAACAGTAGATGGCAAACTTGTTTGAAAATTCCTCAGTTAATTAAGTTTGTCATAAAAAGTCCTTTACCTTTGAGAGTGCTTTTAGCATAATGCCCCACGTCAACAGGGGTGTAGTTCCAATTGGTAGAACAGCGGTCTCCAAAACCGATGGTTGCGGGTTCGAGTCCTGCCACCCCTGCCAAATAAAACAACGGCTTGCATAGAAATATGCGAGCCGTTTTATTTTGCGCGCGATAAATTTTCTCACCGCATTTGCTTACATTTGTTAAGTAAAGGTATTTGCAACTTTCGTAGTGTCTAACATACAATCGCAAGCCCTTTGGTTTGAGGATGTATGGTTTGAGTTCTGTGATGCAAACAAGGCGCAGATTAGCACTATGGCTTGCCGCCATCTTAGTGTTGCTGTCTGTTGCGTTTGCGGTGCACAGTGCTTCCCACCTCAATGATGATACCAAGGCCCACTGTGCGCTGTGTTTGCATCAGCATCAATTGCAGCATGCCCTCTCATACTCTCCTTTAGATTTTCAAGTTGCTCAACAGGGTGTTATCTCGGTTGAGTTTGATGTTATTTCCTTTAAGACGCCATTTAGGCGCCACTTCCATAGCCGCGCGCCGCCGCTAACAGCCTAACTCCTGCTTTTTATCTATTTCTCTTATTTTTCGAGCGCCTTAGCTTAACTAAGGTGCCCGATGCTGTTTATTTTTGGAGTGAAAATGGCTGTTTATGTGAGCCACAAGCGCTCGGCATTAGTGCTGGGCGTGGCGTTATTGGCGTTGGATGCGAGTGTTCCCCTATTGGCCGCCGAGGCTGTGCCAACTGATACCGCCGGACTTAATGACGACGATATCGAGCGTTTAAGCATTCATTATCGTCAGGCCTACCGCGGCAATGTGCCGGCGACTGAGTTACCCCAAGCGATTACTGTGCTGGATGAGCAACTGATTAAAGATACTGGGCTGACGCGTTTTCAAGACTTATTGGATTACTCCGCCAGTGTCGCGCGGCAAAACAACGGTGGTGGGCTGTGGGATAGTTTTTCGTTACGGGGCTTTCCTGGGAATGAAAACATGCCATCGGGCTATTTAATCAATGGTTTTAATGGTGGCCGAGGATTCAGTGGTCATAGAGATCTATCGAACGTGGCCTATGTGGAAATCCTCAAAGGCCCGGGTTCGGCGCTTTATGGACGCTCGGAGCCGGGTGGCACAGTGAATATTGTGACTAAAAAGCCGCAGTACGAGGCGCAAGGCTATTTAAAAGCGTCTGCGGGGAGTTTCGATCAATATCGGTTGGAAGGGGATTTTACCTCGGGGCTGACCGATACCTTGGCCTTTAGGATCAATGGCGCTTGGCAGGAGCATGACAGTTTTCGCGATTACGTGTTTAGCGATAAAAAGATCGTCACGCCATCGCTGCGCTGGCAACTGTCCGATAAGTCATCGCTCCTGTATGAGGTTGAATATCTTAAGCAAGAACAGTTATTTGACCGTGGTGTAGTGGTACTCAATAACGACTTTAATACCGTGCCCCGTTCGCGTTACTTGGGCGAGCCCAACGATGGGCCAACTAAAGTGGATGCGACTGGGCATCAACTTACCTATGAGTATGAATTAAATGAGGATTGGTCGCTTACCGCGGGTTATAACTATCGCGATTCGAGTCTGAATGGCTACTCATCGGATGCAGAATTAGCAAAGGGACGTCAATCCTTATATGACGATGGCCGTACTCTGACGCGGCAACATCGCTATCGAGATTACGCCTCAGAGGATCATTCAGTACGTGCCGAACTCAGTGGCCAGTTTGATACCGGCAGCATAAGACACAATCTGCTGCTCGGGACGGATGCCTATCATTATCGACTAAAAACGGGACTCTACCGTTATCGAGGCCAGAAGGGCGCCTATGCCATCGATATTTTTACCCCCCAATATGGCGCGGCTCAGCCAGAGGTCAGTCTGCTGTATGAAAACCGAGAGACTCAAGATGCCTGGGGCGCCTATTTACAGGATCAATTGGAGTTAACCGAGCACTGGAAACTGCATTTAGGGTTAAGGTTTGACCGTTATTCCCAAGAAATCGCAGAGCAGGTCAACGCGAGTCTGTCGGATCAAAGCGATAACAGAGTCAGTCCGAAAGTCGGATTAGTGTATCAATGGTCTGAGGCCTTAAGTGTTTACGGCTCCTATTCGGAAGGATTCTTACCGCTTTCAGGCACTGATTATGCGGGTAATCCCTTCGAGCCAGAGGAGAGCAAATCCGTCGAGTTAGGGGTTAAGTTCAACAGCACTTGGTTTGAGCTACCCGTCAATGGCAGTTTGGCTTGGTTTGATGCGCAAAAGAGCAATATCTTGACCTCAGATCCCGTCAATGTCGGCTTTTCGGCGACCCTTGGTGAAGCCAAGAGCACGGGGATTGAATTGGATATCGCGGCTGAATTGACCGAGAGCTTACAAGCGACCTTGTCCTATGCCTACCTGAATACCCGCACGGCGAACGACAGTCTGAATCTAGATTGGGGCGTGTTAATTCCGGCGGGAAGTCCGCTGGTCAATGTGCCAAAACACACGGGCAGTATCATTCTCAAACAGGACTTAAATGATCTATCTATCGACGGTCATTTAGGGCTGAGTTGGCGTTATGTGGACTCTCGCTTGGGCGATTCGGCCGATCCGAGTTTTCAATTACCGAGTTATCAGTTGCTTGGAATGTTCTTCACTACTCGGCTTGGCGAAAACCTAAGTCTTGCGCTCAATGTCGATAACCTGCTGGATGAGCATTATATCGCCAGCAGTTATTCGGCGCTGTGGGCCGTGCCGGGTGAGCCACGTAACGTTAAAGTGAGTGTTAGCTATGAATTCTAATGCCATTGTGACACCCGCCGCTTCGCCTGAGACGCTTCAGCTGCAAGGGCGTCAGCGGATCAATAGCATCGACATGATGCGCGGCTTAGTGATGTTGATTATGTTGCTCGACCATGTGCGGGAGCGGTTTTTCCTGCATATGCAGGTGAGCGACCCAATGGATTTAACCACAACCAACTGGGCGCTGTTTGTCAGCCGTTTTGCAGCGCACTTTTGTGCGCCAGTCTTCGTCTTTTTAACTGGGGTTTCTGCCTGGCTTTATGCCAATCGTGGCTATGGCGAACCGCGCTCTGCGCGCGAGTTTTTAATCAAGCGCGGATTATTCTTAATCGCCCTCGAGGTGCTGGTGATAAATTTCTCATGGATGGGCAATTATCACACCCTGTGGTTGCAGGTTATTTGGGTGATAGGACTGAGCATGTTGGCCCTTGCGGCACTTATCAAGCTCCCAAGGCCGTGGATGGCATTACTCGGGCTATTGATTGTCTTTGGCCATAACCTATTGTCACCTATCCATTTTACGCCAGACGAGTGGGGTTATAGTCTGTGGACGATATTACATGACCGAGGTTATTTGATTGCCGAGGGCGAGCTTAAGCTGAAGATCAGTTACCCAGCGCTACCTTGGATTGGCGTGATTTTATTGGGCTATGTAGCAGGCCCCGTCTTTGGCCGAGGGGGAGATGCGTGGCAGCGTCAGCAAAAATTAATACTGTTAGGGCTTGGCTGCGCTCTGCTGTTTGGCTTGCTGCGTGGATTCAATCTCTACGGCGAGACACTGCCTTGGCAGTTTGGCGATACCTTAGGTCAAACCTTAATGTCGGTATTTAATCTAACTAAGTATCCGCCATCACTGAGTTTTTTGTTGGTGACCTTGGGCGGAATGTTCTATGGCTTAGTGGTGTTTGAGCGCTATTTTGCGACAGGCAGAGTATTAGGTTGGATGGGGCAGAGGTTAGCAGTGTTTGGTTCGGTGCCTATGTTCTTCTATATCTTGCACTTATATGTGCTGCTGTTGCTGTATTCGCTGGCTAAATGGGTATTTGGCGCAAACCATGGCGAGCTGTTTGGCGTAGCGCATATGGGGTGGGTATGGCTGATAAGCCTAGTCTTGATCCCTTTGCTCTATTATCCCGTGCGCTGGTTTAGCCGTTACAAAGGACTGAGTCAGCAGGCTTGGCTTAAGTATCTCTAAATTGGCTTTAGCATCGATAAATGCCTAGGGCGTGTTGACGTTTCAGGGTTGTTTTTGCAGCAATTTGGCTGGTTTTTAAGCAAGGCAAAGTCCGTGCAGTGTAGTTATTCTACATAAACGGACGATAACGCGGCAGAAAAGCCAGCTAAATGCTGCCCGAAGGGTTCGTCTGGCAAGCTCTTGCTCTTTGTCACTCGTCATTTGAGTAGAATAACTACACATCATTCCTCGTTTCGCGAGCACGTGCTTGCCAGAACGAACAAAATCTAATCTCGAAACGTTAACACGCCCTAATAAAATGGCCGAGCGCGTGACTGCTCGGCCATTTGGCTTGGGGATGATGAAAGGGTTATTCGCTTAATAAGCTACGTAACATCCACGCATTTTTCTCATGGAGTTGAATGCGCTGGGTGAGTAAATCTGCCGTTGCTTCATCGTTGGCTTGGCTAACCAAGGGATAGAGCGCTCGAGCGTTTCTAATCACCACTTCTTGGTCACTTAACAGTTCACGGATCATGGTCTCGGCTTTTGTGACACCTTGATCTTCACGGATTTCAGTCAACTTGGCATAGGCCGAATAGGATCCTAAGGCTCTTGCGCCTAATGCGCGAACTCGCTCGGCGATTAAATCGACCGCTAAGGCAAGCTCGGTATATTGCTGTTCAAACAATAAATGCAAGCTCGTGAACATGGGGCCTGTGACGTTCCAGTGGAAGCTGTGGGTCTTAAGGTAAAGGCTGTAGCTGTCGGCCAATAACTGATTTAACCCAGCAGCGATTTCTTCTCTGTGACTCTGGTTGATGCCGATGTTAATCATGGAAATTCCTCCTATTGTCCTACTCAATGGGGATAGCTTATCAAATGAGCTAAACATCTAAAGCGGTTAAAATAGATTTTATAAATCGATTTTACAGATTAAATTCTGTGGCTTAATTGGAATGTTGGGATGGATTTGTATGAGGACTTGCCTCGAGACAATAACATTCAGCCTATTTAGCTGGTATCCTTATGCGGTGTCAGTGCCTAATGAAACCCCAATAATCCCATGAATAAATCAGCCTATTTAGCCGCAATGGAGATTACTCCCTGGCAGCTTCGTGATACTAAAGTGCGACCTTATCAAGTGGTTTGGGATGCAGATGAGATGACGCCCGCCGCCGAGCCTTTACTCGAAACCGTGCTGGGATTAATCGGTATCAGTAAGGACGACTGTGAGTTCAACACTGAGCCACATAAGGGCAAAACCATCGTCTGGGATTTACGCCGCCACAGGGTTAGGCCCAGAGTGGCTTGGTTAGTGTCGGATCCCTTAGCGGACTTACTGTCTCGCAGTGAGGCAAAGCGTGCCTTGTGGACGCAGATTTGCCAGTGGCGTGAACAGCAATTAACGGCCTAAGCCTCTATGGGTCGTGCCCTGTATACATTATCTTAAGTTGCCTTTTAATTTGGATTGTCCCGTGAGTCATCAAGTTCTTAAAACCCTTAGTGAATCGTTGCAAATTGTGCTCCTGACACCAACGGATGTGAGCCAAATGACGCGCATTGAGGCGAGTGCCCATTCCCATCCTATGAGTGAGAATAATCTTGCCGACTGTTTTGGCCACTTGTACCGCGTTATTGGGTTAATGAAAAACGATGGCGAGTTGCTCGGTTTTGCGATTGTGCAGCAGATTGTCGATGAGGCAACGCTGCTAGATATTTGTTTGTCGCCACAGCAGCAAGGGCGAGGATATGGGCATCTGCTACTCATGGCGGTTATCGACGGCGCTAAGGCTGCCAAGGCCGTGGTGCTGATGCTGGAGGTTCGCGAATCAAACCTTGCGGCGCGCGCGCTCTATCAGAAGCGGGGCTTTGTCGAAACCGGGCGTCGCAAAGGCTATTACCCTTTGGCTGATGGCAAAGAAGATGCAATTTTGATGGATTTAGCCTTAAGCGAAACGGCTTAAGGTTTTAGATGAAGATAAAAAAAAACAGCGCCTTAGCGCTGTTTTTTATGGGCTTAATAAAGCGAAGATTACTTCACTTCTTTACCTTGAGCTTGCAGGTCTGCATGGTAGCTTGAACGCACTAATGGACCACAGGCGGCGTGAGTAAAGCCAAGCTCATCGGCAAGGACTTTAAGCTCATCGAACTCGGCTGGCGACACGTAACGCTCAACCGGTAGGTGGAACTTAGACGGTTGCAGATATTGACCTAAGGTCAACATTTCGACCTTGTGCTCACGTAGGTCACGCAGCACTTGTGCGATTTCTTCGTTGGTTTCACCTAGACCCATCATCAGTCCCGATTTTGTCGGCACATTGGGGTGACGCTCTTTAAAGCGCTTCAGTAGGTCGAGTGACCATTGATAGTTCGCACCCGGACGCGCTTTGCGGTAATGCATAGGCGCAGTTTCGAGGTTGTGGTTGAACACATCAGGCGGCTCGGTCGACAGAATGTCGAGGGCAGCGTCGATACGACCACGGAAATCGGGCACTAAGATCTCAATCTTAATTTCAGGATTGAGCTTACGGATCTCACGGATACAGTCGGCAAAGTGCTGGGCACCGCCATCACGCAGGTCATCGCGGTCAACCGAGGTGATAACCACGTATTTCAGCTTCATATCACGAATGGTTTGTGCCAGTTTGACTGGTTCTTCCGCATCAGGCTTGAGTGGACGACCATGGGCTACGTCGCAGAATGGGCAGCGGCGAGTACAAATTGCGCCCAAAATCATAAAGGTCGCAGTGCCGTGGTTAAAGCATTCTGCCAAGTTAGGGCAAGAAGCTTCTTCACAGACCGAGTGCAGACCGTTCGAACGCAATGCTTGCTTGATCTCGAGAATGCGTTGGTTAGAAGCGGGCAGTTTGACCCTTAACCAATCGGGTTTGCGTAACATGGTTTCGCGCTCAGAGGGCACGATTTTAACCGGAATGCGCGAGACCTTATCGGCATCTCTTAATTTGACTCCGGGTTGTAAACGTTCAGGCCTATTCATGACGCTGCTAATCCTTGATGATGAACTAGTTGTTGGTAGCCCAATAGTTGGCTAAGGGTAATAATGAGTTGGTCGCCTGCTTCTATCACGGTTTGTGGGCCGCCCAGTTCCTTGCATTGCACCATTTCAAGGCCGGCATAACCGCAGGGGTTAATACGGCGAAACGGCGCCAGATCCATATCGACATTCAGTGCTAAGCCGTGGAAGGAGCAGCCTTTACGAATGCGAAGCCCTAAAGAGGCGACTTTGCGCTCATCCACATACACGCCCGGCGCATCGGCCTTGGCGTAGGCATTGATATCATATTTGGCGAGCATATCGATAATGCTTTGCTCGATATGGGTCACGAGCTGACGGACGCCAATCTTGCTGCGTTTAATATCGAGGAGAGGGTAGACAACTAATTGTCCCGGCCCGTGGTACGTCACTTGGCCGCCACGATCCACTTGGATCACGGGAATATCACCCGGATTCAAAATATGTTCGCTTTTACCTGCTTGGCCTTGGGTAAATACGGGTGGATGTTCAACGATCCACAGTTCGTCTGGGCTATCGCTGTTACGTGTGTCGGTGTAATGCTGCATCGCATGCCACACAGACTCGTAATCCTGTTGTCCCAGATGCCGAATATGCAAAGTGGTGTCTTGCAAGGGCAACCTCTCCCCTAGAATTGAGTGGCGCTATTATACGCCTCCTGACCATAAATGTAAGACAGATCACATTTCATGGCCTTGAGGAATACTTATAGTACGCGGCGTACGCCTTCGATACCGGCAAGCTCAGTGTACAGTGTCTCAATATGATCTTTGCTGGTCACTGTGACGCGGATGGTCACAGAGTAGTAGCTACCTTTGCTTGAGGCCTTAACCGTAGGTGAATAATCACCTGGGGCGTGTCTTTGCACTACGGCAACGACTCTGTCGGTCAAGGCTTCGTGGGCATCGCCAACTACTTTGAAGGGGAAGGCGCAGGGGAACTCCATGAGTTCATCAAATTTCGTGTTTAACATAGTCGTGCTCTATAACCATTTTAATGGGAACTATATGGTGACGATTATACCCGATTCAAGGGCGATACTCCCCCAAAAACAACTAAGCCACCCGAAGGTGGCTTAGTTTTTGTGATTCGGATTAGCTAAACCAACCAGAAAACAGTTGCTTAAAGTAATCAACTAATTTGCTGAACCAGCTGCCTTCGTTGACTTCTTGCAGGGTAACCAGTGGGAATTGCGCAATATCTTTGCCATCTAACTGGAAGTATAAGCGGCCAACGGTTTCACCTTTTTTCAGTGGTGCATCCAGTGGCTTAGTCAGTTCGAAGTTGGCTTTTAAGTCTTTCGCACGGCCACGGCTGATGGTGATTGGGGTATCAGTAGCAACACCTAAATCGACAGTGCTCTTATCGCCGTACCAAATTTGTTGGGTTACGAAGCTGTCGCCTGCCTTGTAAGGGGTTACGGTTTCGAAGAAGCGGAAACCATAGGTCAGTAGCTTTTTACTTTCGGCTTTACGGGCGGCTTCACTCTGGGTGCCCATGACCACTGAAATTAAACGCATGCCGTCTTTGGTGGCAGATGCAACTAAGTTATAACCCGCGCCAGAGGTGTGGCCGGTTTTGATACCGTCGACATTCATGCTGTTATCCCACAGCAGACCGTTGCGGTTATATTGCTTGATACCGTTGAAGGTATAGTATTTTTCACTGTAGACACGGTATTCTTCAGGCACGTCACGGATCAGTGCGGCACCTAATAACGCCATATCGTAGGCGGTTGATTTGTGGTTTTCAGAGTCTAAACCGTGGGAGTTTTCGAAGTAGCTGTCACGCATGCCAAGCTGCTTCGCCCATGAGTTCATCATGTCGACGAAGGCGCCTTCGGTGCCAGCAATGTGTTCGGCCATGGCCACACAGGCATCGTTACCCGACTGGATGATGATGCCGCGGTTTAAGTCGGAAACCTTAACGGTTTTACCCACTTCGATGAACATTTTTGATGAGTCAGAGAAGTTCTTTGACCAGGCATTTTTACTGATGGTCACATCATCATCTGGGGATACGTTACCGGCTTTGATTTCTTGACCAATCACGTAACTGGTCATCATCTTCGTTAAGCTGGCTGGGTTTAAGCTTTCGTAGGCATTTTCTTCGGCAATGATTTGGCCCGAGTAATAATCCATCAAGACGTAAGCCTTGGCGGCAACTGTAGGTGCATCAGGGGTAACAATCGGCTGCGCAGCATAAACAGGAAGAGAAACACTCGAAATTAGCAGCAATGTTTTAATGGGACTTTTTACAAAATTCATCATTAACTTAGCACGTCTTTTTGGTTGTATTGAAAGAAAAGGCAAAATAGTTTCGCGAGTATACCACCCTTCGACAAAGGTTTTCAGTGAAGGTTCCTTCATCTGGGGTATTTTTAAGCTAAATCTATATCTTATAGTGAGCGGTCACTACTCCAAAACCATATAGCCTTCGGGGTAACCGTCTTGTTTCACTTTATTGAGTAATCGGTCGGCTAGTTCGGTTTGGCCAATTGGACCGAGCTGTAGTCTATACATATTGTTTGCCGGTTGTACACGGGTCTTGACCTGATATTTCTTCTCCAGATCCTTCGCCATTTTGTTCAGCCTATGCTGATCCTTCGAAGCCACCAATTGTATGTAGTGATTGCCTGAGGATTGAATACTGGCGATGGCGGACTGTGTCGCGGCCTGAGTGCCAATATAGATCACATCCAGCTTAATTCGCGCGGTACCTGTGCCTAGCATGCCCAGCTTATAAGCGGCGGCGTAGGATAAGTCCAAAATCCGGTCCGAATGGAAAGGGCCGCGATCGTTAATCCGAATAATGACCTGCTTATTGTTATCTAAATTAGTGACGCGAGCATAGCTTGGCAAAGGCAAGGTCTTGTGCGCCCCAGACATGCCATACATGTCGTAGGGCTCGCCATTTGATGTCTCATAGCCGTGGAATTTCTCACCATACCATGAGGCGCGGCCAGTCTCGGAAAAGCCTTGGCCCGAATCTAACACCGTATAGGACTCACCATAAACCGTGTAAGGTTTATTACCGCGACGGCTGTAGGGCTCGTATTTTGGGGTCGCGTTTGGCACATGGTCCACATTGGGTGGATTGATGGGCATCTTATCGTTTTTTAGCGCATAGCGGCCCTTGTTGGGATCCATGTTCTTGTTCTTCTCGCTGGCCGAGCCAGAATTAGAACTCGAGCAGGCCGCAAGCGCAAAACAGCAGCCGAGCATCAAGAGCTGTAAAAGATTATTTCTTAGCGTCATGTTGTTGCTTCAGTTGTTGGCTAAATTGGTAAACGGCCATGGAATACAAAGGGCTACGGTTATAACGGGTGATCACATAAAAGTTATTAAGCCCTAACCAGTAGTCCTTGCTATCCACTTGTTCCAGTTCGATAAGCATGGCCTTTTGCGAGGCATCTAAATCGCGGGCGGTGGCCAGCGATAAGCTTGGGGAGAGAATATCAGAAACCTTGTACTGCAACTTTTCGCCGGCCCACACTTTGGCTTTAGGCGCATTGGGACTGCTGTTCACTAAAGGAAGCGCAACGGGCGCGTGCAATTGCCAGCCGTGTTCATGGAAATAATTGGCAACACTGCCGATGGCATCCTCTGGACTCTGGAGTAAATCACGGTTGCCGCTGCCATCAAAATCCACGGCATAGTGGCGGTAGCTTGACGGAATAAACTGACCAAAGCCCATGGCGCCAGCGTAAGAACCCTTGAGGCTATTGATATCTAAGTGTTCTTCTTTTACCAGCTTCATCAGCTCGCCAAATTCCTTGCGAAAGAAAGTGGCTCTTGGCTCGTAATAAAACCCTAAGGTGTAGAGCGCGTCGATTACCGGATAATTGCCCGTGTACTGACCATAGAAGGTTTCGATACCAATAATGGCCACAATAATTTGTGGCTCAACTTGGTATTGAGTGGCAGCTTTGGCAATCATCGCCTCGTGTTTTTTCCAGAAGGCTAGGCCCGCGTTGAGGCGTTTCTCTGTGAGGAAAATTGGATAATACTGATGCCAAGGCTTAGCTTCCCAAGGGCGAGAAATCGCATCGATAACAGTCTGGTTGTAGTTGGCTTTGGCCAAGAAATTTTCCACTTCGGCTTGAGTAAAGCCTTGTGCCATTTGGGTTTTAATAAACTCTGCCTTTAAGGCCTCGGGTAATACAGGTGTTGGCGCCTGTGTGGTCACGGCCGCGCTTGGTGGCGGTGTCGTTGTTGCTGGCTCGTTCGCGGTTGAGCAGCCAATGAGGTATGAACTGAGGCAAAGCACTGCCAGTGGAGCCAAACAAGCTCGAAGAATAGGCATTAAGAAGTCCCTAAAAATTATCTATCTACAAAACGTCTATGGGTATGAATGCTCATAAGAATGCCAAACCCTGTCATCAATGTCAGCATGGAAGTGCCACCATAACTGACAAGGGGTAAAGGTACACCCACCACAGGCAGGATACCTGAAACCATGCCAATATTCACAAAAACATAAACGAAGAAAGTCAATGTGATACTGCCGGCAAGGAGTCTGGCAAAGCTGGTTTGCGCCCGAGAGGCGATGACTAAGCCGCGTCCGATGATGTACAGATACATCAGGAGCAGGATAATACTGCCTATCAGGCCAAACTCTTCACCGATCACCGCAAAGATAAAGTCGGTGTGACGTTCGGGGATAAATTCTAATTGGGATTGAGTGCCATCGAGCCAACCTTTACCCCAGAGGCCACCAGAGCCGATGGCAATTTTCGATTGGATAATATGGTAACCGGCACCTAAGGGATCCTGCTCTGGATCGAGTAGGGTCAATACGCGGGTTCTTTGGTAATCGTGCATCAGGAAGTACCAAAGGATCGGTAAGAAGGCTAATACGGCGGCAATAAACCCACCCACAATCGCCCAGCTCATGCCCGATAAAAACAGCACGAAAATGCCCGATGCGGCAACCAAAATCGAGGTGCCTAAGTCAGGTTGTTTGGCAATTAAAAGCGTTGGTACTAAGAGGATCACCGCAGCGCCCGCAAGGTAGCGTTTCTTCGGTGGCAGAGGGAACTTACTGATATACCAAGCCATAGTAATGGGGAAGGCGAGCTTAATCAGCTCCGAAGGCTGGAACTCCATAAAGCCTAAGTTCAACCAGCGCTGTGCGCCTTTGTTGATTTCCCCAAAAAAATGCACACCAAGCAGTAGCACAATCCCCGCAAGGTAAATCGGTAGGGCCCAGCGTTTGAGCGCCTCGGGATTGATCTGCGCCATGGTAAACATGATGCCTAGGGATAAAAACATCCTAAACAGTTGGCGCTCCATCATGCCAAGATCTTCACCGCTGGCAGAGTAGATAACGAACAGGCCAAAGCCCATGACGGCAAACAGGCCGAGCAGTAAGGGCAAGTCGATATGCAATCGTTGCCAGATGTTTTGACGTTGATGGGCACTCATGGCGTTGGTTTCCAAGTGTCTCTTAGCATGTATTCATCGAGCATGGCGCGGGCGACTGGGCCTGCGTTTGCGCCACCCCAGCCGGCGTTTTCCATTACCACAGCGAGGACGATTTTAGGATCTTCAAAGGGCGCGTAGGCGACCACGAGGGCGTTATCGCGGAAATGCTCGGCAATCTTATTGGCATCGTACTTAGTGTTTTCGGCCACGCCAATCACCTGCGCCGTACCGGTTTTCATCGCGGCCGTGTAACTGGCATCGGTGAAGCGAGACTTATGAGCCGTTTGGCGCATGGCTTCGTTGATGATTTTCCAGTTGCGCGGGTTCTTAAGTTCAATCGGCGGTAACTCGTTAATTGGTGAGTCAATTTTGGCCGTATTATCCTTAATCGACTTTAACAAATGCGGTGGGAAGCGGCGGCCATCATTGGCGAGAATGGCGGTGGCGCTAGCCAATTGCAATGGCGTGGCGGTCCAGTAACCTTGGCCGATACCGACAGAAATGGTGTCACCAATGTACCAAGCTTGGTTGTATTTTAAGCGCTTCCATTCCTTCGACGGCATATTGCCTGCCGACTCTTCGAAAATATCGACACCGGTATTTTGGCCAAAGCCGAATTGCTCCATAAAGCGGGCGATAGGATCGACACCGATTTTATAAGCCAATTCATAGAAGTAGGTATCGCAGGATTCCACGATTGCGCTGTAGACGTTCACCCAGCCATGGCCCCAACGTTTCCAGTCGCGGTATTTGCGCTCAACGCCGGGGATTTGCCAAAAGCCAGGGTCCCAAATACGAGTGTGTTCGGTGACGGCTTTTTCATCCAATCCCAGCAGGGCAATAATGGGTTTAACCGTCGATGCGGGCGCATACTGACCTTGGGTCGCGCGGTTAATCAGCGGGCGAGATTTATCATTCAATAAATCGCTGTAATCTTTGCTGTTAATCCCTTGAACGAACTGATTCGGGTCGTAACTTGGGCTTGAGACTAGGGCTAAGATGCCGCCGTCCCTCGGGTCGATAGCAACGATTGAGCCTTTATGGCCTTGGAGTAACTCCACAGCCTTTTGCTGCAATTGCAAATCTAGGGTTAAGTAAATATCTTGCCCTGGCTCCGGCGGTACGATTTTAAGGGTACGGATAGTTCGGCCGCGGTTGTTCACTTCTTCTTCGAGGTGACCCGGTGTGCCGTGCAGTAGAGATTCATAAAATTTTTCAATGCCTTGCTTACCAATATCCTTGGTGGCGGCATAGTTCTTCCATTGATCGTTACGCTCCAATTGGGCGCGATCACGGGTGTTAATTTTGCCCACATAGCCCAGCACATGGGTGAGCTGGCTCGCATAGGGGTAGTTACGCTTTAAACCTGCCTCGACGGAAATCCCGGGAAAGCGATGCTGGTTCACGCTAAAAATCGCCACTTGTTCTTCGGTCAGCTGATTTTTAAGGGTAAGTGGCTTAAAGCGGCGGTGAAACTTTAATGCCTCGGTAAAGGTTTCGCGCTCATCTGGGGTGATTTCGATTAACTTGCCTAGCTCGTCCAAGGTTTCGGACATATTGGCAATTTTCTCAGGCACCAGATCGAGGGAGTAAAAGGGTTGGTTTTCGGCGAGGAGTACGCCGTTTCTGTCATAAATCAGGCCACGGCTTGGGGCGATGGGCACGACACGAATACGGTTGTCATTAGAACGTGTTGCGTAATCTTTATAGGATTCAACCTGAAGGTGATAAAGATTGGTCACCAACACACTCAGGAGGGCGACAACACAAAAAAAAGTGAACAGCGCACGGCGCTTAAACAGTGACGCCTCGGCGGCGTGGTCGTGCATGGTTATCCGCTTTTTTGGCGACACTTAGGCTATCTCCAGCTGATCCCATCCGGGTGGTTGACACTCGTTAACATCAAGATCCCGTTATTCTCTGTGATAAGGGTGATTGGTGTTCACGCTCCACGCGCGGTATAAGCTTTCGGCAACCACAATCCGCACCAAAGGATGGGGCAGGGTCAATGCCGATAGGCACCAACTCTGATGGGCGGCTTCCTTACAGGCGGGCGCTAAGCCTTCGGGGCCGCCAACCAGTAAGCTCACATCACGACCATCGAGTTGCCATTTGTTCATGGCGGTCGCCAATTCCGGCGTAGTCCAGTTTTTGCCAGGAAGATCTAAGGTGACAATATGGTTGCCCTTAGGGATTGCCGCTAACATTTGCTCGCCTTCCTTTTGCAGAATGCGAACGATATCAGCGTTTTTTCCGCGCTTGCCGGCAGGGATTTCGATAAGTTCCAGCGCCATATCTCGGGGGAAGCGGCGTTGGTACTCTTCAAAGCCGCGGGTGACCCAATCGGGCATCCGTGTCCCTACTGCGATAAGTTGCAACTTCATTAGGCTTGCTTTTCTGACCAGAGCTTTTCAAGCTGGTAGAAATCGCGGGTTTGGTCTTGCATAACATGCAGGATCACGTTGCCCATATCCACCAATACCCATTCGCTGCTGTCGCGGCCTTCGATACCAATTGGTGGAATGCCAGCGGCTTTCGCTTCGAGCACGAGGTTTTCGGCGATCGCTTTCACGTGAGTTTTAGATGTACCTGAACAAATCACCATATAGTCGGTGATGTTAGATTGGTTGCTGACATCGATAACCACGACGTCACGGGCTTTTAAATCGTCGATTTTGTCGACAACAAACTGCTTTAATTCGGCGCTCTGCACGCTGATGTACCTCATTCATTTTAAATAGCGCGCTAGTATATCAGTCTTAAGCGGGGGAATACATTCTCTTAGCGATCTTAGCGGCTGAGTTTGTACTCTTAGCGCTTGATTTTCAGCCTAGGAAAAATAAAGCCGTTGTTTTTGAATGTAATTTAGAGTGACGGGTAGGAGGGCGTCCTGTGGAATTTCCCCCATGGCCAGCTGTGAGCGAATTTGGGTGGACGAAATATCCTGTGGGCTGATGTCGACGGTAAAGATGCGCCCATGTTGCGGCGCGCTTGAGTGACTTAAGGCTTCAAGCGTTGCGTGACGTGCGCTGAGCTCATGCTGCATTGGGTGCCCTTCGGCTAAATGCCAGCCCGGGCGCTGACATACCACAATATTGGCTAATTCAAACAGTTGCTGCCATTTGTGCCAGCTTTGCAGGTGAATAAACGAATCCATCCCCATGATAAAAAACAGTTCGTCATCGGGATAAAGCCGACTTAATTGCTTTAGGGTGACAACCGTATAGGATGGGCTGTTGCGTTTAGCTTCGATATCACAAAGCTCGAAACCTGTTAATGCCTCACATACCTGCGCGACCATTTCGAGCCGCTGCGCCGTGCTCGAGTGGGTGGTGTTTTTATGCGGCGGAATATGGTTGGGCATCAGCAGGATGTTATCCAGCTTGAGACTGGCTTTGACTTCCATCGCGGGGCGAATATGGCCGTAATGTATGGGGTCGAAGGTGCCGCCTAAAATACCGATACGCATTCAGTCAGTGCCTTAATCTAAGCTGATATGGGCCAAATGGCCGTGGGCCTTAGGATCGAATAATAAGCACAGGTGGCTGAGCCCTGTCCAATCTTCATGGCCTAATTGCTTTAGGTTCAGCTCCAGCTTAGACGCGAAGGCAAGCATATGTTCGATTTGGATGAGGCTTAAGCGCTGCAACGCAGTTTGGTACAAGGGTTTGCGTTTATCCCAAATTCGATGTTTACCAAACAGGCTATTTAAGGGCGCGCCTTGGGCTTGTTCACTCTTGAGGCTAAGCAGTAACTGTAGCTCTTTGAATAAGGCCCAGAGTAAAATCGGCATGGCCGTGCCTTCACCGTTGAGCTGGGCCAGCATATGCTGAGCACTGTCTTGACGATTATTCAGCAGCGCATCGGTGAGCTGAAACACAGTAAAGCGGGATTGATCTTCAAAGTAATGGCTTAACTCGTCAGCACCGATAGGCTGGCTTGGGCTTAACAGTTGTAGTAACTGCATGGCCTGATCGGCGGCGAGTAAATTCCCTTCGTACAGTGTGTACAGCATAGCGCGCGCATCGGGCTGTAAATTCAGCTTAAAGTGCGCAATGCGTGAGTCGAGCCAACGTCTGAATTGATCGCCCTCTGGCGTAGTGCAGGGCAAATAAATCCCTAAACTATCCAAGGTTTTGAACCACTTGCTATTGGTTTGCTCGCTGGCGAGTTTTGGACCTTCGAGGATCAGCAGCACATCGGGATTCGGCGTTTGCAGCAACGCTTGTAGCGCCGCCGAACCCTCTGCACCGGGTTTTGCGTTGGGTAGTGTTAGCTCAATGATGCGCCGACTAGAAAATAGGCTCATGGACTGCCATTCTTGGGTCAAGTCACCCCAGTTAAAACCCGTTTCTTGAATTAACTGAACACGCTCTTCAAACCCTTGGCGTTTGGCTGCTTGGCGGATCTGATCCTTGGAGGTTTCGAGCAACCAAGGATCATCACCAAAAATCAGGTAGCAAGCGTGAAGCGGATTGAGATGGCGGGAGAGTTGATCAGGATAAACACGCATTTAAACCACTCTCCACATTTTATTGCAGTGCCACATTAATTTGGACCCTGCATTAATTCACCTCTGTGCTGGCCATGGATTGCAGGATCCGGTCGGCCGCCTGGATACGCATTTCTTTGACTAACAGTTCCATCTCACGGCTTTTCGCCAGTGCGGTGCGAGGGTCGTCTAAGTAATCGCGGCGAATTTCAATCTTGAAAGGCTGCGCCTCTTTGCCCGGCAAGGCCACGGCAAATTCGACGAAATAGATAAGCTCATACTCAGCCACATTGCCCGTAGGGTAAAGTGACAGGGTAGAACGCTCTAAGGAGTCTGTGATGAGCCTTAACACTGGCACATCATTGGCAGCATCGACAATCTTGACGTTGTTCAAACGTAACCGCTCACGCACCAAACGGGTGAGTTCGCTGTATTCGTCCGAGCTGCTCAAACTGAGTTGATTGAGCTGCTCGGGGATTTGGTAGCTACGTTGAAGCTTAAAACCGCAACCTGCGCTGGTCATAATGACCAGCGCCATGATTGCGAAAGCTAAGCGTTTAATTAGCATAAGTTTTCGCGGTTTCCTGTTTGTCTTGTGGACAGCATCCGTTTATCACAGCAACGATGTTAGTTGGCAACGATGCTGAGCAGTTTACCGGGTACATAGATAACTTTACGAACCGTAACACCATCTAAGTACTTGATGACTTGCTCGTCCGCCATACCCAGAGCCTCAACAGACGCTTGGTCAGCATCGGCAGCGACAGTGATTTTAGCGCGCACTTTACCGTTCACTTGTACCACGATGAGTTTGCTGTCTTCTACCAGTGCAGATTCATCCACAACAGGCCATTGGCTGTCTTCGATGCTGTTGGTGTTGCCCAGTTCGTTCCACAGGGTGAAGCTCACGTGTGGGATGATTGGGTACAGTAAACGCACTACCGCAGTTAAAGCTTCACCGATAATGGCTCGGTCTTGACCTGTGGTTTGTGGCGCTTTTTGCAGGTGGTTCATCAGTTCCATCACGGCGGCAACCGCAGTGTTGAACATCTGACGACGGCCGATATCATCGGTCACCTTAGCGATGGTCTTGTGCACTTCACGGCGCAGCGCTTTTTGCTCGCTAGTTAATTTGCTAACGTCTAAGGCTTCACTGTTGTCCTGCGCCACATAATCGCTGGCCAGTTTCCACAGACGTTTGATAAAGCGGTGTGCGCCTTCAACGCCTGACTCTTGCCATTCCAGCGTTAATTCTGGTGGTGATGCGAACATCATAAACAGACGCACTGTGTCGGCACCGTATTTCTCTACCATCACCTGTGGGTCGATACCGTTGTTTTTCGACTTAGACATCTTGCACATACCGGTGTAAACCAGTTCGTTACCGTCTTTATCGATGGCTTTGGTGACTCGGCCCTTGTCGTCTTTTTCTGTGGTCACTACATCCAGCGGAGACACCCATACACGGGCACCTTTGTCGTTGTTGTAGTAGAAGGCATCGGCTAAAACCATGCCCTGAGTCAGCAGTTGTTTCGCTGGCTCGTTAGA
Source organism: Shewanella sp. MR-4 (assembly GCF_000014685.1). NCBI lineage: Bacteria > Pseudomonadati > Pseudomonadota > Gammaproteobacteria > Alteromonadales > Shewanellaceae > Shewanella > Shewanella sp. MR-4. Next base: position 1,163,796 of record NC_008321.1, read on the forward strand.
GTTAACCAGACCCGCATCACGCAGCAACTTGTGGAAGAAGCGGAAGTATAACAAGTGCATACAAGCGTGTTCGATACCACCAATATACTGATCCACGGGTAACCAGTAGTTAGCCTTGGTTGGATCTAACATTTGGTCTGCTTGTGGGCTGCAGTAACGGGCGTAATACCAAGAAGACTCCATAAAGGTATCGAAGGTATCGGTTTCGCGTAGCGCATCTTGGCCGTTAACTTGGGTTTTCGCCCACTCTTTATCAGCCTTGATTGGGCTTTGAATACCATCCATCACCACATCTTCTGGCAGAATCACTGGCAGTTGATCTTCAGGCGTAGGAATAACAGTGCCGTCGGCTAAGGTCACCATAGGAATCGGTGCGCCCCAGTAACGTTGACGTGATACACCCCAGTCGCGTAGACGGTAGTTTACTTGGCGTTTGCCTTTACCTTCAGCCACTAACTTGTCGGCGATGGCATTGAAGGCGCCGTCAAAGTCTAAACCGTCGAACTCGCCAGAGTTAAACAGTACGCCTTTTTCGGTGTAAGCCGCTTCGCTGATGTCTAACTCGCCATCAACAGGCTTGATTACCGCTTCGATGGACAGATTGTACTTTTTAGCAAATTCGTAATCGCGTTGGTCGTGGCCAGGGACTGACATCACGGCACCAGTGCCGTAGTTCATCAGTACAAAGTTCGCCGCCCAAATAGGCACTTGTTTGCCTGTGATGGGGTGAATCGCATAAAGACCAGTCGCGACACCGCGTTTTTCCATGGTGGCTAAATCGGCTTCTGAAGTGGTGCTGTTTTTGCACTCTTCAATAAATTGAGCCAGCTCAGGGTTAGTTTGAGCGGCTAATTCAGCTAATGGATGACCCGCAGCAATCGCCACATAGGTTACGCCCATCAGGGTATCGGGACGGGTTGTGTAGATATCGAATGACTTGTCGCTACCTGCCACACCGAAGGTCATCTCAACGCCTTCGCTGCGACCAATCCAGTTGCGCTGCATGGTCTTAACTTGCTCAGGCCAGCCGTCTAAGGTGTCGATATCGTTTAACAGTTCTTCGGCGTAGGCGGTGATCTTAATGAACCACTGTGGAATTTCTTTTTGTTCTACAGGGGTATCACAACGCCAGCAGCAACCGTCTTGTACCTGCTCGTTGGCCAGTACGGTTTCATCGTTAGGGCACCAGTTAACAGAGGCTGTTTTCTTGTAAACTAAGCCTTTTTCGTAAAGTTTAGTGAAGAACCATTGTTCCCAGCGGTAGTATTCTGGGGTACAAGTGGCGATTTCACGGCTCCAGTCATAGCCAAAACCTAACAGTTTTAGCTGATTCTTCATGTACTCAATATTTTGATAAGTCCATGGTGCTGGGGCTGTTTTGTTGTTGATTGCGGCGTTTTCTGCAGGCAAACCGAAAGAGTCCCAACCGATAGGTTGTAGCACGTTTTTGCCTTGAAGACGCTGGAAGCGGGCAACCACATCGCCTATGGTATAGTTGCGAACGTGTCCCATGTGGAGTCGACCTGAAGGATAGGGGAACATCGAAAGGCAATAAAACTTTTCTTTGTTCGCATCTTCAGTAACTTCAAAGGTTTTGTTGTCGTGCCAGTGCTTTTGCACTAAGGCTTCAATTTCTGAGGGATTATATTGCTCTTGCATCACGCTATTTCCGGCAGTGCCGCCTATTTATTTGATCTAACGCCATATCGACGCGAATAAGATCTGCATAGAATAAACTAGAAGCGATGCATTAAAAAGGTTCTATGAAGGAGTATTGGTTATGAATGATAGAAGTAGTGCGCTACTGGGACTGTATCAAGCCTTAATTAACGAAGTGAAAGCGCAATTTGCGGAAGATAACTCGCTGACTGCAAAGAATTTATTTAAGTCTGTCACTCAAGGGAAGGAGTTTTTACGCCTCAAAGAACAAGCGGGGGAAGATGAGCTCGCCTTAGTGGAGCAATTCTTAAAGCGTGATATCGCCAGCTTTTTGCGTGAGCAAAATGCTGACAGCTTAAGCCACAGCCCGACGGTGATCACCCTTGAAAACACCCTTTGGCATTGGTTAAGTGAAATCACTGACCGCAGCCAAGTGGAGTGGCACGAGTTGACTCAAGACTTCAAGCACCACGGCTATTACCAGAGTGGCGATATTGTCAGTCAAGGGGTGATGGTATGCACTAACTGCGGCCATGAAATGAGTATCGAGTTCCCGGGAGTGATCCCAGATTGCCCCGAGTGTGACCATGAAGAGTTTACCCGCGAGGCATTAACGCCTTAAGGGGATTGCTTCAACGTGCATAAATAAAAAACGACGCTTAGCGTCGTTTTTTTGTGAGTCATCAACAGCCTTGAACATTGATATCGTAAAGCGGCGGAGTGCTCGAATCGGCAGCTTGGGTGTAGCGGAAATAACACTGATCGTCGTCGACGATAGAATTGTCATTTAAGTCGTAACCAATATAAGTAATATCAATGCCTTGGTATTGAATAACGAGTTTATCGTCTTTCGTTATCCATTTTTCGATATCGGTATTGTCCAGATATCCCCACTTGAGACGAGTGTCGACCGTGCCATTACCATCGAGGTCGATGTCGATAATATCGTCACGGCCCACAACGGCTTGGCTTTGCAAACTGGGCATTTGGGTCTTGGAATAGGCCAAGGTATTGGCGGTTTTGACGCTGGCTTGGAGTTGCAGCAGACTTTTCTCCCGCGCCTCTTTGCTCATACCGATAAATTTCGGCGCCGCAATAACCGCTAAAATCCCGAGCACTATGATAACGACGACGAGTTCGATTAAGGTAAAACCTTGAATGCGTTTCTGATTAATCAATTTCTAACTCTATTGTTATTTTTTACGACGAATAAACCCGACTAACAGCAGCGCACCACACAGCAGTAGCAGTGGTGTTTGACCGATTTTGGCAAACCAAGTTTGGCCTGTCACCAGTGGAATCGTCGCGCTTAGCACGCCCGTTTCGAATTGCGGTAGTGCAGCTGTGATATTGCCTTTCTCATCAACTACCGCGGTCACGCCGTTGTTGGTGGCGCGCACTAGCGGACGGCCCAATTCGATGGCGCGCATTTGGGCGATTTCCATATGCTGCAACGGCCCATTTGAGGTGCCAAACCACGCATCGTTCGATACGGTTAACAGCAGATCGGTGCCGAGGTTAACACTGTCACGCAGCTGCTCTGGGAAGGCGATTTCATAACAAATTGCCGGAGCAATTTTATGGCCTACGGCGCTCAAGTTCGGCTGTTGATAATCGCCCCGAGCGAAGGAAGACATCGGCAGATTGAAGAAAGGTGCGATCGGGCGCAGTAAGGCTTGAAAGGGTACAAACTCGCCGATAGGCAGTAGATGGTGTTTCTTAAACTGGTTGCTGCCACCGCTCTCATAATCCGGCGTATCTTGCTGTTTCTGATTATGGTTACCTAGCACGATCAAAGAGTTATAAAACTCGTTCTGTTGACGGCTAATAATCCCCGTGATGATTGAAGTGTGGTTAAGGTTGGCGACCTTGTTAGCATTATCCAAAAAGTCTTGCACTTGGTAGTCAGGTGCAGGGATCGCTGCTTCTGGCCAGACGATAATGTCAGCGTCGAAGTGCTCACGGGATAAATCCATGTATTTCAGTAGGGTTGGCCAGAGCGACTCGGGTTCCCATTTCATACTTTGGGGAATGTTTCCCTGCACTAGTGCAACTTTGACTGACTCGCCTGTCGGTTGGATTTGCGTTAGCTTTGGGGCAACCCAAGCCGCAGCCGCGATGATGGGCAGTAAAATCAACAGGCTTTTGTAGCGCTTGCTAAAACACAGGGCTAAGGCGCCTGCGAGCATCGCAATTAAGAAACTGAGTCCTAGTGCACCAATAATACTCGCGAGTTCCTTTAATGGACCTTGGGTTTGGGAGTAACCAGCCCAGATCCAGGGAAACCCTGTCATTACCCAGCCTCTAGCCCATTCGGTTAAGACCCAAAGCGCGGGGAAGAGGAGCAGGTTACGCCATAGCGAGGGAGTATTAGTGCGGGTCAACCACGCTAAACCGAGACCCGTTAAGGCCGGATAGAGGGCTAAATAGAGGGCTAACAGTGCCATTAGCCCCACTGAGGCGGCCAAGGGTAGGCCACCGAAGGTGTCCATACTGACATGCACCCAACTGATCCCAACGGCAAAACAGCCAAAACCAAAGCTTAACCAATGGAAGAAGCTGGCTTTAGGAGTCAAGGAGTCACTCAGCCACAGGGCTAAGGCCATGGCGACGGGATAGATAATCCACAAGGAATAAGGGGCAAAGGAAAGCGCCGTACTGGCGCCTAAAATAAACGCCAGCACGAGCCGTAACACGCTCAGTCGGGACTTTTGTTGGGCAAAAGCCCGAATGTTAGTTAGCACGGATAATTCTTCTTACACTGAGCGTTATTCTTACGCAGAGGGTTATTCTACGTCTTCACCGACATTGGGATCCGGGAGTTTAACTCTGAGTTGGATTAAGCGTCTGGTATCGGCATTGATGACTTTAAATTCAATACCTTCGATCATAATGCTCTCATTACGCTCTGGTAGATGACCAAAGGCATGGGACACTAAACCACCGACGGTATCAAACTCTTCATCGCTGAAGTGAGTATTGAATTCTTCGTTAAAATCCTCGATAGGCGTCAACGCTTTTACCATGTAGACAGTGTTACCGACCTTGCGGATCTCAGTGTCTTCAGGGCTATCGTGGTCGAATTCGTCTTCAATCTCACCGACGATTTCTTCGAGAATATCTTCAATGGTCACTAGACCCGATACTCCGCCGTATTCGTCGACGACAATCGCCATATGGTAACGCTGGGAGCGGAATTCTTTGAGTAACACGTCGACGCGTTTGCTCTCTGGCACAACGACGGCGGGGCGGATCACGCGCTCAAGGGAGAAGGGTTCGTCACTGTTTGAAAAACCATAAGGGATCAAATCTTTAGCCAGTAAAATGCCTTCGATATGGTCCTTATCTTCGTTAACCACAGGGAAGCGAGAATGGCCTGAACCGATAACAGTTGCGAGCAACTCTTCGACGGTATTGTCGATTTGTATTGCGACAATTTGAGCACGCGGGATCATAATATCCCGAACACGCATATCAGAAACTTCTAATACACCTTTGATCATTTCGCGGGTGTCTTCGGTGATTAACTCGCGCTGCTCTGCGCCATCAATCACATCGACTAAGTCTTCACGATTTTGAGGTTCGCCCTGAAATAACTGGCTTACTCTGTCAAACCAGCCTTTCTTTTGGGCGCTCGTACTCGGGGGGATATCGTCACTCATAGTTTTCTCATTAACCTTGATGCTTTGCACCGCGGTTAATTATTGTTCCTTATATGGGTCAGTAAAACCTAAGCTTTCAATGAGTTGAGTCTCTAACGACTCCATCTCTTCGGCTTCTTCGTCTTCAATGTGATCATAACCTAGCAGATGCAGGCAACCATGTACAACCATGTGTGCCCAATGGGCTTCTAGGGTTTTATCTTGTTCACGCGCTTCATTTTCAACGACTGTGGCACAAATGACAAGATCTCCAAGCAGTGGAAGTTCAATTTCTGGCGGTGCTTCAAAGGGAAACGATAGCACATTGGTCGGTTTGTCTTTTCCTCTGTACGTGCTGTTTAGCATTTGGCTTTCACGGGAATCGACGATGCGAATGGTCAGCTCCGCCTGTTCCATGCTGTTACCAATGGCGGTTTTTACCCAGAGGGCAAACTGCTCTTCACTCGGCAGATAGTCACTCGCCGTGGCGTATTGCACATCTAAGGCTAAATCAAGACTCATGCTTTAAGACTTCCTCTTGTGTTTTTGATTGCGCGTGTTGATAGTCGCGGCGCTCTTTTTCAGCCTTTAATGCCTGCTCTTTACGATCGTAAGCATCATAGGCTTCAACAATCCGAGCAACCACAGGGTGGCGCACTACGTCTTGAGACACGAAGAAGTTAAAGCTGATTTCCTCGACTTGGCTCAGGACTTCAATGGCGTGGCGCAGACCCGACTTAACATGTTTAGGCAAGTCTGTCTGGGTGATGTCACCGGTGATCACCGCGCGTGAGTTAAAGCCAATACGGGTTAAGAACATTTTCATCTGTTCGACCGTGGTGTTTTGGCTCTCATCGAGAATAATAAAGGCATCGTTTAGGGTGCGACCACGCATATAGGCGAGCGGCGCCACTTCGATGACGTTTTTCTCGATTAAGCGTTCCACCTTTTCAAAGCCGAGCATTTCAAACAAGGCGTCATAAAGTGGTCGTAGGTATGGGTCGACTTTCTGGCTTAAATCGCCGGGTAAGAAGCCGAGTTTTTCCCCTGCTTCAACTGCGGGGCGGGTGAGCAGAATACGGCGCACTTCTTGACGCTCTAATGCATCAACGGCGGCGGCCACCGCTAAATAGGTTTTACCCGTTCCCGCTGGGCCAATACCAAAGGTAATATCATGGCGCACAATGTTGGCCACATAGGTGCTTTGGTTGGGGTTACGCGGTTTAATGACGCCACGGCGAGTTTTGATAAATAAGGCTTTATCATCACCGCTGTCGTCCTGTTCGAGGGCGATGGCTTCTTGAATTGCCAAATGCACCTGCTCAGGATCGAGATCTGGCGTGCTGCCCTTGACCGTTTGGGTTTCGATATAGAGCTGCTTAAGTAAGTTATTGGCACTTAAACAGTTACGCGGCAGTCCGGTAATTTGAAAATGGTTGTTCTTACGGACTATCTCAACGCCAACGCGACGCTCAATCTGTTTGATATTGTCATCGAAGGGACCGCACAGCGAGGCCAAACGGCGGGTTTCTGCGGGTTCGAGATACAGATTCATTGTGGTTAATTTACTGGACAAATAGTACTCCTATTGTCAAATACCAAGCAAAGTGCTGAATGAAAAGCCAAGTGCGATGCCTGTTTGCTATCGCAGTCTCTAATCAGAAGATAATCTCAGTTTACGAGCCATAACGGATAATTGCTAACGGAAAATCGTTAAGCCCAAGGGTTTTGAATGACTGCTCTATAGAAGGCAAAAGTACACAAAACAAAAAGGGCGACACTGAGGTTAACTAAACCATGTCGCCCTGATATAGGTGCTACTCGCTCGATTTTAAACCCTTAAGGTTTAAATTGTGTCACACCGAGATCGTCATCCTGTTTGTGTTTGGCCAGAATATCCGATGGGCGCAGGTTGCGGCGCAGATCCATCTCATCTTCACCACGGATAAATTTACCGCGTAGTGAGTTAGTGTAAACGTCGACAATTTCGACATCCACAAAGCTACCAATGTGCTTCGGTAGACCTTCGAAGTTGACGACACGGTTGTTTTCGGTACGGCCGCGCAGCTCCATAGGGTTTTTCACCGATGGGCCTTCAACCAGAATACGTTGTACTGTGCCCATCATATGGCGGCTGTAACGCATGGCTTGTTGAGTGATACGGTCCTGCAGAATCGCCAGACGCTGCTTTTTCTCTTCCATATCAACGTCATCGGGTAAATCTGCCGCAGGTGTACCTGGGCGCGCACTGTAAATAAAGCTAAAGCTGTGGTCAAACGCCACATCTTCAATCAGCTTCATGGTATCGGCGAAGTCTTCTTTGGTTTCGCCTGGGAAGCCAATGATAAAGTCAGAGCTGATTTGGATATCAGGACGGGCCTTGCGCAGACGGCGGATGATTGACTTGTACTCAATCGCCATATGACCACGCTTCATTGCCGTCAGAATGCGGTCAGAACCCGATTGCACTGGTAAGTGCAGGAAGCTGACTAATTCAGGAGTATCTTCGTAAACGTCGATAATATCCTGCGTAAATTCAATCGGGTGACTGGTGGTGAAGCGAATACGGTCGATACCATCGATAGCGGCAACATAGCGTAATAGCTCGGCAAAGGTACAAATGCCGCCGTCGTGGGTTGCACCACGGTAGGCGTTAACGTTTTGACCGAGCAGGTTGACTTCGCGCACACCTTGTTCTGCCAGTTGGGCAATCTCGAGGATGATGTCGTCCGATGGACGGCTGACTTCTTCACCACGGGTATAAGGCACCACGCAGAATGAACAGTACTTGCTGCAACCTTCCATGATAGACACAAACGCCGTTGGGCCTTCGGCGCGCGGTTCTGGTAGACGGTCAAACTTTTCGATTTCAGGGAAGCTCACGTCGATCACGGCCTTTTCGCCACGACGCACTTGCTCGATCATATCTGGCAGACGGTGCAGTGTCTGTGGTCCAAAGATAATGTCAACGCAATGAGCGCGGTCTTTGATCGCTTTACCTTCCTGCGATGCAACACAACCACCAACCCCAATAATCAGATCGGGATTTTTATCTTTGAGGGTCTTCCAACGACCTAACTGATGGAACACTTTTTCCTGTGCTTTTTCGCGGATAGAACAAGTGTTTAGCAGTAGAATATCTGCTTCTTCCGCTTCTTCAGTTAAGGTGTAACCTTGGTATTCGCCTAAAAGATCCGCCATCTTGGATGAGTCGTACTCATTCATTTGACAGCCCCAAGTTTTAATATGGAGTTTTTTGCTCATCAGTTGTGTTGCCCTACGCTGCCCTGTAAAAAGAGTCCTGAGCCGTCGTTGCCCCATAAAAAGACCAACAGACCGCCCAGTCAAAATAGCGCGACATTTTACCCGCAGTTATGGCTGCTGACCAGCTTTGTCCACATTTTTACTCGCTAATGCCCTGATATTGTGATACCCACAAAGAAGCTAGGTTTATCTCAGTTGGTTGATTTTGCGCGAGCGATGGTTGGCTAAATTGGGCGGCATTTGCCATTTCTAACAAGCTATTACGGGCTTGAATGCTAATGTCTTCACGGATTTCGAGTCGAAATACGCTCAACATTTCCGTGGTATGTATATATAAGGCATAATCGACGGGATCGCGGTAGCTGACGGTGATGGTTTCCATCGTTGGTGTTGCGGCCAAGGCATAACTAAATGGGATCGCGCTGCAAATTAGTAGACTACTGGCTATCTGCAAGTGGATGAGTGTTTTCATGACATCCTCACTAACTCTATTAAGTGGATTCACTGGTAACTCGTCCCGAACGGCTAGGGCTCGCTAAGTGAGAGGCTAATCGATTGAACCCCGCTGACAGCCTTAAATTCCCGCGGGGATGTTTTAGAGTGTAACGGGTTTAAGGGAAGGGAAAACTCGCCTTTGTAAGCAACTGTGAGCAAATGCCCCTCTAGCAACATTTGCTCACCGTTGAGCCGAAATTGACATGCTTTTAACAATGTCCCGATTAAGAGTGATGTGCTTTAACTGAGATAAAGTGATGTGCTTTAACTGAGATAAAGTGCGTCAGATAAATGGAAAGAACAGTAAAGAGTGGTAACTAAGATGAGTCAAGCGATAAGCCAAACACTGCAGCCTGAACAGACAACCTCAGACACTCGCGTATTTGATGTGATTTTAGTTGGTGGCGGCATGGTGGGGGCGGCGACGGCCATAGGGCTGGCAAAGCAAGGATTACAGGTGGCCGTGATTGAATCATTTGCCCCCGAGGCTTATTCCCCTGAGCAGGCATTAGATGTGCGTGTGTCGGCGATAAGCGTGGCCTCTGAACAGTTGCTCGGGCAGTTAGGCGCGCTCGAGAGCCTGCTTAACATGCGTAATGTGCCTTATCTGGGCTTAGAAACCTGGGAGCTTGATGGCTGCATTACTCAATTCCATAGCTCACAAATCGGCGCAAGCCATTTAGGGCATATTGTTGAAAACCGTTTGGTGCAACTTGCCCTGTGGGAGCAAATGCAGCAATGGGATGCGATTAAATTGTTTTGCCCCGAACGTGTGGCGACATTTTCGCGCCTCACAGACGGGGTGAGTGTGCACTTACAATCCGGTATTCAACTTGAGGCAAAGCTGCTCATCGGAGCTGATGGCGCCAACTCGCAGGTGCGCCAATGGGCGGGGATTGGCATCTCTGGGTGGGACTATGCCCAATCGGCGATGCTGATTAATATCCAAACCGCCCAAGGTCAGCAAGATGTCACTTGGCAACAATTTACCCCTAACGGCCCGCGCTCGTTATTACCTCTCCCCGGCAATCATGCGTCGTTAGTCTGGTATGACGATGCCAATCGCATTAAACAGTTAATGCAGCTGAATCATAAGCAGCTTGCCGACCAAATTCGCCAACATTTTCCCGCTCGCTTAGACAGCGACTTTACCGTTGAAGCCAAAGGCAGTTTTGCCCTCACGCGCCGCCACGCGAATGCCTATTTTAAGTCGAATGTGGTGATTTTAGGGGATGCGGCGCACACAATTAACCCGTTGGCTGGCCAAGGGGTTAACCTCGGCTTTAAAGATGTCGAGGCCTTACTAACGGTAATCAAGGCTGCATTAACCGAGGATAAACCTTGGTGGTCCACCGAGGTATTAAACGCCTATCAAGCCAAGCGTTATCGCGATAATCAGCTGATGATGACGACCATGGATGTGTTTTACGCAGGCTTTAGTAACGACATTCTGCCACTTAAATTACTGCGTAATGGCGCGTTAAAACTGGCCAATATTAACTCCCCCATCAAGCGAACCGTGCTGAAGTATGCGATGGGCCTCAATTAGGCCACATCGAGAGTGCTGACTCACTCGGCATTTGTTGACTTACGCATTGAGTGCTAAAATGCCGCGTTTTTAACGAGCATAAGCGGCATTATTAACTCAAGATGGTCGTCCATGTGCACTTTGCCATCGACCAATTAACACAGTATTGAGTGCCATTAGTGGGTGTCATGAGCGAAATTAAATTAATCGTAGGTCTTGCCAATCCGGGCGCCGAATATGCGCAGACTCGCCATAATGCGGGTGCTTGGTATGTGGAAGAATTGGCCCGCATCTGTGGCGTCAGCTTAGTGCCGGATAGCAAGTATTTTGGCCTCACCGCCAGAGCCGTATTGCATGGCAAAGATGTGCGTTTGCTGATCCCAACGACTTATATGAACTTAAGCGGCAAAGCCGTGGGGGCCTTAGCGAATTTCTTCCGAATTACGCCTGAAGAAATTCTAGTGGCCCACGATGAGTTGGATATGCCGCCCGGTGTGGCTAAATTTAAACTCGGTGGCGGTCATGGTGGCCATAACGGTTTAAAAGACATTATTGCTAAACTGGCTAATGATAAAAACTTCTATCGTTTACGGATTGGGATTGGCCATCCCGGCGATAAGAATAAAGTCAGTGGTTACGTACTGGGTAAGGCGCCAGCCAAAGAACAAGAGCTGATCAACGCCGCCGTAGATGAAGCCGTACGTTCCACTGAAGTGCTATTTAAAGAGGACATGGTGAAAGCCATGACTCGCTTACACTCCTTTAAAGCGGAGTAAGCCCTGTGCTCGCGGCCTGCGAAAAGAACAGCGAACACCAGGACAATAGAATTAATTAATGTACTGCCTAAGGGCAGGGTGACTATAAACTTGCTGGTGAGTGTGACTCGCCAGCCTATCATCGAGAGAAAGGTAAGAATATGGGTTTTAAATGCGGCATTGTTGGTCTTCCTAACGTAGGTAAATCAACGCTTTTTAATGCGTTAACTAAGGCTGGCATCGAAGCGGCAAACTTCCCGTTTTGTACCATCGAGCCAAACACTGGCGTTGTACCTGTGCCGGATCCACGCTTAGACGCGCTGGCGGCGATTGTTAATCCGCAACGTGTGCTGCCAACCACAATGGAATTCGTGGATATTGCTGGTCTAGTCGCGGGCGCGTCGAAAGGTGAAGGCCTAGGTAACAAGTTCCTTGCTAACATCCGCGAAACCGATGCCATCGGTCACGTTGTGCGTTGCTTTGAAGATGACAACATTGTCCACGTGGCTAACCGTGTTGACCCTGCGCGCGATATCGAAGTCATTAACACTGAATTGGCATTAGCCGACTTAGACAGCTTAGAGCGTGCGGTGATCCGTCAACAAAAACGCGCTAAGGGCGGCGACAAAGACGCTAAGTTTGAAGTGGATGTTCTCGAGAAGATGCGTCCAATCCTCGATGAAGGCCATATGTTGCGTTCTATGGAGCTGTCTAAAGAAGAATTAGAAGCGGTTGCTTACTTAAACTTCTTAACCTTAAAGCCAACCATGTACATCGCGAACGTGGCTGAAGATGGTTTCGAAAATAACCCACACTTAGATGCAGTGCGTGCCATTGCTGAAAAAGAAAACGCCATTGTTGTGTCTGTGTGCGCCGCCATTGAGTCAGAACTGGCTGAAATGGAGGCCGAAGAGCGTGATGAGTTTATGGCTGACCTCGGTTTAGAAGAGCCAGGGTTAGACCGCGTGATCCGCGCTGGTTACCAATTACTGAGCCTGCAAACTTACTTTACAGCGGGTGTAAAAGAAGTGCGCGCTTGGACCGTTTCTGTAGGCGCGACTGCACCACAAGCAGCGGGTGTTATCCACACCGACTTCGAACGTGGCTTTATTCGTGCTCAAGTGATGGCATTTGACGACTTTATTACCTATAAAGGTGAAGCGGGCGCCAAAGAAGCGGGTAAGTTACGTGTAGAAGGCAAGACATACATTGTTCAAGACGGCGATGTAATGCACTTCCTGTTTAACGTATAACGGGTTTGACAAAGGGCTAAGCTTTAGAAAGTAAGGCAAAATACGGGCAACAGAGGTCGATTTAGCGCATCTGTTGCTCAGTTTGGTGAAGTAATAGCCGAACGGTTTGTCTCAAGGAAAATAGCGAAAAAAAGCTGTTGACCTCGATACCTCGAATAAGCATAATACGCCCCGTTCCTCGCTACGAGGGGCGCGCAATAACGAAGTGGCAATGTAGCTCAGCTGGTTAGAGCACAGCACTCATAATGCTGGGGTCGCAGGTTCAAGTCCCGCCATTGCTACCATTTCGTTATCCTAGCGTTTGCTAGCATCAATTCAGGATGTCAACTTGAAGCAGTGCGGGAATGGTGAAATTGGTAGACACGCCAGATTTAGGTTCTGGTGCCGAAAGGTGTGAGAGTTCAAGTCTCTCTTCCCGTACCATTATTTTTAAACATCGGCGTAAGCGGATGTATGAAACAAGTTAGTGATGGGGTATCGCCAAGCGGTAAGGCACCGGGTTTTGATCCCGGCATACCTAGGTTCGAATCCTAGTACCCCAGCCATCATTTCATGTTTCTCAGTTTTTGGGGTATCGCCAAGCGGTAAGGCACCGGGTTTTGATCCCGGCATACCTAGGTTCGAATCCTAGTACCCCAGCCATGGCAATGTAGCTCAGCTGGTTAGAGCACAGCACTCATAATGCTGGGGTCGCAGGTTCAAGTCCCGCCATTGCTACCATATTTAAATCCACGTTAAATCAATTTGATTTATCTGGTAAAAATCCAGAGACGCCTTTGTTTGCCAATCTGGTACATTTTGATGCGGGAATGGTGAAATTGGTAGACACGCCAGATTTAGGTTCTGGTGCCGCGAGGTGTGAGAGTTCAAGTCTCTCTTCCCGTACCATCAAAGTGAAACAAGTTAATTGGGGTATCGCCAAGCGGTAAGGCACCGGGTTTTGATCCCGGCATACCTAGGTTCGAATCCTAGTACCCCAGCCATAGTTAAAAAGCCCGTCTTACGACGGGCTTTTTGCTTTCTGTCTTTTGTGATGTGTTTATCGAGTCACTCCCTCATTACTTCGTTATCTTTCAATCTTCTGCTCTATTGCTCGCGTGTTATGGCTTTACTAGAGCAAGCCTTGTGTTTTGGTTATGTGCGAATGACTCCTAGGATGCGCTTTGGGGGGAATGGATGTGTCATTGAGATAAAAAAAGCCACAGTGCTTAATAAACACTGTGGCTGACACCGACAAAAATGAAATGCGACTAAAACGCTCGCAGAACGTTGATTAGTTGTTATTGTACGGGTTTAACTTCTTTAACCGCTGCGGGAGCTGCGACTTCGCTTACTGCCTTTTCAAGCACCGCTTCCTGTGTTGCTTTTACATCTCCAGTGGCAACCGCTTTTAGGGGCGCAGCCGCTGGGATTTGTTCTTGCAGCTTTTCCGTGCCTGCATCGATCGCCTTTTGCTGTAGTTTTTGCGGATCTGTGTAGTCAGCCAGTTCTTTAGGCCAGCTTGGTACCAGTTTCTCAGCCTGATCGGTAAATTGCTCAGAGATAATTTTTGGCGAGCCACCCGTAAGCAACATCACCGCCATTTGGTTGGTTTCTGAGTTCCACACAAAGCCTGCTTTTTCGGCCATTTCCGGCACAGGCGTATAGGTCGATACCATATAAAACAGCGGACCTTCCTGCTGGATTTTATCGGCGGTTTTCAGCAGCGATACTGTGGTCTCGTAGTTGTCTCCGAGCAGAGCCTTCATTCGATCTTTAATCAGCGGCTGTTCGAACAGCCCCACGTCATTTGGATTTAATCCGACAAGGGGTTTTAGCAGTGCCCACATGAGTTGGCCTTGGGGGGACATCAATAGCAGCGGGGCAACACAGGCATTAAGCATTAGTGCGAGCCAGATAATATGTAGGCAACGCATTTTTTTGAGCAGAGTTGTACTCAAGATGATATTTCCTTTGGAAGTACCAGCAAGTCGCCGGCGGCGGATTGTAGCCGATTGCGATTCTGTAAACGAGAGGGGTGAATAAGTAAATTTTTACCGAGATTAGAGGGTAAAAGGTTAAGTTTTATCTAATTGAATTTGTATCGGTTTTACAATTATTTCGGTTTTCTCCGCTTCTTTTATCGCACTGCGAGTTTGCGATATTTCCCATCAACGTTGCCGTTATACCGTACTCCTGATGTAAAGAATGTAAACCTGAGTTTTGTTGATAATAAATATCATTTACTCTCTATCCCATTAACTTTCGTTAATACAGGCTATTAGCTAACGGTTGGTGGCGATTTAGGCGCTCGCCTAATATCCCTTCTTGAGAGTCAGTCATTGAAATTAAAAGTTAGTAAATCATCGCTTTCCTTCGCTCGGATTATTCATGTTTATGTCTCTATGGCATTGCTGCTGTTAATGCTGTTTTTTGCCGTAACCGGGATCACCTTAAACCATCCCAATTGGTTTTCATCAGCAGATCAAGAACCGCGACGTGAACAGTTTGATATTCCTAACTACTTGATACCAGCAGCGCCGCAGGAGCCAGAATGGCGTTTAGCGGCGGGGCATTGGTTAAAAAGCCAGTGGGATATGGATATTGGCACTGCCGATATCGATGAGGATGAGATAAGCCTTGTGAATAAAGGCCCCGGCACGTATCGCACCGTCACCTTAGATCTGCTCGACGGCAAAGCCTATGTTGAGACCTTAGATTATGGCGTTGTTGCAGTGCTTAACGATCTGCACAAGGGGCGCAATACCGGGATAGTCTGGGCTTGGGTGTTAGATCTCTGCGCCTTGCTGATTATTCTCTTTTCGCTCACCGGCGCTTATTTGCTGCTGCCTCAAACGAAACGACTTAAAAAATCCTTGTTTTATATGGTGATCGTCAGCTCAGGCTGTGCACTTGTGTATGTCTACTTTGTTCCATAGGGAGAACCGATTAATGATGCGTCAGCTTATTCGCACCAGCGCCATCGGTGCGTTGTTTGTGAGTTCAGCGGTATTTGCCGCGCCAAAAATGACCGTTGATTTGACCTTGCCTGAAATTACCGAAGGCCAGTATCACCGCCCCTATGTGGCTGTGTGGGTAGAGGATGCCAAGGGCCAAACCGTTAAAACCTTAAGCCTATGGGTATGGGATGAGGGCCATAAATGGCTTAAGGACATTCGCCGTTGGTGGCGAAAGGCGGGGCGTGAAGATATGAGTTTTGTCGACGGTATCGCCTCGGCGACCAAACCTGCAGGCCATTACAAAATTGATTGGGACTTAACGGATGATGCGGGTAAACCGCTGATTCCTGCCTCCTACACAGTGTTTATCGAAGTGGTGCGCGAGCACGGCGGGCGTGACCTCGTGAGACAAAATCTGGATTTAACGGCGGGGGATTTTACCGCCCAACTACCAGCGACCACTGAAACTGGCGTGATTGATATTCGCTTAAGCGGTATGACTCGCTAAGTCCTGCACTTTACTGAAAGGATATGAAGATGAAACTACGTTTACTTGCCTTAGTTAGCGCGCTCTGCATCAGCCCATTGGCGAGCAGCCATGACCGCTGGATTTTACCTAGCCACTATAACGTTTCGGCCGAAAGCCAAGAGGTGGTGTGGATCACCTCGGATGTGTCCGCCAGTAACCAAGTCTTTATGTTTGATAAACCAGTCACCGCCAGCGATGTGCGAGTGTATTTACCCGATGGTAAGCCAAGCTCCCCAAGTTCAAGCTACACTGGTGGTCGTAAATCGGTTTTCGACGTGCAATTACTGCAAGACGGTACCTATAAGTTCGAAAAGGAAGTCACGCCGAGATACTTTTCTGTTTATAAAATCAAAGGTAAAGAAGGCATGGTTCGCAGTCGACTCGATAAAAAAGCGACAGCGGCTGTGATGCCAAAGGATGCCTATGAGCTAAAAGGTTCATTAAATGTGGCGCGGGTTGAAACCTATGTGACCCGTAACAAACCCACCGATAAGTTATTAGCACCGAAAGGTGAATATTTGGAGTTGGTGCCTATTACCCATCCCGCGGATATCGTTGAAAATGAACCCGCAACACTGCAGTTTGTTTACGATGGTAAGCCCGTCGAAGGCGTGAGTGTGGCGATCATGAAGGATGGCAGCCTGTACCGTAACAAGCCGGAAGAAATCAGTTTAACTTCGGACAAAGAAGGTAAAGTGGCGATGACGCTGCCAGCTGCCGGTCGTTATCTGCTGCATGCTTCAATCGAACGTCCAAGTCCTGATAAATCTCTTGCCGATAAAACAGTTAGCGAAATCTTTTTGACCTTCGAAGCAGGGCTTGAATAAGCGCATGTTTTAACACTCCCCATGCCCACAAATTCATTTGTGGGCATTTTGTCCCACTTAAGTTCGCACTATTATACTTTGGCACTAGCATCTGAGCGTGAGCTTCAGTAAGCTGCACTGGTGCATAGTTCTTGATGCATCCCAAGCGCATAACGATTAGAATAGCGCAATTCCACCCTGATTTTACTGTGTTGACCTTTAGCGTCGGCACGGGTTGCTTTTGTTTTAAAGGAGACGAAAGAAGTTATGACTAAGGTTCCTATGACAGTTGTCGGTGCAGAACAGCTGCGTAAAGAGTTAGATATGCTCAAGTTTGAACGTCGCCCGAAAATCACTGAAGCGATTGCCTCAGCGAGAGAGTTAGGCGATCTGAAGGAAAACGCGGAATATCATGCAGCCCGTGAAGAGCAAGGGATCTGCGAAGCGCGTATCCGTGACATTGAAGGCAAACTTTCTAACGCGCAGATCATCGACGTGACTAAGATGGCGAACAATGGTCGTATCATTTTTGGTACCACTGTGACTATCCTTAATCTGGATACCGATGCGGAAGTGACTTACCGTATCGTGGGTGACGATGAAGCTAACATCAAAGAAAACCTGATTTCAGTCAACTCTCCGATTGCCCGTGGTTTAGTGGGTAAGAATGAAGGTGATGAAGTGTCGATCGCAACTCCTGGTGGTTTGACCGATTACGAAATTATTTCGGTGCAATACATCTAAGTCTTGGTCTCAGCAGACTCGATTATTTACCGATAAGAAGCCGCCTAGCGCGGCTTTTTTATGCCTTTTTATATCTCAGTGTCCTTGGCGCACAAATATGCAAGATGGATAAAGTTTAATTTGCCTCTGAGGCGGCGGTTACCTAAGCTGCATGCTTGGAGCTTTCTATGCATTCATCAAGGTTCTTTATGAAAACTATCCAAAAATGTGTTGTTTCTTCTGCAAATATTTCATCACTTAAAAGTTGCGTGTACCCAATTAGGAACTGAGTTTGATTAAGCACTGGCGCCAAGGATTAATGTTACTCTGTGTGTCGATCATCTTGATCGCCCATGCGGGTGGCTATGCGCCGCGCAGCTTAACCGCCCAGCAACTGCATCTGGCGCCTAAAACGGTAGCGACAACGGTAGTAACAACTGCGCCTACCGCGGATACGCCGTCACTCACTGCGCAAGATAACACTGCACCACATCACTCAACGGTACAATCGACGGCGAGCGATAAACAAGCTGTCTGCACCGATTCAGATAAGGCACAAGCCACCGATTGCTCAGAGTCTGAATTAGTCAGTCACTCGGATGATTTTAATTTTGCTCCGGCTAACTCCCAGCGTTTTATCAATCTTGTTCAGCATGATATGCGTGAGGTGAAGCCTGTTTACCTGTTAGCCTTTGAGTTCGAACCAGAGCCTGCGCCCGCATTAGGGGAAAATATTCGCCTCGATGCACGTCCAGATTGGACTCTCTTAGCCGAATCTTCACCAGCGCGGATCTCCGGCTGGAAAGTCTCCAACCTCCAATATCGCTTTAGTCAGCAAGCCGCTTAACTCACCGCTCCCTTTAGCAAGTTAGCAATGCTTATCCATAACTAACGTCTGAGTTCATAATCTGAACCAGAGGTCGTTAGGGATACCTTTGATTAACTTCGCATTTTGTCATCCGAAACCTGTACCCGATAACCTAGCATCAAAGCCTGCGGTGTGTACGCCGAAGGTGCGACTAAATCGCATTGGATTTAAATCCATTCGGTTTAGACGGATTTTAATCGGTTATCACCACTGAGTTTGCTCGCGTTTAGCGTACTCCTTGTGGGATCCGTGTTTACAGGTTTTACCGTAATACAGTGATTGTTCGCTCATGTTTAGCTGCACTATTTGCGCTACAGATGGCTATTCGAGCGGGCAATATCATGCGAGTGATATCTATGGATAAAATTCAGAGTAAAAAGCTGTTAAATCACTATTCAGCTTGGAAATACGTTGTGCTTATTGTCACGATTATCGTGATGTTATTTAGTGCCTTACCGACTTGGTATGGAGAAGATGCCGCCGTGCAGGTGGGCGCTAAAGCGGGGCTTAATTTAACCCCCATCGAACTGCGGGATAAATTAAAGGCGCAGGGCGTTGATGTTAAGCGTATCGAGGTTAAGCATGCCCAACATGGCAACGCCAACAGCTCAGAAGACGGGCAAACCCTTATTGTACTCAATGATGACAGCGAGCAAACCTTAGTGAAGACCTTAGTGTCATCCATGGTGAGTGAGCCGAAAGAGCTCACGCTCGCACTGGTGAGTGCAGCGCCAAGTTGGTTGCAAAATATGGGCTTTGAACCGATTAAACTCGGGCTCGACTTACGCGGAGGAGTGCAATTTTTGCTGGATGTTGATGTGCAGCCCGTCTATCAAGCCCAGGCCGATGCATTAGTCGAGTCCCTTAGGCAGTTTTTGCGTGAACAGCAAATTCGCGGCGCCAGTGTGCGTATTGATAGCACGCGCGATGACGCAGGGTTGCAAATTGCAATTGCATTTAATGACGCGGCTGAATCCACCAATAATGCGCGCTCAGCTATTCGCCAATTTATGCAACAAAGCTACCCGACTTGGCAATTAACCAATGCGGATAATGGCTTAGTCGTACAGCTCGCTCAAGAAGAGCAAATCAAGTTACGTAATTTAACCGTGCAGCAAAACCTGCAAATTATGCGTAGCCGGATTGAAGAGCTGGGCATCACTGAGGCTTTAGTACAACGTCAGGGCGAACACCGTATCCGCATCGAGCTGCCCGGTGTACAAGACCCCGCTGCCGCGAAAAACGTGATTGGTGCGACCGCTAGTCTGGCCTTTTTTGAAGTCAAAGAATCGGGTTCAGTGAATGCGCAGGTACTGAAGGATAAATCAGGCAATCCTGTTTATGTGGCACGCACGCCGATATTGGGCGGCGATCATATTGTCGATGCCCGCGCCAATATTGGCGAAATGGGCATGGCCGAAGTGAACATTCACCTCGACCGTATCGGCGGCCAAAAAATGTCGGAGTTTTCCCGCGCCAATATCGATAAGCCTATGGCAACATCCTACAGCGAATATAGCCGGGATGAGCAGGGCAAAGCTAAGCAAACCCAAGAGATCATCAGTGTCGCGACCATTCAATCGCAGCTGGGAGATCGTTTCAGGATCACTGGCGCAGGCACCTATCAAGAGGCGCAGCAATTAGCCTTGTTGCTACGCGCTGGCTCAATGACGGCGCCTGTAACTATTGTTGAAGAACGTACCATTGGCCCAACCCTTGGCGCCGAAAACATTCAAAACGGCTTTGCAGCGCTCGGCCTTGGTATGGGAATTACCTTGCTGTTTATGGCGCTCTGGTATCGCCGTCTCGGTTGGGTGGCCAACGTGGCCTTGATTGCCAACATGGTGATCCTCTTTGGTTTGCTGGCACTGATCCCCGGCGCAGTATTGACCTTACCCGGCATTGCCGGTCTGGTGCTGACGGTTGGTATGGCGGTCGATACCAACGTACTGATCTTCGAGCGGATTAAAGACAAGTTGAAAGAGGGGCGCAGCTTTGCCCTGGCGATTGACACTGGCTTTGACAGTGCGTTCTCAACCATTTTCGACGCTAACTTCACCACTATGATCACTGCGGTTGTGCTCTATTCCATTGGTAATGGCCCCATCCAAGGTTTTGCCTTGACCTTAGGTTTAGGTCTGTTGACCAGTATGTTTACCGGTATTTTTGCCTCAAGAGCCTTAATCAACCTAGTGTATGGGCGTGATGCGCGCCGCCATGTGAGGGTATAACTATGAAGAATCTCAATCTAACTAAATGGCGTTATGTGTCGAGCGCTATCTCTCTCTTTTTAATGTTGGCCTCTCTCACCATCATCGGGATGAAAGGCTTTAACTGGGGCTTGGATTTTACAGGTGGTGTGGTGACCGAGGTGCAGCTCGACAGAAGGATCACCAGTAGCGAGCTGCAACCGCTATTGAACGCGGCTTATCAGCAAGAGGTGACAGTGATTTCGGCCAGTGAGCCCGGACGCTGGGTATTGCGCTATGCCGATACGGCGCAAAGTAATGTCAATATTCAAGAAACCTTAGCGCCACTGGGTGAGGTGCAAGTACTGAACACCAGTATTGTCGGCCCGCAAGTGGGTAAAGAGTTAGCCGAGCAGGGCGGTCTTGCTTTGTTGGTGGCCATGCTGTGTATCTTAGGCTATTTGAGTTATCGCTTCGAATGGCGTCTCGCCTCCGGTGCGTTGTTTGCACTGGTGCACGACGTGATTTTCGTGCTCGCCTTTTTCTCATTAACCCAAATGGAGTTTAATTTAACCGTGCTCGCCGCCGTGCTGGCGATTTTAGGCTATTCGCTCAATGATTCGATCATTATTGCCGACCGGATCCGGGAGTTATTGATAGCCAAACCAAAGCTTGCTATTCAAGAGATTAACAACCAAGCGATTGTCGCGACATTTTCCCGTACCATGGTAACCTCGGGCACCACCTTAATGACGGTGGGTGCGTTATGGATTATGGGCGGTGGGCCGCTGGAAGGATTCTCGATAGCCATGTTTATCGGCATCTTAACTGGCACTTTCTCATCGATATCGGTCGGGACTTCATTGCCCGAATTTTTGGGATTAACGCCAGAGCATTATAAAGTGCAAGTCATCACAGATACGCCATAAGTGCTAAAAACAAAACGGCCACTCGCTTGAGTGGCCGTTTTGTTTAAGGCTGGAAAATTACTTAGCTCTTGGCAGGGCAATTTTCATTTCAGGCGATTGACGATAAATCACCAGAATATGACCAATAAGTTGCACTTTTGCAGATTGAGTTTCACGTACTATGGCATCAACGATGGCATTTTTTAGCTCTCTGTCGGCAGAGGCTACTTTCACTTTAATCAGTTCATGATAAGCGAGTGCGCTTTCAATTTCAGCGAGTACACCTTCAGTCAATCCATTGGCACCAAGCAGCACCACTGGCTTTAAATTGTGCGCCAGACCTTTTAAATGCTGTTTTTGTTTGGTTGTTAAGTTCATTTCTACCAACTTTTGCTGAGTTACTGTTGAAAAACGGCTATTCTACCCTTATATAGCCCTTGTGTAACTCTCAATTGTTGCGGATTTTAAATGTCAGGTAAAAAACGTACGGCCAGTTCCACCCGTTGGATGCAGGAACACTTTGATGATCATTATGTCAAACTAGCACAGAAACGGGGATTGCGTTCTCGCGCTGCGTTCAAGCTTGAGGAGCTCCAGGAGAAGGACCAATTGATCCGCCCAGGTATGACTGTGGTGGACTTAGGTGCGGCTCCTGGTGGTTGGTCTCAAATAGCCGTCAAGCTGACCGGAGATAAAGGTAAAGTGATCGCCTGTGATATTTTGCCAATGGATCCCATCGTCGGCGTGGATTTCTTGCAAGGGGACTTTCGTGAAGAGAAAGTGCTCGAAGCATTGCTAACTCGCGTCGGTGCGGATAAGGTTGACGTTGTATTGTCTGATATGGCGCCCAACATGAGTGGTTCCGATGGTGTCGATCAGCCGCGCGCCATGTATTTAGTCGAACTGGCGTTAGATATGTGTCATCAAGTATTGGCACCTAACGGCAGTTTTGCGGTCAAAGTCTTTCAGGGGGAGGGGTTTGACGAATATATGAAGGCGGTAAAAGACGCATTCAAAGTAGTAAAAACACGTAAACCGGACTCGTCGCGGGCACGCTCCCGTGAAGTCTATCTTGTGGCGACAGGGTACAAGTTGTAGTAACCTAGCGTTAATCATCGCAAGACTTTATGAGGTCTAGTAATTTGAGTGACATGGCAAAAAATCTAATACTCTGGGTTGTCATCGCCGTTGTGCTGATGTCAGTGTTTCAGGGTTACTCCCCCTCTTCTTCGTCATCGCAGAAGATGGATTATTCTACGTTCCTAGACAATGTTCGTGATGGACAAGTCGCCAGTGTTGAAGTGAAAAGTGACCAACGTACTATCGAAGGTGCTAAGCGCACGGGCGAAAAATTCACGACCATCATGCCACTGTATGACCAAGATTTAATTAATGATCTTGACCGTAAAGGCATCACCATGAAAGGCCAAGAAGCCGAAGAGTCGGGTTTCTTAACCCAGATCTTTATTTCTTGGTTCCCGATGTTGTTGCTGATTGGGGTATGGATTTTCTTTATGCGCCAGATGCAGGGCGGCGGTGGCAAAGGCGCTATGTCCTTTGGCAAGAGCAAAGCCAAGCTGATGAGCGAAGATCAAATCAAGACCACTTTTGCTGACGTTGCTGGCTGTGATGAAGCCAAAGAAGAAGTGAAAGAGCTGGTCGATTATCTGCGTGATCCAACCAAATTCCAAAAACTGGGTGGCCGTATTCCAACGGGCGTGCTCATGGTTGGCCCACCAGGTACAGGTAAAACCTTACTGGCTAAAGCGATTGCGGGCGAGTCAAAGGTACCTTTCTTTACCATTTCGGGTTCTGACTTCGTCGAAATGTTCGTCGGGGTCGGCGCATCTCGCGTGCGTGACATGTTCGAACAAGCGAAAAAATCAGCCCCTTGTATTATCTTCATCGACGAAATCGATGCCGTAGGTCGCCAACGTGGCGCAGGCTTAGGTGGTGGTCACGATGAGCGTGAGCAAACCCTTAACCAAATGCTGGTTGAGATGGACGGCTTCGAAGGTAACGAAGGGATTATCGTGATTGCGGCGACTAACCGCCCAGACGTATTAGACTCTGCGCTGCTGCGTCCAGGTCGTTTCGACCGTCAAGTGGTTGTAGGTCTGCCGGACGTTCGCGGTCGTGAGCAAATCCTTAAAGTGCATATGCGTAAAGTGCCGCTTTCTGAAGATGTGAAAGCAAGCGTAATTGCTCGTGGTACGCCAGGTTTCTCCGGTGCCGATTTAGCCAACTTAGTCAACGAAGCTGCACTGTTTGCGGCGCGCGGTAATCGCCGTGTTGTCGGTATGGAAGAATTCGAGCGTGCAAAAGACAAGATCATGATGGGTGCAGAGCGCCGCTCTATGGTGATGTCAGAAGCCGAGAAAGAAATGACGGCATACCACGAAGCGGGACACGCGATTGTGGGCTGTTTAGTGCCAGAGCATGACCCTGTGCACAAGGTAACCATTATCCCGCGAGGTCGTGCGCTGGGTGTGACCTTCTTCTTGCCTGAGGCCGATGCGATTAGCCAAAGCCGTCGTAAGTTAGAAAGCCAGATTTCGGTTGCCTACGGTGGTCGTTTAGCCGAAGAGCTGATTTACGGCAGCGAAAAAGTGTCTACAGGTGCTTCGCAAGATATTAAATACGCGACATCGATTGCCCGTAACATGGTGACCCAATGGGGCTTCTCCGACAAACTCGGTCCATTACTCTATGCCGAGGAAGAAGGTGAAGTGTTCTTAGGCCGTAGCATGGGTAAAGCCAAGGCGATGTCCGATGAAACCGCGACGCTTATCGATGCCGAGGTGAAGGCCTTTATCGATAAAAACTACGGTCGTGCCAAGCAAATTCTGCTGGATAACATCGATATTCTGCATTCGATGAAAGACGCGCTGATGAAGTACGAAACCATTGATTCACTGCAAATTGACGATTTGATGAATCGCCGTGAAGTGCGTCAGCCTGCCGATTGGCAAGCGGATGATAATGGTTCAAACGACAAAGGCAGTGACAAAGGCGAGCCTGCGGTTAAAGTCGACGAAGTGGTAAAGACCGCTCCCGTTGAGGCAGAGCTGAAAGATGCCGATGAGTCACCCGTTAAGTAGCGGTTGTTAATTGAAAGAGAACCCCGTTAAGGGGTTTTCTTGTTTTATCTTGCTAGAAAATTGACTGCGCTGTCATTCAATATAAATCAGTCACATGAGTGAACCGCGCAGAGAACAAATGAAACGCGCTAGCAAGCTGTCCCATATGGAGTCAATGCGTGTTTGAATTAATTGCTGGAACCAAACGCTTATCCTTAGCTTCGCCCGTCGTGATGGGCATTCTGAATGTTACTCCCGATTCTTTTTCCGACGGTGGAAAGTTCTCTTCCTTTGAATTAGCTTGTCAGCATGCCGATGACATGGTGGCCCAAGGTGCGCTTATCATCGATATCGGTGGCGAGTCGACAAGACCGGGTGCGGCCGATGTGACGGTTGAGGATGAACTCGCCCGTGTGATCCCTCTGGTGGAATATGTCGCTAAACATCATGATGTGTGGATTTCAGTCGATACCAGTAAACCTGAAGTGATGCGACAAGCGGTGAATGCTGGCGCGCATTTAATCAACGATGTGCGTGCCTTGCTGGAACCTGGGGCATTAGAGATTGCGGCTCAGCTGAATGTGCCCATCTGTTTAATGCACATGCAGGGCGCGCCGCGCAGTATGCAAATGGCGCCGGAATACCAAGACGTTGTTGCCGATGTTTCTGAGTTTTTGCGTGAGCGTATTCAAGCCTGCATCGATGCGGGGATCCCGCGAGAGCGATTGTTAATCGACCCGGGTTTTGGTTTTGGTAAAACCTTAGAACATAACTATGAACTGCTGGCGAAGTTAGAGCGTTTTGCGCAGTTTGAATTGCCGATATTGATAGGTTTATCCCGTAAGAGCATGATAGGAAACCTTCTCGCTAGACCGACCTCCGAGCGTCTAGCGGGGAGCCTTGCTGGCGCCATGATAGCGGCCCAGAAAGGGGCACATATCATTCGTGTCCATGATGTCCCTGAAACTGTCGATATGTTGAAAGTGTTACAAGCGACACAGGCATATCTTTAAAGGCTATTTTTGTTAAGTATTTCATTAATATTATGATCCCAACCGAAGGGACACATTGAAGTTTGTGGGGCGATATGAGCGAACGTAAATTTTTTGGAACCGATGGTATTCGTGGCAAGGTAGGTTCAGGCCAGATGACTCCCGAGCTGGCATTAAAGTTAGGTTGGGCTGCTGGACGTGTGTTATCCCGCAGCGGCACAAACAAAGTGATTATTGGTAAAGATACCCGTATTTCCGGTTATATGTTTGAGTCTGCCTTAGAGGCAGGCCTTTCGGCAGCGGGCCTCAATGTAATGTTAATGGGGCCAATGCCAACACCCGCTGTGGCTTATCTCACTCGTACATTTCGCGCCGAAGCGGGTGTGGTGATCAGTGCATCCCACAATCCATACTATGATAACGGCATTAAATTTTTCTCCAATGATGGCAGCAAGCTCGATGATAACTTAGAGCTTGAAATTGAAGCCGAATTAGAAAAGCCCTTAGAGTGTGTTGAGTCGCATTTATTGGGCAAAGTGTCACGCATTGAAGATGCGCGTGGCCGCTATATCGAATATTGCAAGGGTAACTTCCCTGCGGATCAAACCCTAACAGGGTTAAAAATTGTCGTGGACTGTGCTCACGGTGCGACCTATCACATTGCACCTGCGGTATTTCGTGAGTTAGGTGCAGAGGTGATTGCTATTGGTGATAAGCCCAATGGCGTTAACATCAATGACAAAGTGGGCGCCACGTCCATGGCGAAAATTTGTGAAACCGTATTAACCGAAGGCGCCGATTTAGGGATTGCGCTTGATGGTGACGGCGACCGTATTATGATGGTCAACAGCCGCGGTGAAGTGATCGATGGCGACCAAATTCTCTATATTCTGGCCTGTGATGCTAAGGCTCGTGGCGTGCTGCGCGGTGGCGTTGTAGGGACGCTCATGTCTAATCTCGGTCTCGATTTAGCCCTGCAAGCCTTAGATATTCCTTTTGCTCGCTCTAAAGTGGGTGACCGTTATGTGATGGAGTTACTGAAAGAACTCGATTGGCGCATCGGCGGTGAAAACTCGGGCCACATTCTAAACCTCGACCATGGCACGACGGGTGATGGTATCGTGGCGGGGATCTTGGTGCTGGCGGCAATGCGTCGACAAAATGCCACTTTAGAGCAACTCACTGCCCCGATGGAGATGTTGCCACAAGTGTTAGTGAATGTGCGTTTTGAGGGGGAACACGACCCATTAAGCTCAGATAAAGTCAAAGCCGCTCAAGCTCTGGTTGAATCACAACTGGGTGCCCGAGGTCGCGTATTACTACGTAAATCAGGTACTGAACCGTTAATTCGCGTAATGGTTGAAGGTGATGATCACAATACTGTGTTAGCGCACGCCAATTTGATTGCAGATGCGGTAAAATCGGCGAGCTAATCGAACCAATCTTTAGTCGAGTGCAGCTGATACCGATTAAAAATGAAGGTGTTAGCTGCATTAATGAGCAAGAATAGGGTTTGGCGTGTAAAAAGTAAGCATTCCAACCTAATATCTGAAAAATTTCGAATTTAGCTATTGTAACTTAATAAGTGGTTCGCTATTATTCACGCCGCTTTCAGAGGAGACAGTGATGGCACTCAGACGTCCTATGGTAGCTGGCAATTGGAAGATGAACGGCAGCGCGGCATTAGCCCAAGAGTTGTTCAAGAAATTTGCCTCAAAGCTCCAAAATGATTCAGCTGAAGTGGTTTTATGCCCGCCTTCTATCTATCTAGAAAGCGTAAGGCAACTGCTAGAAGCAAACAAGGAAGCGTTAGACGGTTCACTTGTTAGGATGGGCGCTCAAAATTTAAGTCAACATGACTTTGGCGCTTATACCGGAGAAGTTTCGGGTCAGATGCTTAAAGATTGCGGATGTCGATATGTGATTATCGGGCATTCAGAACGTCGCCGTATGTACGGAGAGACGAGTAATATCGTAGCGGAGAAATTCGCCGCTGCACAAAAGCACGGTTTAACCCCCATTTTATGTGTGGGTGAGTCGGGTCCAGCACGAGAAGCAAGACGTACCTTCGAGGTGATTGCGGAAGAGTTGGATATAGTGATCCAGAAAAATGGCACTATGGCTTTTGATAACGCCATTATCGCTTACGAGCCGTTATGGGCTGTAGGAACTGGTAAGAGCGCGACACCAGAGCAGGCACAAGAAGTACATGCGTTTATTCGCAAGCGTCTCTCTGAAGTGTCTCCGTTTATCGGAGAGAATATCAGGATCTTGTACGGTGGTAGTGTGACGCCGAGTAATGCGGCAGATTTATTCGCCCAACCTGATGTTGATGGTGGACTGATTGGCGGTGCCAGTTTAAACTCTAGCGAGTTTTTAAGTCTGTGTACCATAGCGATGAGCGCATAATATGTATGAAGTTTTAGTGGTTGTTTACTTGTTGGTTGCATTAGGTTTAATTGGCCTGATCTTAATCCAGCAAGGTAAAGGAGCTGACATGGGGGCCTCATTTGGCGCCGGTGCATCAGGTACCTTATTCGGTTCAAGCGGTTCAGGTAACTTCCTGACACGTACAACGGCGATTCTTGCCATTGCGTTTTTCACTCTAAGTCTGCTGATTGGCAACTTAAGTGCAAACCACGCAAAAAATGAAGATACATGGAAAAATTTAGGTGTTGATGAACAGGTAACTCAACCAGTTGATCAAGCAACCGAAAAGTCAGAAACTAAAATTCCTGACTAGTAAAAGGTGTCGCCGAGGTGGTGAAATTGGTAGACGCGCAGCCTTGAGGTGGCTGTGTCCTAACGGACGTGCGGGTTCAAGTCCCGCTCTCGGCACCATAATATAGCTAAGTGAGACGAAGTAAGAGCTGACTTAGTTATTGCAAGCAAAGACGATAGTCAATATACTTGCACACAGTTGACGCGGGGTGGAGCAGCTTGGTAGCTCGTCGGGCTCATAACCCGAAGGTCGTCGGTTCAAATCCGGCCCCCGCAACCAGCTCCTAGTAATGAATGTTGTATAATTCATTATGGTTTACAGGTTCTTGAAGCTAATAACCTCGTCATTACGGGGTTTTTTGTTGTCTGGGACTTTTAAATTTGTCGTATCCTTTACGGCGTTTTACTAGGGCTATTAAGCCCTTTTTTGTTTTTTCGGGGGTCAATTTTGGCAACATTAGAATCCAGACTGGTAGACATGCTCACAGTGCCTGTGGAAGCACTCGGCTTCCAACTTTGGGGCATTGAATATGTGCAAGCGGGTAAACATTCAATCCTGCGTGTGTTCATTGATGGTGAGAATGGTATCAATATTGAAGATTGTGCCAACGTAAGTCGCCAAGTCAGTGCTGTGCTCGATGTTGAAGACCCAATTTCTACTGAATATACCTTAGAGGTTTCTTCGCCAGGCGTAGATAGACCCTTATTTACAGCTGAGCAATATGCGGCCTATGTCGGCGAGGATGTCAAGCTTCAACTGACTATGCCTGTCGCGGGCAGTCGTAATTTAAAAGGCGCCATTACACAGGTTGACGGCCAAATGTTGTCGCTAAATGTGAATGGTAAAGAGCTGGTTGTCGCCTTGGATAATATCCGTAAAGGCAACATCATCGCTAAGTTTTGATGGTTTCAAGGTGAACGAGGCAAGACGAAATGAATAAAGAGATTCTGCTAGTCGCTGAGGCGGTTTCAAATGAAAAGGCCGTTCCACGCGAGAAAATTTTTGAAGCGCTAGAGACAGCTCTGGCAACTGCTACCAAGAAAAAATACGAAGGTGATATCGACGTTCGTGTTGCTATTGATCGTAAAACGGGCGCCTATGAAACTTTCCGCCGTTGGATGGTGATTGATGACAACGGCGTCGCGTTAGAAAACCCATACCGCGAAATCACCTTGGAAGCTGCGCGTTTTGAAAACCCAGAAATCCAGCCTGGTGATTTTATCGAAGACGAGATCGAATCAGTGGCATTCGACCGTATTACCACCCAAACCGCTAAGCAAGTGATCGTACAAAAAGTACGTGAAGCCGAGCGTGCGCAAGTGGTTGAACAGTTCCAAGATAAAGAAGGCGAGTTGATCACTGGTGTTGTGAAAAAAGCGACCCGTGAAAGCGTAGTCGTTGACTTAGGCAATAACGCCGACGGCGTATTGTTCCGTGAAGATTTAATTTCTCGCGAATCTTTCCGTCCTGGTGACCGTGTGCGTGCATTGCTTTATTCAGTCCGTCCTGAAGCTCGTGGTGCGCAGTTGTTCTTAACCCGCACTAAGCCAGACATGCTGATTGAGCTGTTCCGCGTAGAAGTACCTGAAATTGCCGACGAGCTGATCGAAGTCATGGGTGCCGCGCGCGACCCAGGTGCACGCGCTAAGATCGCGGTGAAATCAAACGACCGTCGCATCGATCCAATCGGTGCTTGCGTTGGTATGCGTGGTGCACGTGTTCAAGCCGTATCGAATGAACTCGGTGGTGAGCGTGTGGATATCGTATTGTGGGATGACAATCCAGCACAATATGTGATCAACGCAATGGCGCCTGCTGATGTGGCTTCTATCATCGTTGATGAAGACAACCACTCAATGGATATCGCTGTTGAAGCGGAAAGTTTAGCTCAGGCCATTGGTCGCAATGGTCAAAACGTACGTTTAGCGACTCAGTTGACTGGCTGGGAGCTGAACGTGATGACAGTAGAAGACATGAACAAGAAACACCAAGCCGAAAGCGCCAAGGTGAAGAGCTTATTCATGAAATCTCTGGATGTAGATGAAGATTTTGCACAAGTACTGGCCGACGAAGGTTTTACCTCGCTGGAAGAAGTGGCTTATGTGCCTGTGTCAGAATTATTAGCAATTGACGGCTTCGATGAGGATATCGTTGAAGCGTTACGTGAACGTGCAAAGGCTGCGATCTCTACTCGAGCGCTCGCATCTGAAGAAGCACTAGATGGTGTGGAGCCAAGTGAAGAGTTATTAGCACTTGAAGGTGTTGAAAGACACTTAGCCTATGTTTTAGCAAGCAAAGGTATCGTGACTCTAGAAGACTTGGCTGAACAAGGCATTGATGATTTGATCGAAATTGAAGAATTGACAGAAGAAAAAGCAGGTGCGCTGATCATGGCTGCCCGCAACATCTGTTGGTTTGGCGAAGAAGCATAAGTCGATCAACAGGGGGATTTAACTGATGGCAGATACTACCGTAGAGAAATTGGCCACGGAAGTGGGTAAAAGTGTTGAACGTCTGATTGAGCAATTCTCTCAGGCCGGAATTAAGAAAGGCCATACAGATAACGTGTCTGAAGCTGAGAAGCAGCAGTTACTGGATTATCTCAAGAAACAACATGGTGGCGATAATGCGCCGACCAAAATGACGCTGCAACGTAAAACCGTATCGACCCTGAGTGTGGCTGGTAATGGTGGTCAATCTAAAGACGTTAAAGTAGAAGTGCGTAAAACCCGCACTTTTGTAAAGCGTGATGCGAATGACGCGGTTCTGAAGGCTGAAGAAGAAGCGAAAGCCAAGGCAGAAGCCGAAGCTAAGGCTAAAGCGGAAGCTGAAGCCAAGGCAAAAGCAGAAGCCGAAGTGAAAGCCAAGGCCGAAGCCGAAGCGAAAGCTAAGGCTGAAGCTGAAGCAAAAGCTAAGGCAAAAGCAGCGGCTGAAGTCAAAGTCATCAAAGAATTATCGCCAGAAGCTGAAGCGGCTCGTGTTGAAGCTGAGCGTTTAAAAGCGGTTCAAGCGGAAGCGACAAAGCGTAAGCAAGACGAAGAAGCTGCGAAAGCGGCAGAAAAAGCGCGTCTGTTAGCAGAAGAAAACTCTAAGCGTTGGGCCGAGGAAGAGCGTCAACGTTTAGAAGCCGAACGTTACAGTGATCACCATATCACCACCTCTAAAGTGGCTCGTGCCGCTGAAGATTCATCAGATATGGATGAAGAGAAACGTGGCCGCCGTGCGCGTAACAAAAATACCGCCAAGTCCAAACGTGGTGGTAAAGATGCTCGCGATGGTCGCGAAAAACACATGCGTAACCGCAGCACCGCGCCAGAATCAATGGCTCATGGCTTCAATAAGCCAGTTGCAGCTGTTAACCGTGATGTG
Organism: Shewanella sp. MR-4; assembly: GCF_000014685.1. Lineage (NCBI taxonomy): Bacteria > Pseudomonadati > Pseudomonadota > Gammaproteobacteria > Alteromonadales > Shewanellaceae > Shewanella > Shewanella sp. MR-4. The sequence goes on from NC_008321.1 coordinate 1,195,516, forward strand.
CGTATCGGTGAAACTGTTACTGTGGCAGAACTTGCTCACTTAATGGCTGTTAAAGCGACTGAAATCATCAAGCAAATGATGAAGATGGGTTCAATGGTTACGATCAACCAAGTGTTAGATCAGGAAACCGCCCAATTAGTTGCTGAAGAAATGGGTCATAAAGTCGTACTGATCCGTGAAAACGAATTAGAGCAACAAGTACTTTCTGAGCGTGATGAAGAAGGCGTTGTGAAGCTTGAGCCTCGTGCTCCTGTTGTGACCATCATGGGTCACGTTGACCACGGTAAAACGTCGCTGCTTGACTATATTCGCCGCGCGAAAGTGGCTGCGGGTGAGGCCGGTGGTATTACTCAGCATATTGGTGCATACCATGTTGAGACCGATAACGGCATGATCACCTTCTTAGATACCCCAGGTCACGCCGCGTTTACCGCAATGCGTGCCCGTGGTGCTAAGGCAACGGATATCGTAGTACTGGTTGTTGCTGCCGATGACGGCGTAATGCCACAAACCATCGAAGCGATTCAACATGCTAAAGCCGGTAACGTGCCATTGATTGTTGCTGTCAACAAGATGGACAAGCCAGAAGCCGATATCGACCGCGTTAAGAGCGAATTAGCTCAGCACGGCGTAATGTCTGAAGATTGGGGCGGTGACAACATGTTCGCCTTCGTATCTGCTAAGACGGGTGCTGGCGTTGACGACCTACTCGAAGGCATTCTGCTGCAAGCGGAAGTTCTTGAGCTTAAAGCCGTTCGCGATGGTATGGCTGCTGGTGTAGTTATCGAATCGCAACTGGACAAAGGTCGCGGCCCTGTGGCAACGATTCTGGTTCAAGAAGGTACACTGCGCCAAGGCGATATCGTTCTATGTGGTTTAGAGTACGGTAAAATCCGTGCGATGAAAGACGAGAACGGTCGTTCAATCACTGAAGCGGGCCCATCAATCCCTGTTGAGATCTTAGGTCTGTCAGGTGTGCCATCTGCTGGTGATGAAGCTACTGTTGTTCGCGACGAGCGTAAAGCCCGTGAAGTTGCTCTGTACCGTCAAGGCAAGTTCCGTGACGTGAAATTAGCGCGTCAGCAGAAGTCTAAGCTGGAAAACATGTTCGCGAACATGACCGAAGGCGAAGTGAAGGAACTGAACATCGTTCTGAAGGCAGACGTTCAAGGTTCACTCGAAGCGATTACCGACTCCTTAATGGGTCTGTCTACCGACGAAGTGAAAGTGAACATCATCGCTCGCGGTGTGGGTGCACTGACCGAAACCGACGCGACTTTAGCTGCGGCTTCTAACGCGATTATGGTTGGCTTTAACGTCCGTGCCGATGCACAGGCGCGTAAGACTATCGAAAGCGAAAGTGTTGACCTGCGTTACTACAGTGTTATCTATAATCTGATTGATGAAGTGAAAGCGGCGATGACGGGTATGTTGTCACCAGAATTCAAGCAACAGATTATCGGTCTGGCTGAAGTACGTGACGTATTCAAATCACCAAAACTGGGCGCAATCGCCGGTTGTATGGTGACTGAAGGTACCATCAAGCGCAGCGCACCAATCCGCGTACTGCGTGATAACGTGGTGATCTTCGAAGGTGAACTCGAATCGCTACGTCGCTTTAAAGACGACGTTAACGAAGTTCGCAACGGCATGGAATGTGGTATCGGTGTTAAGAACTACAACGATGTCCGCGTGGGTGACCAAATCGAAGTATTCGAAACCGTCGAAGTGGCACGTACACTGTAACGATAAAGAGGGCGGCATTAGCCGCCCTTTCAATTTAATACATTAGCTATGGTAACTCTATTATGGCAAAAGAATTCAGTCGTACACGTCGCATAGGCCAGCAGTTGCAGCAAGAGCTAGCTGTTGTGTTACAACGCGACATGAAAGATCCCCGTATTGGTTTTGTAACCGTTAATGACGTCGATGTGTCCCGCGATTTAAGTTACGCCAAGGTATTTGTGACCTTCTTCGAAGAAGATAAAGAGGTAGTTCAAGAAAAGCTCAATGCCTTGATTGCCGCAGCACCTTATATTCGTACCTTAGTTGCAGGCCGCATGAAGCTGAGAGTTATGCCTGAAATCCGTTTCGTGTATGACAGTTCATTGGTTGAAGGTATGCGTATGTCTAACCTCGTTAGCCAAGTGATCAACAGCGACAAAGCCAAGCAACAGCAGTTTGGTAGTGCCGACGATGTTACGGAGAATGACATCGACGAAGCTGATGACACCGAAGGTAAAGCGTAATGGCGAGACGTTCGAAGGGTCGCTTTATCGACGGTATCGTGTTGTTGGACAAGGCCACAGGAATGAGCTCCAACTTTGCACTACAACGAGTAAAGCGCTTTTTTAATGCCAACAAAGCAGGGCATACGGGTGCACTCGATCCACTGGCAACTGGCATGCTGCCAATCTGTTTAGGTGAAGCGACTAAGTTTTCGCAGCATTTGCTGGATTCGGATAAGCGTTATCTGGTCACAGCAAAACTGGGACAACGTACAGATACTAGCGACTCAGACGGTGAAGTCGTGCAGACTCGCCCGATCGAATTCACTGAGGCGCAGTTAATGTCCGCCTTAGAACATTTCCGTGGCGATACCCTGCAAGTGCCATCCATGTATTCTGCGCTGAAATACCAAGGCCAGCCCTTGTATAAGTATGCCCGCGAGGGGATTGAAGTGCCCCGCGAGGCGCGTCCTATCACTGTCTTCGAGCTGAACTTCATCAGTCTAGAAGGCGATGAGCTGACCCTAGACATTCATTGCTCTAAGGGCACTTATATTCGCACTATCATCGATGATTTAGGTGAGATGCTCGGTTGTGGCGCCCATGTAATTATGCTGCGTCGTACTCAAGTCGCGCATTATCCCTACGACAAAATGGTCACCTTGGAGCAACTCGAAGCCTTAGTCGCTAAGGCGCAGGAAGAGCAGCTTGACCCTAGCAGCTTGCTGGACTCGTTGTTGTTGCCTATGGATACCGCGGTTGCCGACTTTCCTGAAGTGAATGTGCCTGATGCGAGCGCAGCTTACTTAATGCAAGGTCAGGCGGTACGTGTCTCAGGACTCGTTGCAGATAAGTTGGTGCGCATTACGTTGGGCACTGAGCGTCGTTTCGTCGGAATTGGCGAGATGAACGAAGATGGTTTACTGGCGCCTAAGCGCTTAGTCGTGATCCACGACCAAGCTAAAGCATCTTAATGGATTTGCTCGGATATTAATCCACCGCTTTTATTGCGCGCGCCAAGGATTATGGGTAGAATAGCGCGCCCTCTGGCTGAGTTAGTGATCGGCTAGAGATTCACATTTTATATTTGGAGAGACACATGTCACTAAGTACTGAAGCGAAAGCAAAGATCCTGGCTGAATTTGGCCGTGGCGCAAACGACACTGGTTCAACTGAAGTTCAAGTTGCGCTGTTAACTGCTCAAATCAACCATTTGCAAGATCACTTCAAAGAGCACATCCACGATCACCACTCACGTCGTGGTCTGTTACGCATGGTTAGCGCTCGTCGTAAGTTATTAGCTTACCTGAAGCGTACTGAAGCAGCGCGTTACAATGAGCTGATCCAAAAGTTAGGTTTACGTCGTTAATCACGCGTTTACTGACGTAAAAAAGGAGGCTAAGCCTCCTTTTTTATTGCCTCAAATTTAGTGTTCTACGCTATTTTATCGCTCGAATTAGGCGCCACGTAATCCATCGATATTGCTAATAGTTGCGGTTTGATTGGCAATGTACAGTGCCTCAAACTCCGCCTGCGGTAAGGGTTGGCTAAAGTAAAATCCTTGACCAATTTGGCATTGATTACGCTTGAGCCAATCGAGTTGCTGTTCGTTTTCAATCCCTTCGGCAACGATAGTGAGATTTAATTGCTTACCTAACATCAAAATGGTCGAGGCGATCGCACTGTCTTCCGGTAAATCAGAAACGAAGCAACGATCGATTTTCATGGTAGTGATCGGCAAATGCCGCAGGTAAGACAGAGAGGAATAACCGGTCCCAAAATCATCGACGGCGATACCAAACCCCGCCGATTTGAGTTGTTCTAACTTGTTGATCGCAAGCTCAATGTCATTCATCAAGGATGTTTCGGTGATTTCAATTTCGAGTAATTCCGGTTGAATTTGGTAACGCAGCGCCATTTGTTTAATGTCTGACACTAAGCTGGCATCGGCAAATTGTTGTGAAGCAACGTTGATGGCGATAGGAATCGCAAAGTTATATTTTTTCTGCCATTCACGCAGTACTCGGCAGCTTTGTTCGATAACCCAGCGTCCAATGGGAATGATGATACCAGTCTCTTCAGCCACCGGAATAAAGGAAATAGGGCTGATTAAGCGGCCATCTTTTTGCCAACGGATCAAGGCTTCACAGCCAGTGATCTTTCCGGTTTGCAAATCCAACTTGGGCTGGAAGTAGAGCAAAAATTCATTGTTTTTCAAGGCATCATGTAGCGAGGCTTCGGTACGCAGCCGAACGGCCGCTCGCTCGGTCATTTGCTGCTTGAAGAAGGCCCATTGATTCGACCCTGCGGCCTTGGCACTGTACATGGCGATATCGGCATGACGGATAAGATCTTCGGCGCTGTTGCCATCTTCTGGATAGATGGAAATCCCAATTGATGCCGCCGGGTGAATCGCATGTTCATTCAGCTGAATCGGCACATTGAGCTGCACTAAGAGTTTATCGACAAAGTCGGCGGCTTGATCGGGGGAGTGAACTGAGTCGGCTAAAATCACGAACTCATCGCCACCTAAGCGTGATACTGAACCTTTATCACCCACAACGCGTTCTAAAATACGGGCGATGCGGGCGAGGAATTGATCGCCAAGGGCGTGGCCTAGGGAGTCATTGATATTTTTGAATCGGTCTAAGTCGATAAACATCAAAGCAAAACTGCTTTTATGAACCCGTGAGCGCTGGATAGTGACGGCAATGGTTTCGAGTAACAGAGTGCGATTTGGCAGGCCCGTTAATGGGTCGCGGGTGGCCATCTTACGCAGTTTGGATTGGGTCTGACTGAACTGTATAAGGATTTGGTTAAACTTCGATGTCACCAAGCCAAGCTCATCATCCTTATGGGCATTTGACATGGGCAGCAGGTTTTCATCGGGCGAATCGGGGGAGATTTTATCTATCGCCTCACTAATACGAGCTATCGGCTGAGTTAAGAAGCGGTGGAATACTACGGATAACACTAAAGTGAGCAGAAGCGCGCGGGCCAGGGTGGCAAAAAAGCTGAATCTTAACTGGCTAAAGAGGGTATTGGTCAGTTCCTGTGTGTCGTAAAAAATGGTTAATGTGCCAATCAGTTGCTGCTTTTGTGTGCCTTCAAAATAAAAGGGCCGATACAAGGGGCGCGAAATTTCTTTTAAGTCATCAAAGAGTTTGTTGCTAAGACTAATAAAGGTCTGTGAGTCGTTTTTCTTATTATTGCTAACGGACACGAACATGGAGCCATCATCGAGTTCAATCACCGCTGACCCTACATGTTCAACTTTAATTGCTCCTTCAAGGGTTTGCCTTGCGAGATTATCATCCAATGCCCACACGGCATTAGCGGCGGGTTGTTCAACGGAGTCCAGTAATTCTTGCTGAGTCGTGGTTAGCTGTTGTTTAGTGGCGATGACGACGAGGGCAATTTCAACAACGAAGATGGCGATAGCGAAAAAAAGCGCTGTAAAAACGACGAGATTAGTTTGTTTCCAAGTTAGGGATTTAAAGCGGCCCGTCATTCAGCTCATCCTTTCTTATTGTTTTCGCTATGGGAATAATTTTGACATTAAGTTACAACATAACTCTTTGTTCGTTTACCCACTTTAGTGAAAAGATAGACCTTTGTCATCATTATCTGCTCTTTATCTATTGTTCCTAATTGCAGTATACTTACGCGCGTAATTCAAGGTCATTAATTAAGGAATGGGTCACGTGAATCCAATTGTAAAGAGTTTTGAGTATGGTCAACATACAGTCACCCTGGAAACAGGTGTCATTGCACGTCAAGCAGACGCTGCCGTTTTAGCTAGCATGGGTGACACGACAGTGTTAGTCACTGTTGTTGGTAAAAAAGAAGCTGAAGCCGGTCGTGACTTCTTTCCTCTGACTGTTAACTATCAAGAAAAGACCTACGCAGCGGGTAAAATTCCTGGTGGTTTCTTTAAGCGTGAAGGCCGTCCTTCAGAAGATGAGACATTAATCGCTCGCCTGATCGACCGTCCAATTCGTCCTCTTTTCCCTAATGGCTTCACAAACGAAGTTCAAGTGATCATCACTGTAGTATCCGTCGATCCACAAATCGAGCCGGATATTATTTCGATGATTGGTACTTCGGCTGCGCTTGCTATTTCGGGTATCCCATTCAGCGGCCCATTAGGTGCAGCGCGTGTGGGTTACATCAATGGCGAATACGTGCTGAACCCAACGGTTACTCAGTTAGCAAACAGCCAACTGAACCTGGTTGTTGCTGGTACTGAGGGCGCGGTATTGATGGTTGAGTCAGAAGCTCAAGCCTTACCAGAAGAAGTGATGTTAGGCTCAGTGGTTTATGGCCATGACCAACAACAAGTGGTTATCAAAGCGATTGCTGAATTCAAAGCAGAAGCGGGTAAACCAGCTTGGAATTGGACTGCACCTGTTGCCAACGAAGCCTTAGTTGCTCAAGTTAAAGAATTAGCCGAAGTCGGTTTAGCGCAAGCGTATCAAATTCAAGTTAAACAAGAGCGTTATGCTCAAGTTGCTGTGGTTAAAGCTGCTGCTAAAGAAGCGCTGTTGGCTGCAAACCCAGAAGTGGATTTACGTGAAGTTGACGGTCTGCTCGGTAGCTTAGAGAAGAAAGTGGTTCGTGGTCGCATCATCCGTGGTGAGCCGCGTATCGACGGTCGTGAGCCAGACATGGTTCGCGCATTAAGCGTATTAGCAGGCGTATTACCACGTACTCACGGTAGTGCACTGTTTACCCGTGGCGAAACTCAAGCACTGGTAACTTGTACACTAGGTACTGAGCGTGACGCACAAAAGATTGATAGCATCATGGGCGAGCGTACTAACCGCTTTATGCTGCACTACAACTTCCCTCCTTACTCAGTCGGTGAGACAGGTATGGTGGGTTCACCTAAGCGTCGCGAAATCGGTCACGGCAAGTTAGCATGGCGCGGTATTAACGCAGTCATGCCATCTGCTGAAGAATTCCCATACAGTGTTCGTGTGGTTTCTGAAATCACTGAATCTAACGGTTCAAGCTCTATGGCATCAGTGTGTGGTACGTCTCTTGCGCTGATGGATGCTGGTGTTCCAATCAAGACTTCTGTAGCGGGTATCGCTATGGGTCTAGTAAAAGAAGGCGACAACTTTGTTGTTCTGTCTGACATCTTAGGTGATGAAGACCACTTAGGTGACATGGACTTCAAAGTAGCCGGTACTCGTGATGGTGTTACTGCACTGCAGATGGACATCAAGATCGAAGGTATCACCAAAGAAATCATGGAAATTGCACTGCAACAAGCCTACGGCGCACGTGTACATATCCTGAACGTGATGGACCAAGCGATTGGTTCACACCGTGATGATATCTCTGACCACGCTCCACGTATCACAACTATCAAGATCAACCCAGAGAAGATCCGTGATGTTATCGGTAAAGGCGGCGCGGTTATTCGTGCTCTGACCGAAGAAACCGGCACCACAATTGAACTGGAAGATGATGGTACAGTGAAGATTGCTTCGTCAAATGGTGAAGCGACCAAAGAAGCGATCCGTCGTATCGAAGAAATCACTTCAGAAGTTGAAGTGGGTCGTATCTACAACGGTAAAGTTATCCGTATCGTAGACTTCGGTGCCTTCGTAAACATTCTGCCAGGCAAAGATGGTTTAGTGCACATTTCGCAAATCAGCGATGAGCGTGTTGCTAACGTCTCTGACCACCTTGAACTGAACCAAGAAGTGACCGTTAAGGTAATGGAAGTGGATCGTCAAGGTCGTGTAAGACTGTCAATCAAAGAAGCACAGACTAAAGAAGCCGCTGCTGAATAATCGTCTTTACTGACATTATCGGCGTCAGTTTTGATATGACGTGACTAAAAGGAGATCAATTGATCTCCTTTTTGTTTGTTTAGGTTTAATAAAATTGCGTTTAATGCTATTCCTCAATAGCAGTCCTGAAGTGGGATTGCTATCATGAATGTTCTTCTGCGTGGGTTGGGAATCTAAAAAGGTAGAAATGGATGAGTCTTAAAATTAGAACCGCTGTTGTTGCTGTGCTGGCGGGTGCCAGTTTGATGTTGGCTGGATGTGCGACCACTAAGTCTCCCTTAGACAACCAAAATGACGTTGAAGGCAAGTTAGTCATCGCCCCTGTGATGCCTGACTATAAAGTTGAAGTCACCCTTGCCAAGCTGAACGAAATTTTATCGGCGGTTGAACTAACAAACGAGCAGCGCGCACGTTTTCATTACGATCGTGGCGTGATTTACGACAGCGTTGGTTTACGCTTAATGGCGCGCATCGATTTTATGCAGGCGCTTAAACTGCAACCCGACTTAGCCGATGCCTATAACTTCCTTGGTATTTATTACACCCAAGAAGGTGAATACGATAGTGCCTATGAGGCGTTTGATGGTGTATTAGAGCTGTCGCCAAACTATGACTATGCCTACTTGAATCGCGGCATTGCGCTTTATTATGGCGATCGGAACGATCTCGCCTTAAAAGATATGCAAGCATTTTACGCTGGCGATAATAAAGATGGTTATCGCGCACTGTGGTTATATCTCATTCAGTCAAAGGATAACGCCGAAGAAGCTAAACGTCAGTTACAGGAACACCGTAAGGGACTGGAAGCCGATGCCTGGTCAACCGTGATTGTTGATTATTACCTCGGTGCTAAGAGCCGCGAGCAGGTTTTTGCCGACGCCAAGTTAGGCCTGACTCACCCTAAAGAATATGCTGAGCGTCTCTGTGAAGCGTATTTCTACCTCGCGAAAATCGAAATTGCCAAGAATCAATACCAAGAGGCAGCGAATTATTTCCGTCTTGCCCTCGCGACCAATATCTATGACTTTGTTGAGCACAGATACGCGCGAATTGAGCTAGCTAAAGTTAAAGGTTTGCTCGAAGGCACAAAATAAGCCATATCGCCCGAGGTACATCTCGGGCTTTACCTAGCCAAGTACGCACTGAGGCGCTATAATTTGCGCCTTTTTTAGCGATACGAGTGCATAGGTTAAATGTCAGACAATAAAGTAGAGGTCGATAAACGTCGCACCTTCGCGATTATATCGCACCCCGACGCGGGTAAAACCACCATTACCGAAAAAGTGCTGTTATTCGGAAACGCGCTGCAGAAAGCGGGTACCGTTAAGGGCAAAAAATCGGGTCAGCACGCTAAGTCTGACTGGATGGAAATGGAAAAAGACCGTGGTATTTCAATTACAACGTCTGTCATGCAGTTCCCCTATGGTGGCGCGCTCGTTAACCTACTCGACACTCCCGGCCACGAAGACTTCTCGGAAGATACGTACCGCACCTTGACTGCGGTTGACTCTTGCCTGATGGTTATCGACTCGGCAAAAGGGGTAGAAGACCGAACCATCAAATTGATGGAAGTGACGCGTCTGCGCGATACGCCAATCGTGACCTTTATGAACAAACTCGACCGTGATATTCGCGATCCCATCGAGCTGATGGATGAGGTTGAGGATGTACTCAATATCGCCTGTGCGCCTATTACTTGGCCTATCGGTAGTGGCAAAGAGTTTAAGGGTGTTTACCATATTCTGCGTGATGAAGTGGTACTGTACCAGAGCGGTATGGGACACACGATTCAAGAGCGCCGCGTGATCGAAGGCATTGATAACCCGGAGCTGGACAAAGCGATCGGTAGTTATGCTGCTGATTTACGTGACGAAATGGAACTGGTTCGCGGTGCATCCAACGAATTTGATCACCAAGCTTTCTTAAAGGGTGAGCTCACGCCAGTCTTCTTCGGTACCGCATTGGGTAACTTCGGTGTTGACCATATCCTCGATGGTATTGTGGAGTGGGCGCCAAAGCCGCTGCCTCGTGAAAGCGATGCGCGGATGATCATGCCTGACGAAGAAAAATTCACCGGTTTTGTGTTTAAAATCCAAGCTAACATGGATCCTAAACACCGTGACCGCGTTGCCTTTATGCGCGTTTGCTCTGGTCGCTATGAGCAAGGCATGAAGATGCACCATGTGCGCATCGGTAAAGATGTTAACGTCAGCGATGCCTTGACCTTTATGGCGGGTGACCGTGAGCGCGCCGAAGTGGCGTATCCTGGTGATATTATTGGTTTGCATAACCATGGGACAATCCGTATCGGTGATACTTTCACTCAAGGTGAAAAGTTCCGCTTTACCGGTGTGCCTAACTTTGCGCCAGAAATGTTTCGCCGTATTCGTCTGCGGGATCCGCTCAAGCAAAAACAATTGCTTAAGGGCCTAGTACAATTGTCTGAAGAAGGCGCCGTACAGGTGTTCCGTCCATTAGATACCAACGATCTAATCGTCGGCGCCGTGGGTGTGCTGCAGTTTGAAGTGGTTGTCGGCCGCTTAAAGAGCGAGTACAACGTTGAAGCGATTTACGAAGGTATTAGCGTTTCAACGGCACGCTGGGTTTATTGTAAAGATGAGCGTAAGCTAGAAGAGTTCCGCCGTAAGTGTAGCCAAAACTTGGCACTCGATGGTGGTGATAACTTAACTTACATTGCGCCAACTATGGTTAACTTAAACCTTTCGATGGAAAGATACCCTGATATCGAGTTCGCTAAGACGCGCGAACACTAGCAGGGCAAGTTCTCTCGTTCAAGAAGGCGGTAAATCACCGCCTTTTTTGTCTCTAAAATTTGTGGGAGCGACCTATGATTCATTGGATCACTCAGGCGTGGCGTGCCTATATTCGTTGGTGTGACAAGATGGGGCTGACGCCAGAGAATCGCCGTTGTTGTATGCCGCGATTGGAAGATCCGCCCTTAGCCCGTAATAAAGCGGATTGCCAAGTGACGACTCAAGCACCCAATGGAGAAACAAAATCGGAGTAACAATTGATGATGCTAGATACTCATGCGCACCTCGATTTCGTTGAGTTTGATAGTGACCGCGAACAGGTCGTGCAGCGTATGCGACAAGCGGGCATCGACAATCTGATCATCCCGGGAGTTTCTCCCGAGCATTGGCCAAAACAATTGGCGATTGCTGAACAATATCAGTGTTATTTTGCCTTAGGGATCCATCCTTGGTTTTGCCCCGAAGATGTTGATAAGGCCATCACAGAATTAACATTTCAGGTTTCTCAGTTACGAGAATGTCCCCGTTTTGTTGCTATTGGTGAATGTGGTTTAGACAAACTTTATGCTGATAATTGGAGTCAGCAGTTAGCCTTTTTTGACGCGCAACTCACCCTTGCCCATGAGCTGAACCTGCCCGTTATTGTCCATGCCGTCAGAGCTCACCAAGAAGTGTTATCCCATTTAAAACGCCATAAACTCGCCAAAGGTGGCGTAATACACGCCTTTTCTGGCAGCCCCGATATTGCGACCGAATATATCAAGCTGGGTTTTAAGTTAGGAATTGGCGGATTAGTCATGAATCCTAATGCGAAAAAACTGCTTAAAACCGTCAGCGAATTGCCCCTAGACAGCTTCCTACTTGAGACTGATTCTCCTGCCATGACCCCGTTAAATGTTATCGAAAAACGGAATCAACCCGCTAATGCTGTACTTTTTATAGACAAAATCGCAACTTTGCAAAAAAAATCTAGTGTTCTAATATCAGAACACTTGGTGTCAAATGCAATGCAACTGTTTGACCTTTAGTTGTTTTTGGTTAAACAGGTGTAGGTCGCAATAGCATTTTGCTCTAAGCGGTTGAAATTAAACTCCAAAATTTTGATCAAAACGACGATTTTCGACTTTCTCTCGGGTATAATCTGACTCGGAAATAGGTTGATTAACAACATAATTAAAAAGTGTTAACAATAGGGTGATGGTTAATGAATATATTGATGAGCTTAGTAGGGGTGGTCGTCCTACTTGCGATAGGTTTCCTCCTATCGAATAACAAAAAAGCAATTAACTTGCGTACTGTGGGTGGTGCATTAGCCATCCAGGCCGCCTTCGGTGGTTTTGTACTGTACGTTCCTGTCGGTAAAGATATCCTAAAAAGTGTATCTGACGCGGTTTCTAGCGTTATCGGTTATGCACAAAACGGTATCGGCTTCCTGTTTGGTGATTTAGCTAACTTCAAACTTGGCTTTATCTTCGCGGTAAACGTGTTGCCAGTTATCGTGTTCTTCTCTTCTCTGATCGCCGTTCTGTACTACTTAGGCATCATGCAGTGGATCATCCGTATCATCGGTGGTGGTCTGCAAAAAGCATTAGGCACAAGCCGTACAGAATCTATGTCTGCTACTGCTAACATCTTCGTTGGTCAAACTGAAGCGCCGTTAGTGGTTCGTCCATTCATCCCAACTATGACTCAATCAGAACTGTTTGCGATCATGGTGGGTGGTTTAGCTTCTATCGCAGGTTCAGTACTTGCTGGTTACGCGCAAATGGGCGTGCCTATTGAGTACTTAGTTGCTGCGTCATTCATGGCGGCACCAGGTGGTCTATTAATGGCTAAACTGATGCACCCAGAGACTGAAGTTGCTAAAAACGACATGGATGAATTACCAGAAGATCCTGATAAGCCAGCTAACGTATTAGACGCAGCTGCTGCGGGTGCTTCATCTGGTATGCACTTAGCGTTAAACGTTGGTGCAATGCTGTTAGCCTTCGTTGGTTTGATCGCAATGATCAACGGCATCATCGGTGGTGTAGGTGGTTGGTTCGGTGTTGAAGGTTTAACACTGGAACTGATCCTTGGTTACATCTTCATGCCTTTAGCTTTCTTAATCGGTGTACCTTGGAACGAAGCACTGGTTGCTGGTTCTTTCATCGGTCAGAAAATCGTTGTTAACGAATTCGTTGCTTACCTGAACTTTGCGCCATACCTAAAAGACATCGCTGATGGCGGTATGGTTGTTGCTGAAACTGGCTTAGCAATGACTGACAGAACCAAAGCGATTATTTCGTTTGCACTGTGTGGTTTCGCTAACTTGTCTTCAATTGCGATTCTGCTCGGTGGTTTAGGTGCTATGGCTCCTAACCGTCGTCACGATTTAGCTAAGTTAGGTATCCGTGCTGTTATCGCCGGTTCTTTAGCTAACTTAATGAGTGCAACAATTGCAGGTCTGTTCTTAGCTATCTAAGTATAGGCGTGTAGGGGAGACGATCCCCGCTTACTGGGTCCTGACCATGCAGGGCAGGACCTAAGTTAATTCAACCATTTTCCAGTAGTGATTCCTGTAGTGAATAGTTTCTCCGATTGTATAGGCCTGATTACAACTAAACTTTAGCTGTGATGCTGTCTTACGGTCGTGACATACGGTTAAGTTAATTACTCGTAAACAACAAGTCGCGACTTTGTTCACAATTAAGAATTTTGTGTTCGTGATTTTACACTAGATTATTGAGATTTTTTTTAATCGAGGTAGAATGCGAGCGCCACAAAAAGAACGCTACCCTAGATGGTAGCAAACAAAATAATGGGGTTGATGATGAAAAACGTTAAAACTTTAGCTTTAGCTGCTACAGCAGTAGCTGCAATCTCTGGTAACGCATTTGCTGCAGATCGTACAGACCTTCACGGTTCTGACTACAAGTGGATGCAGTTCAACGCTATGTACTCTATCGGCGAAAAGCCTGATAACCCAGCTTCTGGCGACCAACACAACTACTTAGAAATGGAGTTCGGCGGCCGCTCTGGTATTTTCGATCTCTATGGTTATGTTGACGTATTCAACTTAGCAAACGAGAGCAGCAAAGACGGTGACAAGAACCCAGGTTCAGGCACCAGCAAACTGTTCATGAAATTTGCTCCACGTGTTTCTATCGATGCATTAACGGGCAAAGATTTATCTTTCGGTCCAATCCAAGAAGTTTACTTCTCTACTCTGTTCAACTGGGACGGTCTGAACGGTGAAGGCGTTAACTCTACTTTCTGGGGTGTTGGTGCTGACGTAAACGTGCCTTGGTTAGGCAAAACAGGTATGAACCTGTACGGTTACTACGACATGAACGCGAAAGAGTGGAACGGTTACCAATTCTCTGCTAACTGGTTCAAGCCTTTCTACTTCTTCGACAACAAGAGCTTCCTGTCATTCCAAGGTTATATCGATTACCAATTCGGTGCTGACGAAGACAAGACTGCTTTCGTACCAAAAACCTCTAACGGTGGTAACATCTTCTTCGGTCTATACTGGCACTCAGATCGTTACGCTCTGGGCTATGGCCTGAAAGGCTTCAAAGACGTTTACCTGTTAGAAGACGGTGCTGGTGCACTAGCTCTAGAATCAACAGGTTGGTCTCACTACCTGTCAGCTACTTACAAGTTCTAATTTCTTGTAAGAGCCGTTGGAGCCGCGATGGCGGCTCCATCTTTTATGTGTCATGAATCTTTATCTAAACCCATTTATAATTTGAGCAGTGCGTTTATATAAAGGTTTGTGTTTTTCTCGCGCTAAAACGGATTTTTCGCGGAAAAGTAGGAACAAGACATTATTCGTATCCTCTCTTCCGGTCTTCAAGGATTCAAGTCGTGATCACTTATAGTTAATTTAAGTGTCAGGATGCCTATGTGTTATGTATAGGCAAGATTGAATACCTAATAAACATGTAATTTGCCCTACACAAATTACTCGGCATCGCCTGAAGGCCCGGCCAATAAAAATAATCACAATAATGCCACCTCTAAGCGTTGCTTATAAGCGACTGATTTCTATTTATTTGTTTTTCTTTTGGAGAGCTATTATGACTGATTTAAAAAAAGCAGCACAACGCGCCATCGAACTTATGGATTTAACTACCTTAAACGATGACGATACCGATCAGAAGGTGATCGACCTGTGTCACAAAGCCGTGACGCCAGCGGGTAATACTGCTGCCATCTGTATCTATCCTCGCTTCATTCCTATTGCACGTAAGACCCTCGATGAGCTGGGCGCTGAAGACATTCAAATCGCGACAGTAACCAACTTCCCACACGGTAACGATGATATTGCTATTGCAGTATTAGAAACCCGTGCCGCCGTTGCCTATGGTGCCGATGAAGTTGACGTGGTATTCCCTTACCGCGCGCTGATGGAAGGTAACGAAAGTGTCGGTTACGAGTTAGTTAAAGCCTGTAAAGAAGCCTGTGGCGATGTATTACTGAAAGTGATCATCGAATCTGGTGTATTAGCCGATCCTGCGCTTATCCGCCGCGCCTCTGAACTGTCTATCGATGCGGGTGCTGATTTTATCAAGACCTCTACCGGTAAAGTACCAGTCAACGCGACCATTGAAGCGGCCGAAATCATGCTGACTGTGATCAGTGAAAAGAACACCAAAGTGGGCTTTAAGCCTGCTGGCGGCGTACGTGATGCTGCTCAAGCTGCAGAGTTTTTAGGTGTGGCTGAGCGTATTCTCGGTGCGGATTGGGTCTCTCCACGTACCTTTAGATTTGGTGCTTCAAGCTTACTCAACAGCTTGTTACACACATTAGAATTAGCCGATGCGCCTAAGCCGACTCAAGGTTATTAATCGAACATTGCATCTCGATTAATACCAAAATCGTATATCGAAACTAATTAAGTGTGACCTAAATCTAGTTGGAAACATCAAAACTTCGATAGCATGTAATTGTAATATTGCTACAGTTTTGATGTTTCATTGCAAAGCTAAATAACGGATATGTTGTATTAGTATTTAGCTTGGAGGCAGTATCATGTTTCTAGCTCAGGAAATTATACGTAAGAAACGCAATGGGTTAGCCTTAAGCGCCGAAGAGATCCAGTTCTTCGTTAAGGGTATAACCACTAATGCAGTGTCGGAAGGTCAGATCGCCGCATTAGGCATGGCTGTGTATTTTAATGACATGAATATGGATGAAAGAATCGCTTTGACCACGGCAATGCGCGATTCTGGCACTGTACTCAATTGGCAATCACTTGGTCTTAATGGCCCAGTCATCGATAAACACAGTACTGGTGGTGTCGGTGATGTGATTAGTCTCATGCTCGGCCCCATGGCTGCGGCTTGCGGTGGTTATGTGCCGATGATTTCGGGTCGCGGACTCGGACACACAGGCGGTACGCTCGATAAGTTCGACGCTATTCCCGGTTATCAAACCGAACCTTCGAGTGAATTGTTCCGCAAAGTAGTTAAAGACGTTGGTGTGGCGATTATCGGCCAAACTGGCGATCTGGTTCCCGCCGATAAACGTTTTTATTCCATCCGTGACAACACTGCGACCGTTGAATCCATCTCCCTCATTACCGCCTCTATTCTCTCTAAGAAATTAGCTTGTAGTCTCGATGCATTGGCGATGGACGTCAAAGTCGGTAGCGGCGCATTTATGCCAACCTACGAAGCCTCTGAAGAGCTTGCACGCAGTATTGCGGCGGTAGCTAATGGCGCAGGCACTAAAACGACGGCCTTACTCACCGACATGAACCAAGTATTGGCCTCATGTGCGGGTAATGCGGTTGAAGTGAAAGAAGCCATCGACTTCCTAACTGGTGCTTATCGTAATCCTCGTCTGTACGCTGTGACTATGGGGCTTTGTGCCGAGATGTTACTCCTAGGCGGCCTCGCCACCGATGAAGCGGATGCCCGTGCCAAGTTAAATCGAGTATTAGATAACGGCCGCGCTGCCGAGATCTTTGGCAAGATGGTTTCAGGCCTCGGTGGCCCAGTCGATTTTGTTGAAAATTACAGTAAGTACTTACCGCAATCGCAAATTATTCGCCCTGTCTTTGCGGATACCCAAGGTTATGCCCACAGCATGGACACCCGTGAACTCGGTTTAGCCGTGGTTACCTTAGGTGGTGGTCGTCGCAAGCCTGGTGATGCACTCGACTACAGTGTTGGTCTGACGCAAGTCTGTGCCCTTGGCGATAAGATTGATGCTTCAACGCCGATTGCCGTGATCCACGCGCAATCTGAAGATGCCTTTGCTCAGGCGGAAGAAGCCGTGAAAAAAGCGATTCGTATTGATGAAGTCGCTCCAGAAAAAACACCTGAGATCTATGCTTATATCCGAGCAGCGGATCTTTAAGGAAGAATTATGAAACGTACAGTTATAATGATGTTGGATTCCTTTGGCGTGGGCGCCGCTGGCGATGCCGCCAAGTTTGGGGATCTAGGTTCTGATACTTTTGGCCATATCGCTAAAGCGTGTGCCGAAGGTAAAGCCGATATCGGCCGTGAAGGCCCGTTAACGCTGCCAAACTTGGCGCGTTTAGGTTTAGCCCATGCGGCGATGGAAAGCACTGGGGCGTTTGCTCCAGGCTTTGCGGACGATGTTGAGCTGATTGGTGCCTATGGCCACGCTCAGGAATTAAGTTCGGGTAAAGATACTCCGAGCGGTCACTGGGAAATGGCGGGTGTGCCCGTATTATTCGACTGGGGCTATTTCAGCGAGCACCAAAACTCGTTCCCTAAAGAGCTGACAGATAAGATTCTCGCCCGTGCAGGACTCGATGGCTTTTTAGGTAACTGCCATGCTTCTGGTACCACGATTCTGGAAGAATTAGGCGAAGAGCACATGCGTTCTGGCAAGCCGATTTTTTACACTTCGGCGGATTCGGTATTCCAGATTGCCTGCCATGAAGGCACATTTGGTTTAGAAAATTTATATCGTCTTTGCGAAATCGCCCGCGAAGAGTTAGAGCCTTACAACATTGGCCGCGTGATTGCGCGTCCATTCGATGGCACTGGCCCAAGCGATTTTGCTCGTACTGGTAACCGTAAGGATTACTCCCTCGAGCCGCCAGCGAAGACGGTATTAGATAAGTTAAAAGCCGCCGGTGGTGAAGTGGTGAGTGTGGGCAAGATTGCCGATATTTACGCTTACTGTGGTATCACCAAAAAGGTGAAGGCAAACGGTTTAGAAGCGCTATTTGATGCGACTTTAGACGAAGTGAAATCAGCGGGTGAAAATACTATTGTATTCACTAACTTTGTTGATTTTGACTCCCACTATGGTCACCGCCGTGATGTGGCAGGTTATGCGAAAGGGCTGGAGTATTTCGACTCGCGTTTACCTGAAATGCTCGCGCTGCTGGATGAGGACGATCTATTAATCCTCACCGCTGATCATGGTTGCGACCCAACATGGCAAGGTACGGATCATACCCGTGAATATGTGCCTGTATTGGCCTATGGCGCAGGGCTAAAAGCCGGTTCACTCGGTCGCCGTAACAGTTTCGCCGATATCGGCCAATCTATCGCAAGCTACTTCAAGCTTGAGCCGATGGAATACGGTGAGTCGTTTATCTAAGTAAACGTGCAAGATCTCGATTTGGCGGCCAAGATTGGGCCGCCAGTAAACAAAGACTTAAGTCTTAATAAAATAAACAGGGGTTATTTCGATGGCAACACCACACATTAATGCTGTAGAGGGCGCATTCGCTGAGACAGTTCTGTTTCCAGGCGATCCATTACGTGCAAAATATATTGCTGAAACATTCTTAGAAAATGTTGAGCAAGTGACTGACGTTCGAAACATGCTAGGTTTTACCGGTACTTACAAAGGTAAACGTATTTCTGTTATGGGTTCAGGCATGGGTATTCCTTCATGCTCAATCTATGCAACTGAATTAATTAAAGACTACGGCGTTAAGAACCTGATCCGCGTGGGTACTTGTGGCGCGATCAGCACTGACGTTAAAGTGCGCGATGTGATCATCGGCATGGGTGCTTGTACCGATTCGCAAGTTAACCGTTTACGTTTCAAAGGCCAAGATTTCGCTGCTATCGCGAACTACGAGCTGATGAATGCTGTGATCGAATCTGCCAAAGTGAAAGGCACTAAGATCCGTGTTGGTAACGTTTTCTCTGCCGACCTGTTCTACACTCCTGATCCACAAATGTTTGACGTGATGGAAAAAATGGGCGTGTTAGGCGTAGAGATGGAAGCCGCTGGTTTATACGGTGTTGCCCATGAATTCGGTGCCCGTGCACTGTGTGTGGTAACTGTATCTGACCATATCCGTACTGGCGAAAAAACCACTTCCGATGAGCGTCAAACCACGTTCAACGATATGATCGTGATGACATTAGACGCTGCAATTACGCTGTAATGTGTCGCTAATTTCGTTATAAGAAAAGGGTTCGCACTGCGAACCCTTTTTTATTGTCTCGTTATCTCAAGTTCAATCGGCTTAGCTGTATTGCTGAATCTTAAATTGGCAATCCTCAATGCAGCGCTGAACCCAAGACGCTTCAGTTTGAGCTGATACGCCTCGATTAACCCGTAGAATCGGTATCTAAATCGCTCGGTTGAGCAGGGGCTTTCTCTGCGGTAGATTTCGCCGCAGTGGTTTTCACTCGACGCACCGATTTAACCTTAGGTTTATTCGGCGCGGGCGTTGAGCTTGGCGCCTCGGTGACTGAAGCTTGAGTCGCCTGTTCTCTGGTATCCGTTTTAGATTGAGACTGAGACTGAGACTGAGGCGTTGGCTCAGATGATGACTCATCCTTGGTCTCTTTCTCTGGTTTTATCTCTGGTTTAAGCTCTGGCTTCACATCAAGCGCTTTCTCTGCTGCTTTCTCTGATACGGGTTCTGGCGCAAGTGCAGCTTTTGTTTCTGCGCTTGTTTTGGCTTTCTTCGCTTTAGATTCGGCAATGGCTTGATTGCTGTCTTCATTCTGCGCCTTGCTTACAGCCGATTTCTCCAAGAGCGGAGTGTCGAGATCCTGTTCTGCTTTGCTTTCTTTTGCCTTTTTAGCTTCTGCCGGCTTTTGCACTGCCTCAGTGCCACTTGCGATAACGGCATCCTGCTGGGTATCTTGACTATCCGATGGCTTAGCTTCCTCGGCCGCTTCGGGTACTTTTATGGCTTTATTCTTCTTAGGGTTTTTACGCAATTTGGCGCGGGTGCGACGGCGGTCAAAATCGGCGCGCTTAAAGGACAAGGCGCGGGATAACAACATGCCGATAAGGCCGGCAACCAGCAGCATCATTTGCTGCTGCTCCATATTTAGGTTATGCGCTTCTTTGATTTCATTAAAAAATAGTTTGGTATCGAGTCTAACCTCGACATAGCCTAAATTTTTTCCATCTTGGATCACGGGTTCGACATAAGGTGGATATTTGCTTAGGAGCAAACTCATGTCTTCCGATTCGGGATCTAAGGCTTCATTGGTCAGGCTTTGGGCGAAGGCTAAGCGTATACCTTGGTCGCTGAAAATGGCTGCCGACATCACCTTAGGATCTTCGACTAAGGCGCTGGCCAGCCATTGGAGCTGCTCATCGTTTTGCAATTGTAGGGCGGGCGCTGCGCTGTAGGCCGTTTGTTGTACCAGTAATCTGGCCATCTTTTGCGTTTGGGACTTTAGAAGCAGCTGACCTTGTAGTAGGCTTGTCTGCCACAATTGCACTAAGCCGACCATCAAGGTCAGGGCGATGGCGATTTGGAGCAGTCTACTGATTTTATGGCTTTTCTTTAGCCCTTTAAGATATAACACTTTGACCCTTAATAGTTAGAGCGCTTGCCTAATCATAATTGATTCTGAGTAAGCCCGATAGTTGGAGAACACGAGTCCTATGGAAAGCTTGAACCAAAATGCGCTGTTTGTATGGTTAGCTGCTAGCCCTTCACCTCGCTTTGAATATCAGGGGCTCAGTTTCGAGGCTTATCAGGAATCGTCTACGCGGCCATCCCAGAGCGGATTTGCTATGCGTCTGATTTACGAAGATTTAAGCATTGAAGACTCATTAGCGGCTTGGATTGTTTCTCTAGCTGAAAGCCTCAAATTAACCTCGCTCTCCATCGCACCTATTCGCCGTCAAGTGGCGCTGCATTGTGTGGAATTAGCGCTTCCCGTGGAGCCGAGTGCTGAGCTGTTAGCCACTTGTCCATCGCAGGTGGAGTTACACCTTATTCGTGGCCCATTACCTAAACTGAGCGAACCTGGTTTACTGGTGATGGACATGGATTCTACCGCGATCCAAATTGAATGTATTGATGAACTTGCCGCGATGGCAGGGGTCGGCGAGCAAGTGGCGGCGATCACAGAGCGCGCGATGCAGGGCGAGCTGGATTTCGAGCAGAGTTTGCGCCAAAGGGTTGCCCAGCTCGAGGGCACCGATGCCAAGATTATTCAAACCTTGTGTGACACTTTGCCACTGATGCCGGGCCTTGAGGCCATGCTGACCGAGCTTAAGTCGCACCATTGGCGCCTCGTTGTGGCCTCAGGCGGCTTTACGCCGTTCGTTGGTCACTTAAAACAGCTGTTGAATTTAGACGCTGCCTTTGCCAATGAATTAGTGATTGCGGACGGCAAGCTCGCGGGAACCGTCACGGGGAAAGTCGTCGATGCCCAGTTTAAGGCCGATGTGGTGAACCGTTGTAGCCAAGACTGGCAGATCCCTGTTGGGCAGCGTGTTGCCATCGGTGATGGTGCAAACGATATCCCTATGGTGCAGGCGGCGGACTTTGGGATTGCCTTCCATGCTAAGCCTAAACTTGCGGCGGCGGCTGATGCGCGGATCCGCAGTTTAGATCTGCGGGTATTGCCTTATCTGCTGCAGTTTTAATTTATCCACTGTTTCCGAGTCGTGAACATTAGAGTAATGACTCTTGTTTTTTGACGCTTAGCTGGTAGTTTAGTGTTCATTAATGGACTACCAGCGACTGACTTTGACTTCCCCTTCATCCCAACACTCGGCGCAAACGCCCGCACAAACTTCCCTCTATATTCCGTACCGAGATGGACAGCTGCATCTGCGCCAGTTGTTGCCTGCTAATGCGGATTTTTCAAAGCCTCCGATCCTGATGTTACATGGCGCCATGTCCAATGGCCGGGTATTTTACAGCCAGAGTGGCCGAGGCTTAGGATGCTTTCTCGCTCAGGCGGGCTTTGCTGTATATGTGCTGGATACGGCGGGCAGAGGTTTGAGTCTACCCAAAATTGCGCGTGGGTTTACTCTGGGGCAAGGGGAGGTGATCCGCGAGCAGCTGCCATTAGTGCAGCAGCATATTTTGAAGATACATCAACAGCGTTGTCAGGAGCAGGGAAAGCCGGCGCCATCGCAGCTGCATTGGTGCGCGCATTCTTGGGGCGGCGTGTTGATGGCAAGCGCCTTAGCGCGTTACCCCGATTTGCAGCAGAGTGTACGGTCATTGCTAACCTTTGGTAGTAAACGCACGATTCGAGTGAAGTCCTTTAAAAAATGGCTGATGGTCGATGTGTTTTGGAATCGCCTCGCCCCGAGTTTAGCCGTGGGGCAGGGGTATCTCGCCGCCGATAAACTGCGTGTCGGCATGGATAACGAGAGCCGGGCCTCATTAACTCAAAGCATAGATTGGGTGCGTGGAGAGTGGCGTGACCATGACGATGGCTTCGATTATGGCAAGGCGGCGAAAGCGGCCAACTGGCCCGTCGCGTGGTTTATTGCTGGGCAAAACGACACTGTGCTTGGGCATCCCGAAGATGTCGCCGATATGATCTCTGAATGTGGTTTTCGCCAAGTGAAATACACTTTGCTCTCAAAGGCGAATGGCTTTAAACACGACTATGGTCATGCGGATATGCTGACCCATCTGGATGCGATGAATGACCATTTTCCGCTGATCCGCGATTGGTATCTCGGGTTTGAATTGGCGGTGTTAAAAGACTAGGGCTATGTACCCTCGTTTATTTTTGCAGAGCAGGATAGCGCAGCTCCACCTCTTGGGTGATATCGAGTAGCTCACCTACACCGATAATCCGCCAGAGTTGTTCCTCGAGTTGTTTCGCCCTGTGGTTTGCGTGGATGTTGATGTATTCCAATTCGCGGCGCAGGTAACCCATATCCGGTTTCTCGGTTGCACCACGGTAAATCCGCAGCGCCATAAAGCGTCCCGCCAGTTTACTTTGGTTGATAAAGGCGATTTTGGCCTGCGCATCTCCAAGCTCGGTGGCGGGAACACATTTTAAATGGAATTGACCGCGGGACTGGCGGGTTAATTGGATAAATACCTCAATAAAATCCATATCCTGCTGCGGCTTCATTTGGCGGATAGGATCGAGAATGTCCCGTTTAAAGAATCCATCTTTTAGTAGCGGCGCGAGATTATATTGCAGGGTATCCGAGGAACCTGCGGCAAAAATATCGCTGATTTCATCATGCTCAGTGCTGACCCCTAAACAGGCGACCTGTGCCGATTTTGTTGTTTTTTCAACAAAGTAGGGGACCGAGTGCAGCTCGCGTAGCAGAATGTTTTTTAAACCATCGGCGAGCTCTTTTATCTCGCTATTGTTCTCGGTCAGCTGTTCGAGTTTTTCACGGTTATGGGCGATCAGTTTATTTAAAAACTCCACCCCAACGTGGGGCGTGTGACCCATGACCGCAGCTAAATGGAGCGTCACGCCATTTTTACGGGTACGCACTAGACGGTAGGGTAAATTATCCAGCTGAGTCTTACCGGCAATGGTCTGCAACTTAGGCAAACTGATCATTATTGGCTTGTTGGTGGCAAACTCAGTCGGATTATCCAGCGTCAGCTGCATACCTCGGCCTGAAATATCTAAGGTTATCCCCGTCGCTTTTAGGGCTCCCTGTGACACATTGACTAAGGTTTTGAAGGCAAAACGAGCCTCCTGTCGACGCTCACTAAATTGCATCGAAACTGGCTTGATTTGGTGTGCCGTTAGGCGCTGTTGGCCAAAGGCTTTGAGCGCATTGGCATTGCTGTCGTCCTGCCAGGCTTTGTAGCTGGCCCTTTCATCCTCATTGGTGAGGTCTATAAGTTGCAGCATATGGCTGAACTGGGACAATTGCTGCTCCACCAGCGGGCTGTACTTGGCATCATCCCCCGGCAAGGTCGCACGGCGATAACCTTTAGCATGGTAAATCTTATCTGGGATGAGTTTGAAAATCCGCCAGCTCGGTTTCGTTGAAGCAAAACCGAGGAATAAAGACGTCATGCCCTTGGCTTTTAATTCGGCTAAGGTGGCCGAGTAAAAATACAGTGAGCCTTGAGCGTTGTAGGTAAAGCTAAAAAATAATCCGTAATCGGGGTTTTCAGGATGATTGACCAGCGCAGAGAGCCTTGCTGGCGTCAGCATGGCGGGCAACTGGCTGATATCATTCTCATCCTGAAAATAATGCACTATCTGCTGATTGTCGCGGCTCAGCAGCATATGGGTGATGGATTGGGACTGCTGATTGAGGAACAAAGGCAGATGCGGCAGGTGCGGTAGGTAATGACGCTCGAACCCCAAACCCGAGGCCGTCACTAAGACATCATTCACATCCAGCTTATAACGAAGTTTATAACCACGGATTAAGTTGCCCAGCATTTCACCTAAAGCATCGGTACCACCAATCCGGCGTAAGCGTAACCAAACGAATTCACCATTGGTTTGGCTATCGACAATCTGATAATCGACCCCGAGTTGTAAATCGGGGTAGTAATATTCTTCACTCAGCTCGAGCAGTTTGACCTTAAGGGGCTTGTCGAGATCGAAGGGATGATTCGCCGCCAAGCGAATGCGCGCACCGCCAACCGATAAATCGACGGTGATCCCCGGCATTTCCGTCCGCCCGGGTTGCGACACCGCAATGCGGATACTGTAATTCATCCGCTCTTCGGCGCGGTTAAAATAACTGCCGAGCACCACGCCGGGCACCATAAAAGGCTCGGGTTCGACGCTATCGGTTTGTTGTGTTACCTGACGCAGTTTTTGTCGCCGCTGTTGATGGGCGGCGATGACATATTCATACACCCCTAAGGTGTACTTATTGCGGTATAAAGACATGGCCGCTTGCAGACTATGCTTGGCGGGCTCATCGAGAAAATGGCGCTGTTGGCCGAGCATGACTTCGGTGCAGGGCAACTCAGATTTGTCTCTAAGATCGATAATCCGAGTGCAGGGAGAAGCCAAACGATTCAACTCCATTTTCAGCAGAAAACGGGTCGAATTGTTTTCATCGACAGTCAACTGCTGGAAAATCTCCTGGAAATTCGGTTCCATGAGCAGCGGCTTGAGCTGTTCTATGAGTGCACTATGGTTATCTAAACTCATGTAGGGTCTTTTCTAATGCTGATTTTATGCGTGCTGTGTTAGTCTAATGTCGGCAGTATTCACAGTTACTTAAATTGATTTTATACAGATTTTAATAAGTTATGGCAAAGAATAAAACCGCGTACGTGTGCAATGAGTGTGGACAGGATTTTCCACGCTGGCAAGGGCAATGCAGTGCTTGTCAGGAGTGGAATACGATAACTGAAGTGCGCTTAGGTGCCGCCTCGCCCGGACGGGGAACTAAGTTTGCGGGTTATGCCGGTGCTGGTAGTAGCGAAGTCAAAACCTTAGACCAAATTGACCTTAATGCCTTGCCACGGATTGTGAGCCATTTTGGCGAGCTCGACCGTGTGCTCGGGGGAGGCATAGTGCCAGGCTCTGCAATTCTGATTGGCGGTCATCCCGGTGCGGGTAAGAGTACGCTGTTACTCCAAACCCTGTGCCATTTAGCCGAGCAAATGCCTGCGCTCTATGTGACGGGTGAAGAGTCCCTGCAGCAAGTCGCTATGCGCGCCCATCGCTTAGGGCTGCCGACCAATAAACTGAGGATGTTATCCGAGACCAGTGTGGAGCAGATCTGCGAAGTCGCCCTGCAAGAATCGCCAAAAGTCATCGTCGTCGACTCTATTCAAGTCATGCATATGAGCGATGTGGCGTCGAGCCCAGGCAGTGTGTCGCAGGTACGTGAATCGGCCTCCTATTTAACTCGCTTTGCCAAGCAAAACGGTATCGCCGTGATCATGGTCGGCCATGTGACTAAAGACGGCAGCCTCGCCGGGCCTAAAGTGCTTGAGCACTGTATCGATTGTTCTGTGATGTTTGAAGGGGATAGCGACAGCCGTTATCGCACCTTGCGCTCCCACAAGAACCGGTTCGGGGCGATTAACGAGTTAGGCGTATTCGCCATGACCGAGCGTGGTTTGAAGGAAGTGGCTAACCCTTCAGCGATTTTCCTCTCCCGCGGCGAGGAGGAGTCCTCGGGCTCCTTAGTGATGGTGGTATGGGAAGGCACGCGCCCGCTGTTGGTAGAACTTCAGGTGCTAGTGGATAATTCGGCGATGTCGAACCCGCGCCGCGTCGCTGTGGGCATGGATGCGAACCGTTTAGCCATGTTACTGGCAGTGATGCATCGCCATGGTGGGTTACAAATGTCGGATCAGGATGTGTTTGTCAACGTCGTTGGCGGGGTTAAAGTGACGGAAACCAGTGCCGACTTAACCTTGCTGCTGGCCATGGTATCGAGTTTCCGTGGCGATATTTTACCGAGCGATTTAGTGGTGTTCGGTGAAGTGGGCTTATCTGGGGAAATTCGCCCCGTGCCCAATGGTCAAGAACGTTTAGTTGAAGCCGCCAAACATGGTTTTAAGCGAGCGATCGTGCCCCGTGCCAATGTGCCGAAAAAGCCGCCAGCGGGCATGGAAGTAGTGGGCGTGGCAAAATTATCCGAAGCCCTCGAAGCGATATAATCATCAAAACAAAAACAGCGCCAAGGGCGCTGTTTTTTATGATGTCGTTGGCTTATAAAGCTGTGTCACACAGCATTTTATTTTTAATCTGCGCTGTTGTGCTTTTCGATAAAGAGCGCCAATTCACGATTCAGGATTGAAGCATCCCCTAAGTTCAGCTCAACGATGCGTTTAAGGTGGCTGATGCTGTCCACATCAATGAATTTGCACTTAAGCCCTAGTTGTTGGTTGCGTTGATGCACTAACTCGGTTTGCATTTGCAGCTCAATATCCGAGCCTGGCAAGGTAAAACTGAGGGTGATTGGCTCACTTGAATGGCTAAATCCGGCAGGTTCGTCCACCAGTGCGCCATTTAGGCTGAGGTCGAGTATGGTGGTTTGCCATTGTTTATCGCCTTGGTGTACCGATGCGCTAGCGGCAAAGAGGATCCGCGAGAACTTTCGTCTTTCATCAATCACTACTTTTTTATCGTTCATAGTTTGTTAGTGCTCACCCCAATCAATATGCCTAAGCATATGTCATATTGATGTTACTGTAAAAGTTCGGCAGTTTTTTGTGCGAGAAAGTAACGGAGATCGCATATTTTACCTTTTCCTCATATGCAAATATGAAAAAGTATGAATAATTCAGTTAAGCAAAATAAGAGATGTAGAACATGGCCTATAGTGTGCTCGTTGTCGATGATGAAGCGGTTATTCGTGCTCGATTGAAAGGGTATTTTGAAAAAGAAGGTTACCGCGTTGTCGAGGCGGCCGATGGCGAGCAGATGTGGCACGAGTTTAATCGTCAACATATTGATTTAATTATGTTAGACATTAACCTACCCGGGGTGGATGGTTTAAGCTTAACCCGTGAGTTACGTAGCCGCTCCCATGTGGGGATTATCTTAGTTTCGGGCCGTGATGAATCGATTGATAAAATCGTTGGCCTTGAGATGGGCGCCGATGATTATGTGACTAAGCCCTTCGAGCTTCGGGAGCTATTGGTTAGGGTTAAAAACCTACTGTGGCGGATTTCTCTGGTAAAACAAGCCGAACAAGCGCTGGTGCAGGAATTATCCGAGCCCGATGATGTGATGAGTTTTGAAGGCTATCGGCTTGAATTAAACAGCCGTAAGTTGCGCCAAGGGGAGACGCTTATCAAGCTCACTAAGGCCGAATTTGAGTTATTAACCGCCTTTGCTTTGCATCCGCAGCAGGTACTTTCCCGCGAGCGCTTAATGCAGCAAACCAGCCATCGCAATCAGGATGTGAATGACAGAACCATAGATGTCATCATCCGCCGTCTGCGTAATAAGCTCAATCCCGAACTCTTTGTTACTGTCCATGGTGAGGGTTATTTGTTTGCCGCTAAGGTGGATGATTGAGCCGAGTGCTAATAAAGGCTACGGGCGCACTTGATACAGGGGATAAAAATCCGCTTCGGCGAGACTAAAGCTAAGATCCGATAGGGTATTTTGTGAGGTCGTGCGCTCAACGATAGCAGGACCTATATCGCCAAAAGGCGCAGCGCCTTCGAGCTGTTTTACCGTGACATCGATGGCGAGTTTGCCCTGTAACACGACCAAGTCATCATTGCTGTAGACCACTTTTTGCCGCTTTAAGCCGCGCAGAATCGCGGGGGATAAGTAACTGCTCACCAGCTTGATGTCTTGCGTCAGCTGTTTTTGTTTGAGGGTGCTGACAGCGGCTTCTATCGCCACCGCACTGCCGAGAATATAGTCTGGGCGCTGGGCTTTTAGCAGAATCTGTAATTGATCGCGGTAGAGATTGCGATTGTTATCGGCATGCTGAATCGCGCTGATGCTGACATTGCTGCCCTCGAGGGCATGGCGAATGCCTTGTTCGACTAAATCAGTGCCGCCTAGGTTTTCAGGACCCGCTAAGAGGGCTAAGGTGGTCTGCTGGGTGGGCGTATGTGCTTTGGCATCCGCTTTTATAAAATTGCCCGCACTAAGTCCCATTTGATACCAGTTAACGCCGATATGGGTCTGCACTTGCTCTGCATTGAGTTTATTGACTAGGGCGAGCACGGGTTTAGTTAGTGGCTCTGGAAACTGTTCGAGCAGATTGGGACTCACGGCGCCAAGCAGAATCGCGTCGTAATCTCCCTTCATGCAGGCGCTTAATTGCTCGAGTTGTTTATCCTGATGGTAATAGCTGCCCGCTTCGAACAGATCAAGCGATACGCCGAGGCGTTTTGCCTGTTGGATCAACCCGTAGTCGATGCCAATCCAATAGGCATCCTTCAGGTGGGGGACTAAGGCACAAATGCGCCAAGCCTGTTGTGCTTTAGTCAGGGGATGATAATTAAGTGCCTGCGCCTGTTGAATCTTGGCATTAAAGGGAAGGCGTAGCTCTAATGGCCAAGTTTGGCTGTTGGCGCCTGCTGCCGATAAACAAAACAGGCCAAAGGTGGTGAGTGTGAGCAAAGCTTGCCAAAATTTTCCCATTGTCCCGTATCATCCACTGTGATTATCTCGGATGCATTGTAACAGAAGGAATAAGCGTGGCGCCTTTATCTTTATCGCGAAGTAGTTTAACCGGCAGACTCATGCTCGCCTTCGGTGTGCTTGGGGTATTGCTGTTGCTACTGGTTAGCTTAGGTAGCCTGAGTTTGCATTGGCTCAAACAGGCCGACAGTTATCTGTATGAAGAATCCTTACCCGCCTCCCAAGCCGCGCGCCAATTAGTGCAGGCTTCTAATGCCTTATCCGATGGTGTGACCCAATTAGGCCAAGTGGAGGACGAGCGGCAGCGGGAATTTATCGGCCGTAAGCTCAGCCTTGAAAGCGCCACAATGTTAAATAGCATCAAAGTGTTACTAACATTGGATGTGAACGAAGATAATCATTTATCCGTATTAGCAGGGCAAATCATCGAGCAACTAACCTTATTGGGTAAGAGTGTCGGCCAGCGCATTACCTTAGGCGATGAGTTACAGCTTAGGGCCCGCGAATTATCGGTTGCCGCAGGTCATGCCTCTGAATTATTGCAATCCGAATTGGCGGTCGTCGACTCGGCGATTTTGGCAAAACTCAGCCAATCCTATCCGGATATGGCGGGGGATAAACGCAGTGGCCAATTGCTCGATGATGTGATTGAGCGAGAGTTAGATGTGCAGGAGCAGCTCAACCGCGCACTCAAGTTAGTGCATCAAATTGCGCTGCTCAGTCAGTTATTTGAGGCATCAGAATTACAGTCCGAGCTACAGTTGAGTGTTCCCCGTTTATTGGCCACCTTTGCCAGCACTACGCCTTCCCATCCGGCGGCGCAGAGTAAACCCGTACTCGGAACGGCAATCGAGCAGGCATCGAGCGCGGTCACACAGCCGCCAAGGGGTGATGTTGGCATCGATTTAATGGCGCTCACCACAGTATCTGAGCTTATTCGCGATCCCGGCAGGCTCAAGGCGCTAAAGGCGGAGCTGGCAATCCTTCTTCATACCCCAAAAATCATTAAATTACAGCGAGAACTGAGCCAAAGCCTGCAGCGCCAACAGCGGCAGCAACAGGAGTTAGCGGAAAAACTCTATAGCCTCAACACGCTGGTGGACAGTGCGCTTAATCAACAGCAGCAGCGGGCAGAGCTTGCACGTAGCGATTATTTAATGCAGTTGTCCTACGCCCGTTTGGGGCTGTGGGGCACGGGCATCTTAATGTTGGTGATCATCGGTGTGGTGGTTTACCGGGTGATCTATCGCGGCATTGCCCTTAGATTAAATCAGGCGACCGAAGCCATGTCGCGCTTAAGTTTAGGGGACACCAATGTGAGCCTCGATGCCCACGGCGATGATGAATTAACCGCCATGGCCAATGCTATCGAGGCATTTAAGCGAAAAACCGCCCATAATCTGAAATTGCAGGCGGATTTACGCCAGGTGGCTGATGAGCTGACCGAGCATAAAAAGGCTCTCGAACAAACCGTGGCCACGCGGACCCAGGAATTGGCCGAAGCCAACCTGCGCCTCGATGCGGAGGCCAAAGGCCACGCTAAGGCAAGAATCGTTGCCGAGGAGGCGAGTCAGGCAAAATCCCAATTCTTGGCGACCATGAGTCATGAAATTCGCACCCCGCTCAATGGTTTACTCGGGACGCTTACCCTGCTCGGCCATAGCCAGTTACCGCCCGCGCAGCAACAGATGCTCGCGTTGTCGCAATATAGCGGCACGCTGCTGCAAACCGTGCTGAGCGATATTCTCGATTTCTCCCGCCTCGAGCAGGGTAATTTAACCAATGAGCCGCGGCCAACGGATATCAACGCCCTGCTCGATGAAGTGCTGGCGATCATGGTGGCGGGCGCCAATTTGGCGGGATTGAGCCTAAGGCTGAATCGTCCCCAGTTACCCGCGTGTATTCAGATCGATGGCCCTAAGCTGAGGCAAGTGCTGTTTAACTTGATTGGTAACGGCATTAAATTCACCCCCGAAGGCGGCGTGAGTCTCAATGTCAGCGTACGAGGCGATAAGTTAGCCTTTGTGGTGGCCGATACCGGCGTGGGGATTGCGCCCGAAGTGCGCGAGCAGTTATTTATGCCTTACTGCGTATTGCCTAATCAGGGGCGCAGCCGTGGGACAGGCTTAGGGCTTGCCATCTGCAAACAGTTAGTTGAACTGATGGATGCCGAGGGGCCGGGAATTTGGGTCAAGAGCGAGCCAGGCAAGGGCAGCGAGTTTGGTTTTGAGCTGAGCTTTACCCAATGTGACAAGGCATTGGATACGCAAACTCAGGTGCAAAAACGGGTTAATCCCCAACGGGTGTTAGTGATTGAAGACAACAAGGTCAATGCCATGGTCGCGCAGGGATTTTTGGCGCATTTAGGCCACAGCTCCAGCTTGGCCGTCAGTTGTCAGCAGGCGCTGGCGCATGTGAGTGGCGATAAGGCATTCGATGCCGTGATGCTCGATATTCAGCTGAGTGATGGCTCGGGACTCACGCTATTACCCCAGTTAAAGGCGTTATTCGCCAATGACAATGTGAAGTTCGCTGCCTTTACCGCGCAGATGCAAACGGAGGATCTTAGCCTGTATCGGGAGGCTGGGTTTGATACTGTGTTAGCCAAACCCTTGAGCCTGCAAACCCTGACAGAATGGTTAGGCGTTGCGCGTGTGCCAGCTTCAATGCCTGCTTTACCGTATGAGTCATCGTCGCAATCGGCACAATCACTTCAATCGCCAAATCAGGCAGAATCTACCAGCCAGAGCCATCAAGCTGAAACCTTGTTAGATCTTAACCAGTTACAGCAAGATCTTGAGGTCTTAGGCGTGAAAGCCGTGAGTGATATTTTGGCGCTCTATCGATGCTCCAGTGCCGAGCAAATTGAGCGACTCTCGGCGCTAACCTCTGTGGCGCATTTCAGCGAGGGCGCAAAACTATTGCATGCGCTTAAGGGCAGCAGTGCCAGCATGGGGCTAAAAGCACTGACCGAGTGTTGTCAGCAGTGGGAGAAAACACTCAACACCACAGGGGAAAATGTATTGGATAGTAAAGTCGTGGCTGAATTAACCGCCTGCTGGCAGGTGTCGATGACAGCGCTTGAGCAATGGCTCGCAAGACAGAATTAGTAACACAGGGCTAGCAACACTCGATTAGCAGCAAAGTATTCGCGACAAGACGTTAACTCTATAACTGAGTCGTCTTTAACTGCATGTATTTTGCCTAATCAATGCAAATCGAGGAATAAAAAAGCGGCTCCTATGGGAGCCGCATTTCGTTAATTTATTCTAGGACAAGACATGAGCCATCAACTTGAGTCTTAATGCGACTCAGGTTTAACGCGACTCTGGTTTAACGCTACTTGGGTTTAACGCTACTTGGGTTTAACGCTACTCGGGATTTAGGCTGGTGGCGATCAATGTATTGCCTGTTCTAACTGCTGTTTATCTTGCTGCACCCAAGCGAGGGTGAGTGTGGCGAGAGCGCTGTAAAAGCCATTGCTGTGCTGGCTATCGCACTCAATGACCTTGGCGACAAACTTGGCTAACCATGAGTCTATACAAGTATTTAGGAAGCTTAACTGGGCAGCATCTTCACTGTGGCAAGCTAAGTGTCCCATATAGGCGAGTATCACGGCTAAGTGATCGGCAGGCTCAGGGAAGTGACTCTGCACTTGCAGTTTACTCTGGTGTAAAAACTCGCTCATTTGTTGATGCTGCTGCCCAAATAGCAAGGGTTCTTCCTCGGGGCTCAAGTACAGGCTGGCATAGGGCGAGGCGCTATATTTTGTGCCTACGAGGAATAAACCGCAATAATCGGCGGCAAGTTCGAGCAAGGCTTCATCGCTCGTTAAGTCATTCAGCACCTTCTGTATGCTGGCGACTGGTGCACTAAACTCGGGTGCATAACCCAGTTGTGTCCAGAATTGCTGCGCTTGCTCACTGGTGAGTTGCTTAAGGCGCTGCTCATCAATTTCACGGGCAAACAGAGAAGACAGCAGCTGATACACTAAGGCTCTGGCATGATTGATATCGACGTTGCTCATCGCATGTTCCTCAAGATTAACAGTGGAATGCGCCTAGTTGACTAGGCGCATCGCCTTGTGGGCTCGGTTAGATTTCGACTTCGATAGGGCCATCGAAGGAGCTGACCTTAGGGACTTTGCCTTGGTATTTCTCAAACTCGACCAGACAAGTATAGGCTGAGCAGGCTTGAGCCAACTTCGATGTGCCAATGTCTAAGGTCAGAGTATTTGGATCGCCATAGCTGCACAGGGCACCGATTTCGGCGCCGCCTTCAACGCTGCCATCTTTACCCACTGGGCCATACCATGCGCCTTCATGAATTCGCACTACGCCTTTAGGGAAGCGATCCGATACCACTGCGCCCGCTAACAGTTGGCCACGGTCGTTAAAGACGCGCACAATATCGCCATCTTTAATGCCGCGCGCTTTGGCATCCACAGGGCTAATGTAGATGGGTTCGCGGCCGTTGACTGTGTAGGTTTCGCGGTATTCCTTCGACTCACACATCTGTGAGTGCAGGCGTTTATCCGGATGGCAAGATTGTAGCCACACAGGATATTTGTCTGACCCTGGGCCACCATGGCTACGCTCGGCTTTTTCCATCCAAATTGGATGGCCTTGGCAGTCGTCATAACCGAACTGTTCAATCTTACGGCTGAAAATTTCAATCAAGCCAGAAGGCGTACCTAATGGATTGATTTCAGGGTCGTTTCTAAAGTCGGCGTGGCGTGTCCACAGCTCGCCATCACCAAAGTGCACATAACCTTGCTTCCAGAAAGTGGCAAAATCTGGCATCTCATACTTACCCGCGTTCGCGGCTTTACACTCGTTATAGAGGGTTTCTATCCACTCCATTTCGCTCATATTGCGGGTGTATTCTTTCTCTTTCCCCATCAGCGCGGCAAAGCGAGTGAAGATTTCAAAGTCTGACAAACTCTCAAACAGCGGCTCGACCATCTTCTGCATCGCCAAAATACCGCGGTTAGCATAGGCGCCGTATACGTCGATATCGTTACGCTCATAGGTGGTGCAGGCGGGCAGCACTATGTCGGAGAAGCGGCAAGTCGCCGTCCAGTTCACATCGATAGTGACCACACATTCCAGTTTATGGAAGGCTTGCTTCATGCGGTTACGGTCTTGATGGTGATTCCATGGGTTATTACCCGAGAAAATCATCATCTTAATATCGGGATACACCACTTTCGAACCGTTGGCATCAATGGTTTTGCCGGGTTCGAGGATCGCATCAATCCAACGGGCGACGGGAATCGTGCTGCTTGCGCCTTTAAAGTCGGTGCTATCGAACAGGGGTTTTTGGTTCTCGTCTAAGTTACGTGGGAAGGCGCCGGGCGCCGCCGCATTTGTCGCAGGCACACCAATACTGGAGTAGTGGTGACCATAGCTGATGCCGCCGCCTGGTAAGCCAATTTGACCTATCATGGTCGCGAGGACTGCGGCCATCCAGTAAGGTTGCTCACCGTGTTGTTGGCGCTGAATACACCAACCCATCATGATTTGGGTGCGGCCCTTAACTAAGGTTTTCGCCAGATCGCGGATGATGTGTGGCTCAACCCCACAGATTGGCGCTGCCCACTCTGGCGTTTTGGCGATACCATCTTTAGTGCCCATCACGTAAGGCACAAACTCTTCAAAGCCTAAGCTATAGCCTTGGATGAATTTATCATCGTAAAGTTTTTGGGTGATCATCTCATGGGCGATGGCCAGCATCAGCGTCACGTCAGTCTGTGGGTTAACATACAACTGTTCACAGCCAAGGTAGGCCTGAGTTTTGGTGACCACAGGGTCGATGCTGATCACGCGGATCTTGCCCTGTTTGACCTTCTCTTTTAACTGCGCGAGGTAAGCGAAGGCCTCATGGGTTTCGGCGTTCCAACCCACTTGCAGGTTTTTATATGGATCGTTTGACCAGAGCACAATAGTGTTGCTGTTTTCTAAGATCAGCGGCCAAGAGGTACCTTGGGCATACACTTCGGTTGAACCTAACACATAGGGCAGAATGGTTTGGCCTGCACCTGTGGAGTAGTCACCGATTTTCTTCACATAGTTGCCGTGCATCCCCACCGCACGCTGCATATGGCTGGTGCTGGAATGCAGTTGCCCAGTGGCGCGCCAGCCGGTTTGCCCCGCGTGTAAGCCCGATGGGCCGTACTTGGTTTGGACTTCATCGAGTGAGTGTTTAAACAGCTTTAATGCTTTATCCCAGGTCACGCGAACGAAGCGGAAATCTCCCCGTTGTTGGGTATTGCTCTTATGGCCTTTCAGTAAAAAGTCTAAGCGAACCATAGGGTAACGCACGCGAGATGGGTTATAGACCATACCGCGGATACCGTTAATCATATCCGTTGGATATTTATCTAAATCGAAGGCTTTGACCTCGGCAATCACACCGTTTTTACGTTTGATTTTAAAGGCGCCAAAGTGTGAGCCCGTGGTCAGCCATTCGTCTTCATTTAAGCCCGTGCTGGCCAGCGCATTTAAGGGCGCTAACACTGAGCTGCCACCTAAAGCAACGAAAGAGGTTGAGGCTAAGCCTTTTAAAAAGTCTCTTCTGTTCATGGTATTACTCCCGAATTAGTGCTCTTTTTTCACGAAGGTTGACGAATGTTCCTGCAGGTATTTCTGCACTAGCGCTTGGGTGTCTTGATCCATGTTCACGAAGGCCAACATGCCTTGGAACATGCCTGGCCAGGTATTGGCATCGAAATGCGCTTCATCTGGCTGGGTGTGGCACACACTACAGCTTGAGCGGAACGTGTCGCGGGCATAGCCCCAGAGTGGTTGCAGCTCGGTGAGCAGGTAATCCTTATCGGTCCAGATTTGGGCTTCAACCCGTTGCCATTTCAGGCCTGTCATTGGGTCTTCTTTCTCTTCAAAGGTTTGGATAACACCTTCGGTTTCGGCGGCATCTTTGCTTAACTGCGCCGACAGAATGTTTACCCCAAAGTCCATGTAGATCACGCGGCCTGCACCGATTTTCTTACGCCAGCCATCGATGCCAATTTTGATGCGCTTACCTTGGGTTTCGAGCACTTTGACTTTAGTGGCTACGTTTAAGGTACCGGCTTCAACGTCACCTTTTTCACTAAAGAACAGTGGCTTAGTCAGGGCGCTGTAGTAGGTTTGGTTGGTTTCGACTGAACTGACGCCAGCGCCCACTTCGGCGATGAGTTCGGGTGCGCGGGCCGTGCCCATTTCAGGTAAATGGTGGGCAATGCCTTTGTGGCAATCGATACAGCTTTGGTCGATTTCGGCGGCGCGTTTCATCTGTTTTTGCGCCAGTGGTGACATGCTTTCCCACTTCATCGAGTTGTAGTTGTGGCAATTCTTACAGGCCAGAGAATTGTCGCGATCGAAACGTTTCCATTCGCGGCTCGCCATTTCGAGGCGTTTAGCTTCAAATTTTTCAGGGGTGTTGACCGTGTTGAATAACCAGCCCCAAACATCGTGCGAAGCTTCCATCTTACGGGCAATCTTACGGCTCCAGTTGTGGGGCACGTGGCAGTCGGGGCAGGTAGCGCGCACGCCAGAGTGATTCGACCAATGCACTGTTTCCTGTAACTCTTGGTAAGGCTTGCTTTCCATACTGTGGCAGCTAATACAGAAGGCTTCGGTGTTGGTGGCTTCCAGTGCGGTGTTAAATCCGCCCCAGAAGATGATGCCCATGATAAAAGCACTGATGCTGACAGCGCCTAAGGTGAGAGCTTTTGTGGGTTTGTTTAGTGTGCGCCAGAGGTTGATTAACCACTTCATAATAGCGTCCTCAAAGTATCAGTGAATTAGTGGCCGACAACGCCGCCGAAGGCTTGGATCATCCAAATGATGAAACCGTAGAGACTGATCCCCGCGACAGTCAGTGCGGGAAAGAGTATGAAAATGATGAATCCCAGCGCCTTTAACTCATTGCTGCGTGAGGACTTATCCGATGTTTGCATAGTGGGCTTTGTCATTGGGAAGAGCTCCGTTCGAAAGCGATTTTTGATGGGAGCACTATAAAGGGGAGATGTGAATGGACTTGCCTGCAGGGATGAATGGGCTTTGACAATATATGAAAAATTATGAAAATTTTAAAAAGCCGATGACTTTTTGTTTTACTGACAGAGAGTTAATCTAATTTCTGTGATCGGACTCGGCAGTTTGTTGTGCGGTTTAGGCGTTTTTTTAAACACTGATTTTGAATTTTTTCGCTAATTATTTACTGAAGTGCAGGCGAGGTCTTAGCTATCTGGCGGCGTTTACAGTATTATCCGCGCCCAACAAAGGCTGCGTTTGTCTCGTTGAAGCCATTTTAACGATGCAAAGCGTCACTGCTTGCAGATCATGGATTTTTCCCGATGTAGGAGAATGATGTGGATCTCTCACCCAAGTCATTGGATTTGGGGCTCTAATCTGCCGCAGCCAGCGTCGCCAATGGTTAAGCCAATTGGTATCGACCCTATTTTAAGAGATCACAAGGTATAACAAGATATGTCTGAGCAATTGAGTTCAACAGCCGTACCCTCTGGTTCGTTTCTGGACCGTTATTTTTCAATTCAACAACGTGGTAGCACAGTTCGCCAAGAAGTGATCGCAGGGTTAACCACCTTCCTCGCTATGGTGTACTCAGTGATTGTGGTACCCAATATGTTAGGCAAAGCGGGATTCGATCCCGGCGCCGTGTTCGTCGCCACCTGTTTAATTGCCTCCTTTGGCTCGCTGCTGATGGGACTCTGGGCAAATCTCCCCATGGCCATTGGTTGTGCGATTTCACTCACCGCCTTTACCGCCTTCGGCTTGGTGTTAGGTCAGGGCATGAGTATCCCTGTGACCTTGGGCGCTATCTTTTGGATGGGCGTGATTTTTACCGTCGTGAGTGTCACGGGCGTGCGTCAATGGGTGCTGGCTAACCTACCGAAGGGGATTGCCCATGGTACAGGTATAGGTATTGGCTTGTTTTTACTCTTAATTGCCACTAACAGTGTGCAGTTGATTGTGGCCAACGACGCGGGTCTGCCAGTGAAGTTAGGCGACATTAACAGCCTGCCCGTTATCGCCACCGTACTGGGGTTAGCGGCCACTATCGGTTTAGAGCGTCGCGGCGTACCCGGCGGGATTTTACTGGTGATTATTGGCCTATCCCTGTTTGGTTTAGTGTTTGATCCAAGCGTGACATTCCAAGGTTTCTTCGCCGTGCCTGATTTTACCTCTGAGCACTCGCTGATTGGCCAAATGGATATTATGGGCGCCTTGAATCCTGTGGTATTACCGATTGTGCTGGCGCTGGTGATGACGGCGATTTTTGATGCCACGGGCACCATCCGCGCGGTGGCAGGGCAAGCCAATCTGCTGGATAAAGACGATAATATCGTCGGCGGTGGCAAGGCGCTGACCTCGGATTCGGTCAGCAGCATGTTTGCGGGGATCGTTGGTGGCGCCCCTGCGGCCGTGTATATCGAATCGGCGGCGGGTACGGCGGCGGGCGGTAAGACAGGTTTAACCGCGACCATAGTGGGCGGATTATTCCTGCTGATGGTGTTTTTAGCGCCGCTCAGCTATTTAGTGCCAGCCTATGCTACGGCGCCTGCGCTGATGTATGTGGGGCTATTGATGCTCAGCAATGTGACTAAGTTGGACTTTAACGACAAGGTCGATGCGATGGCGGGATTAACCTGCGCCGTATTCATCATCCTCAGCTGTAACATTGTGACCGGTATTATGCTCGGCTTTGTGACCTTAGTGGTTGGCCGCATTTTTAGCGGTGAAATCCGTCAGCTTAAGTTAGGCGTGCTCGCTATTACGCTGGGCCTTGTGGCCTTCTATATGGGCGGCTGGGCAATCTAGTTTGCTACTCTCTCTATAAAGTTGAAAGCGAGTGCCGTTAGCACTCGCTTTCATTGACCTCATTGTGTTCACAATAGGCTCGCAGTAAATCCTTCCAAGTCACTATCCCGACTAAATCGCCATTATCGAGCACGGGCAAACAGCCAATATTATGTTCTAGTAGGGTGTGCGTCGCAGCATCGAGCGATACATGCGGCGCAACAGTAACGGGATTACGGGTCATCACCTGATGGACGCGTTTTTGTAGGGTCTCGAGATCCTTAGCGGTTTCGGCGCTACTGCCCAGATTCGGGCTGATGGCACGGAGTAAGTCGCGCTCCGACAATACCCCTTCGAGTTTATATTCATCCACCACCAGCAGATGGTGGAAGTTTGCCTGATCGAAAATATCCTTCGCCACGGTTAAGCGATCGTCCATTTCGACCGTGACGACTCGGGTACGCATAATATCGGCGATAATGATCGGCATGATAAAATCCTTCCTAGGACGTGTATCGTTAATGCACTGTATTACAGATACTTATAACAGACCGATGTTTATTTAGCCAATGTATTAGGGCGGATTTGTGCCTAATCCTGCTCGTCAGTTTCATCCTCTGCCATCAAGGGGTTGCGTAAGTCTTCGGGTAAATGGGCGCCGATATAACGCTGGTACTTTTTCCCTTTCAGTTTATGGGTATCGACCAAGACTAAGCCATCGACACAGTCGCCAAAATCGGCATCGATCCCGAAGGCGAGAAACTTCACCCCATCCTGCTTACACAGCTCGCCGTACTGCTTGTATAGGGTTGGCACCGCGGCGCCCATACTCGCCAGCATTTGTTTGAGTTGCTTAAAGTGGCTTTGGTAATCCTCACCCGAATAGAGTTCATCCAACTGCAACTTGCGCTGCTTGGACAGTCCAAAGGGCGACATTGACACCGCCAGCTGCTGTGCTGGCGCAAACTCCTTGGAGTAGAAATGCACTAACATCTCCCGCGCGCTGCCAGGCAGTTGATTACTGATGGACACTGGGCCAAACAGGTAGCGATATTCGGGATGTTTAGCGAGGAAGGCGCCAATGCCAAACCAGAGATAGTCGAGACTGCGTTTACCCCAATATTTGGGCTGCACAAAGCTGCGGCCAAGTTCTAAGCCTTGTTTAACAAAAGGCATAAAACCATCGGCATATTGGAACAGGGATTGGCTGTAGAGGGCGTTGTCGCCGTAGCGATTTAGCACTTGCTCGCCGCTGGCGAAACGATAGGCGCCGACAATTTCAAACTGCTCTTTATCCCACAACACCAGATGTTGGTAGTAGGAATCATATTTATCGATATCCCGGCGTTTGCCCGTGCCTTCGCCAACGGCGCGAAAGGCGATTTCCCGCAGGCGCCCAATTTCGCGCATGATGGGGTTGCTGTCCTGATGCTGATACAAATAAATCAGCTTGTTATCTTGGGTTTCGCCGAGGAGTTCACATTGTTGCAGCGCCGCCTGTAGCTCTCGGCGCGACTCAGGGTGGGCGATGGCGCTTTGGGTGATAAACAGCGGGTCTTTATCTTTACCGATGCGATACAGATGATTTTTAAGCAGTTTTATCTTGGTCTTTAGCGGGAAATCCATCGAACGCACGGCTTCATTCGGGATAAGCTCGCCGATACGAATGGGCATATTGCGTTTGGCCTGTTTAAACATCTCCTTGACCAGTAACAATGTGGCTAAGGGTTTGTAAATCATCGAGGCGCCGTAGAAGGTGGCCGAGTTTTTAGCATCCAAAAAGATTGGCAGCAGCGGCGCATTACAGGAAATCGCCATCTTCAAAAAGCCCGAGTGCCACTGAGTATCGCGCACCCCGCTCGGGCGCAGGCGAGAGACTTCCCCCGACGGGAAAATCAGTACCGCGCCTTCATTACGCAGATGCTGGTGGATTTTTTCGAGGTGCTGTTTCGGCGTGCCGCCCGTCATATTGCGCACTGGCAGCAGGATAGAATGCAAAGGTTCGAGCGCCATCAGAAGCTCGTTCGCCACGACCTTGATATCGGGGCGAATTTCGCTGACCAGTTTAATCAGGGCAAGCGCATCGAGGGAGCCAATTGGATGATTGGCGAAGATCACCACGCGGCCCTCACAGGGAATATTTTCGACCTCGTTGGCGGGCACGGTAAAGCTAAAATCGAAGCTGGCGAGCACTTGCTCGACAAAGTCGACCCCTTGTAGATAGGCAAACTGATTGGCTATCTCGTTACATTGTTTTTCATTCAACAGGTAACGCAGCATGGCCTTAGTCGGCTTGGCTAACCAAGGTTTGTCCTTGAGGGCGGGTAGGTTTTGCTCCACCACATTATCGACAGTAAAGATCATCGAACTGGCTTTTAAGGCGGGCAGTGGCATGGCTGCGTCCTGCGCTAATGCGTTGGCGCTTAATGTGTTAGGACTTAATAAATCAGCGTTTGGGGTATGAGGTGTTAATGGGTTCATGATTAGGCAACATCCCTTGGTTGGATTTCTGCTTGTTTGGGGCTGTGTGTGGCCGTTTGTGGAATAGGTTTTGGGGCGTTAACAGGTGCTTTGGGCGGCGTTTGCGCCAGCACAATACTGCTCAGAATATCGAGGTTTACGCTTTGCTCGTTCCAGCGGCAGAGCTGTAATTCCCCGTTTAAGGTTTCGGTGATCAGGCTGCAGTTTTCGACCCAGTCGCCATCATTGGCATAGATTATTTGGCGCTTATCTGGTGTGGTGTATTGGTTATCTCGAGCGTGAATCGATAGCTCTGGCTGGTGGATATGGCCGCAGATGACGCCATCCACATCATAGTGCTGCGCATAATTCACTACGGCCTGGCGAAAACGGGCGATAGCCGTCTGCGCCTTGCCAACGCGGGATTTGATATAGCTGGCGAGTGACCAATACGGGTAGCCTAAACGCTCTCGCAGGCGATGGAGATTGCGGTTGAGGAATAGCAACAAGTCGTAGAGATGATCGCCCAAGATGGCGTAGAAGCGGCCAACGCAAACATCGGCATCGAACTGATCGCCATGCAGCATTAACAGTTTGTGTCCGCCAATCCCCTGATGAATATGTTGGCGAGCAATCTTGATATTCAGCAGCGTCAGTTCGGCATAGGGCTTGATTAGCTCATCGTGGTTACCCGGCAGATATATCACCTGAGTGCCGTTTTGTGCCAGTTCAATCAGCTTTTGCAATACCTTATTGTGACTCCCGGGCCAGTGCAGGCGGCGTTTGAGCGCCCATAAATCCACAATATCGCCGACCAGATACAAGTGCTGACAACGCACGGTATTTAATAGGCTTAACAGATAGTCGGCTTTGCAATCCTTACAACCGAGATGGATATCCGATAGCCAAAGGGCGTTGACTGTGATGGTTTGGTTATTTGCGGCGTTGCTGGCGTTGGCAATATGTGGGGTTGAGAAGGAAGTGTCGTAAACACTGGATGGAGCATTGTCGGAAGAGTTGGAAGGAGTGTTACGGGAAGAGTTTCGGGGAGTCTTGAGTGCGTCGATAAGCGTGCGATCAAGTCCCCTGTAATTAGCTCCAGTCATCTCATATTCACCCTATGCGGCTGTTGACTGCCTTAGAGATTAGTGATGGGCTTTGACTGAATGATGAAGCTTAAGTGACATGCAGATGACAGCAAGGGCGATTGGGCTGGAGTTAACCCAACAAGATTCCGTTCTGGGTGCATTGACTGTCGATAGATTGAGTTAACTCATTTTTGCCCCATTCCGAGTTTCGGCTCGTTAGCTCAACCGAAAATTCCCACACCTACTGCCATACAT
The DNA here is from genome assembly GCF_000014685.1 of Shewanella sp. MR-4. Taxonomy (NCBI): domain Bacteria; kingdom Pseudomonadati; phylum Pseudomonadota; class Gammaproteobacteria; order Alteromonadales; family Shewanellaceae; genus Shewanella; species Shewanella sp. MR-4. Next base: position 1,238,176 of record NC_008321.1, read on the forward strand.
ATTCTTATCTATTTGCCTATGTTTGGCCTTACCAGAAATCGACTAACAATGTATGGGTATACAGTCGTATTTAAATTTAGGTATTTTGGTATGATTTTAAGACAAAATCAGTGCGCACTAATTCCATTCGCAATAAATAAAACGCTATAAAATCAATTGACTATAGAGGCTGAGTTTTAGTTAATAGGTTTGGAAAACGCGCATGCGCGTTTTTCCAGATGGTGTATTAAACAAAAAGCTGATAAGTTCTTTGCATACAGATAGTTAACCGTGCGCGTTTTCACTGGTCCAACGAGGTAAACGCGCATGCGCATGAATAAAATGTTAGCCAAATCAATCAAATTTCAGTAGGTTTTGAATGAATAGAAAACATGAGCAATCGATAGCTGACAGTTTCTCGAATCATTTTACGAGATATGCGGCTACTCAAGGAAGACAGATCAATAGGTGCAGCCTCGACGGGCAAGATGCGATTCTAGGTGCGGACTATATTTTCACAGATACGTCAAACTTTGCTCTCATTGAGTTCAAATATGAAGAACGAGATATTAGGGCTGAAGGTCGTAAGCCTCTTCGCTCTCAATTGTGTGTCCGTCTTGACCAAGAGCAAAATCGGCAGATTCAGAGTTTAAAGTGCCATTATATCGCTTGGTCCCGTAAGAGAAGTAATCGAACTGTGGAGTTAAACCAGTATTATCCTGAGGTCTGCAATAACGCTATATTTACTGATACCAGTTACCCTCAATTGGTACAAGATGAACCTCAAATCCAATCTCGGATCTCAGCAGACGATGCATTTACTAGTTTCTTAAACGGTGATATTGGCTCTAATTACTATACATTTAAGCAATATACAAATTGGTTAATGACCCTAGGCGGACACGAAGGCTCTACTATCGAAGTTATGCTCGATAATCCCGATAGTGATCAACTTGATATTATTGACTTTCCATCAATTGAATTGATGAAAAATTGGCTAGATCACAATAAACCAAGTCGACAAAACACTTATACTCCACCAAGCCCTTAAAAATTTGGCTAACAAAGCATTTAAGAGTGATTCTCAACGCTTGGCATTTTTTATTCCATCGTTGGGTTTCGTGTTTACGGTGGCATGGTTTAGGCTAGGTGGCAGCGTTGCTCACACCTTAATGCGGCGTTAACCCATAGAAATTTTAATCCGAAATTCATTAATCCGAGCTAAAAGTCTAACGCGGAAATGTCCCAAAACATGCTGCGTATTTCTTTTTAAAACTTACAGATTACGCCAACGCTAAATAGGTGAGCCATGGAGGTTTGCGAGACGACCGTCCGCCCCATGGACGGGGCGGTCGAGCATCCACGGATGGACTCGCTGCGTGTCGTCGAGCAAATACCATGGGTCGCCCTTTTATATTGAACGTTCTTTTGTCCCAACTGAGTTATGTGATGATGAGTGGAGTTTGTGCGGCTAACCCACACTCAACGAAGTAATCAAAACTGCTTGTTTGTGTATGAGTTCGTGTTTGAATCAGTATAAAAAAGGGGAGTCAGTTAATCTGACTCCCCTTGATATTTAAGGTGATGTTGCGCTTAGAACAGCAAATGAGCCACGCCGGCAATGACTGGCAGAGTGACTAAGGTACGCAGTACGAACACGACAAAAAGCTCAACAAAATTCACTGGAATTTTACTGCCAATCAGCAGTGCGCCGACTTCACTCATGTAAATCAGCTGGGTTACTGATAAGGCGGCAATCACAAAGCGGGTCATATCCGATTCGATAGAGCTGGCTAAAATCGACGGGATAAACATATCGGCAAAGCCAACAACGATAGTTTTAGAGGCTTCGGTCGCTTCGGGGATATGCAGCAGTTCCAGTAACGGAATAAACGGCATACCTAAGTAATTGAAGATAGGTGTATGCTCGGCGATGATCAGCGCCGTGGTACCAATGGCCATTACCACGGGGAGAATGCCAAACACCATATCGATAACGTTTTTAACGCCTTCATTTAAAACGGCTTTGACACCACCAGCACTGGCAGCTTTCTCGAGTGCTTTATCAAAGCCCCAAGAGAGTGCGCCGTGCCCAGCGGGGATCATCTCATCGTCGGGTTGACGTGGCGTATCGTCGATATAGTTATCTTTCTTCCACGACAGTGGTGGCAGCTTAGGCACAATCACGGCTGCCGCAAAACCCGCTAAACATACTGTCAGGTAGAAGGGCACAAACATATGCTCTAACTTCACCTGTGAGATCACCACTAAGCTGAAGGTAATAGAGACCGCCGAGAAGGTCGTACCGATAACCGCGGCTTCCCTTTGGGTGTAAAAACGCGCTTCGTATTGCTTGCTGGTCAGCAAAATCCCAACGCTGCCGTCACCTAACCAAGAGGCCATACAGTCGATGGCGCTGCGACCTGGTAGGTTAAACACAGGGCGCATTACCTTGGTCAGCAGGGTGCCAAATAGCTCTAATAGACCGAAGTTTAACAGCAGCGGCAGTAGCATACCGGCGAAGATAAACACCGAGAAGAGTACGGGTAACAGGTCGTTCAGTACTAAGGCGCCAGTGCTCGATGAGTGAATGGCTTCGGGGCCAATGCCTAAATAGGTTAGTACGATAAAGATGGCGCCGACCACACGAGTCGTAAGCCACAGCGGGCTGATATTGAGTAAACCATTGAGGAAGTGACTGTTCATCACAAACTTAGGTTTGAGCAACTTAGTCAGCACAGAGGCCGAGGCCATGGCGACGACGATCACTGTCACGATTAAGGTTAATACATCGCTTAACACGCTTTGCAGCGCTTTAGAGATGATTGCGATAGGGATGGTTATCGCGTCGTTGTAGCTGATAGGGGTCATAAACAGCAGCAGACCGATCAGCGAAGGGACGATAAAGGTGAGTATCGTCTTAATGTTGCGGTTTTTATGTTCAGTAGCCAATGGTGTACACCTTAAAGTACGAATCGCACAAATAATCTTGAACAAATTGCCCCTCAAAGCCGCATGTTAGGCGGATATTGGATGCATTTTCATTCAACTCAAAATCGAGAAGGGGGAAGATTACTCGCTTAGCGCTGCCATGTAAAACGATTCGGAAATTTGTTTGAGATAAGCAGCAAAATAGCATAGTTATTTGGGCAATTTCTGAATACTGATCTTGGCGGATTTCGAAGGTTTGTTTTGTTTTTAAACAATAAAATCAATATTTTATGTTTGTGTGTTGTTGCGAGTTTATCGAGTTGTTTTATTCTTGTTCTTGTTAGCATCTAAGGTCGGTTTTGTGCAAATTTTTTCCTTAGATTCTTCGAATATTCAGCTTTTGTTGTTTTTTTGGTCGTTATAGGTAACGGCACTTCAGTCTTAGCTGATGCAATGTGAGCTAGTTAACATCAATTGTCATGGGTTAGTTAACATCGATTAAAATCCATAATTCACTGAATGACTTGTGCATTTTTATGCGATTTTTACTCGCTATTTGCATATTTGAAATTGAAATATGACTAAGTGTAGGGTTGGCAGGGCAGTGACTAAAAAGTCGTAAATAGTGATGAAATAAAATATTTATCCTAAAGAGGATGAACGCCGCTTTAATTCTTTTCAATTCCATGTAAGTTAGTACTACTTTGGTTAGGCTAAATTATCCATGACTGTTACAAAAATGAATGTCGCGACAAGAGGTTTTGCGCTCGCCACTAAGTTTGGTTTTATTGGTATTTTTGGATTATTGCTCGGGATAGGTGTGGCGGTGTTAGGCTTCGAACACACAGAGACCCGATCCTTCAACTTTTTGAATCATACCTTGAGTGAATTAGGCACCTACGGGCATTCATCCCTGGCGGTAGTGCTCAATGGCGGCTTGTTTTTTGGTAGCTTAAGCATTGTTTTTTATTGCCTTTCATCCTTGCAAACCGTGAGTGGTTTTTGGGGATACCCCTTCTTTTGTGCGCTGGCGCTGACGTTTTTAGCTTTGGCCTGTGTGGGGTTGTTTCCGGTCAATGTGTATCACTTGCATATTCTTGCCCTGAAGTGGTTTTTTTACTTCGGCAGCACAAGTGCAATCTGTTATCTGCTGTGGGCTGGGCTTAATTCACAGAGGCGGCAATCCTGGACGCTATTGTTAGCGCTTGTAGTATTGCTGAGCATGATGACCTTTCTCTATGCACCGCTATTAGATCTGGGCTTAACCGAGGGCGACAGGCCTTTCTATCAAGAAATGGTGTTGCAACTGCCTAGGCCCGATTTGTGGTGGCCGGCATTGCTGGAGTGGATTGGGCTTGGGAGTTTATTGGGGTGGACTGTGACGCTGCTGCTAAACCCTAAATGGCTCACTCAGGAGCAAGCTCCCGAGTGAGTGATTTTAGTGATTAACCCATAAAGCTATCAGCTTAAGGATTTCAGTCCCGCCTCGCCAAACCAGTAACCGTTGCAGTGCTCATCGCTTCGAGGAAACTGAGCATCCGTTGCCCCAGTCTTTAACGCCTCGACCAGTGCATCGGCCTTACTGATGCAGGCTAAGCTGCTGGGTGAAACCCGAAATACATCGACGCCCATTTTTATCATTTCATTGAGTTCGCTGCGCAAATCGACACAGTTGGCCGACTGGGTTTGGATGCCGTTTAACCTGAGTAAGGGTTGCGCCTCTTGCGTCTGTGCCAGTAAGCCCTTGCTGTATTGGCGGCAAACGGTTTCGCAGCTGTCCTTCGACAAGTGTTGATGCCTTGCAGTAAAGCAGCGCGCCGAGTGGGCGAGTGGCAAATAGCCATGGCCGAGCACTTCGACTTCGAATGCAGGCTTTTGTGCGACCACTTGGCTAAGCCAAGTCTTTGACAGTTCTACTGGCATCACAAAGCGCTGCATACCAAAGCGCTGCAAAATATCTAAACTGGCGCGATTGTAGTTGTTGATACTGGCGCCGCAGACAAAGGGCAGCTTGTGCTCCTTGGCGAGATACACGGCCGCCATGTCGTTGGCCTCAATGCTAAATTCGCCATTATCGACCTGACGTTTAAGCTCTGTGTATTCAGACGGTGCTTCGATAAGGGCGAGTGTCGACAGCACCACCTCTTTACCCGCAGATTTAAGCATTTTGGCCAGTTCGAGATAGTCGCCAAACTTGAGTTCGCGTCGACGGCTACAAACGGCTTCACCCAAATACACTAACGGGATCTGACTGTTGGCCACTTGTTGGTAAAAGTCGATGACCTGTTGTTTTTCCCAGCAATAGAGCAGTGGGCCGAGGGAAATTTTCATAATCGTTTCTTCTTCTGGTTATCGCTAGGGCTATTGCCAGTCACGCTCGTAGGCGCCTAAGGTGGTAATTTGGCCTTCGGAGACTTTCGCGAGGGCTTGCTCCCAATGGGCCTGAGTCTGGAATTTATCTGGATTATTAAGGTAAGTATCAATCGCTTGACGCCAAACCTTGGTCACTTGCTCCACATAGGCAGGGCTGCGCTGACGCCCCTCAATCTTGAGTGACACTATTCCCGCTTTGGCAAGCTCAGGCAGCAGGCTAAGGGTATTTAAACTGGTGGGAGACTCGAGCAGATATTGCGGTTTATCATCGTCTTGGGTGAGATAACGGCCTTTACAGACGACGGGGTAACCCATTTGTTCATCGAGCCCTGACTTATCAATCAAGACTTCGTTGAGGCGAGTCAATCTGTCTTGGCCCTGTTCCTGCCAGCGCACGTGTTTCGCTGGCGAGCAAGAGCCGCCAGTATTTGGCGATTGGCCAGTGACATAGGAGGATAAGTGGCAGCGGCCTTCGGCCATAATGCACAGGCTGCCAAAGGCAAAGACCTCTAAATCGACTGGGCTGACCTTAGCGAGGTCGCGCACTTGTTTCATCGACAGCACTCTGGGTAATACCACCCGCGCGATATTAAAAGCCTCTTTATAAAAGCTCAGCGCGCCCAAGTTGGTGGCGCTCGCCTGTACCGATAAATGCAGCGGAATATGCGGATATTGCCTGTGGGCATAGTCGAGTAGTGACAGATCGGCGACGATTAAGGCATCGACCCCAATACTGGCCGCCAAGTCGATGGCTTGATACCAGCGGTGTTCCTCATTCGGCTTAGGAAAGGTATTTAAAGTGAGGAAGATTTTCTTGCCCCGCTGATGGGTCAAATCGGCGGCTTCCTGTAATTTTGCGGGGGTGAAGTTTAAGCCCGCGAATGAACGTGCATTGGTATCATCCTTTAACCCAAGGTAGACAGCATCGGCTCCGGCCTGCAGCGCCGACTTTAGCGAGGCCAGGTTTCCTGCTGGACACAACAACTCCATAATGGTGCTCCCGATAAAATAACAGGGGCAGAGTGTAGGGAAGATTGAATGGCGGTGAATTGATTTAAAACAGGTTTAAGATCATAAAATCTCGGTAAACTGGGAGATATAGTGTTTTTTATCCTTAGGTAGCCGCTTATGTCCGCTGTTTTTTCAGCTAATCTTGCAAAACAACTGCTCGAACTCACCCCAAAACTGATCCGTTTGCCACTCTCCAAAGTGCCCTTTAGCCTCAAGGCCAAGGTGCTTAGCCAACTCTTAACACAGCTGCTGGCGCCGCAGGCCGAAGATGGCGAGTTAGCTTTCTTGGCGGACAAGTGGGTTGCGATTCGGGTTGAAGATTTAAATCTGTATTTTGAAGTGAGTTTCGATGGCCGTTGGCAGGTGCGTGAGCTGACCGATGCCCAGGTCAGCTTTAGTGCCAATTCCGCCGAGCTCTTATTGGTCGCTGCGGCAAAAGAAGACCCTGATACACTGTTTTTCCAACGTAAACTGAGCATTGAAGGCGATACCGAGTTAGGGCTTGAGGTGAAAAATCTGCTGCTGAGTATCGAGTTTGCCAGCCTGCCGACACCCATTCGCTTAAGCGTTGAAAAGCTGGCCGATGCCATTGTGCGTTTGCAGCTTGAGGCAAAACCGACGGTGATTTTGGCTAAATCCCCAAGCTTAAGCTGATGCGAACTTGGCTGTAATCAAGTGATAAACAAAAGCCCCGCTGACATTGCGGGGCTTTTGTTTAGCTTGGACGGGCGATACCCACTTAAATTTTTTGCGTGAGTATGGCGAATTTGACCAACAGCTCGTCGTGGGACTCGACGCGGTTAGGGTCGGGGTCAATACAATCAATCGGACAGACGGAGACGCAGGTCGGCTTATCGTAATGGCCTACGCATTCGGTGCAGCGGTCTGGGTCGATTTCATAGATTTCTTCCCCCATGGTGATGGCCTGATTCGGACATTCAGGTTCACACATGTCGCAATTGATGCAGCTGTCGTCGATCAGTAATGCCATGCCTTAGCCTGCTTCGTGTGGGTTACGGGTATCCTGACCTTGGGGCAGGTTACGCAGTAAAATGCCGTGGTTCAGATCAACCTCTTTCGGCACGGGCAAGTAAACGGTATGGCCCGAACCTAATCCCGCTTCAACCGATTCGGCTTTGCGGTTCTCGAGTTGCTCGATGGTGAGGCTGATATTGCCCTGTGGCGTCATTAATTCAACACTATCACCGACAGAGAATTTGTTCTTCACTTCGATTTCGGCAAGGCCAGCCAGATTGCGTTTACCGGTTAATTCGCCCACAAATTGTTGGGTATCGCTGACCGAGTAGCCATAGTCGTAGTTTTGATATTCATCATGTACGTGGCGACGTAAGAAACCTTCGGTATAGCCGCGGTGTGCTAAGCCTTCGAGTTGGTTCATCAGGCTGCGATCGAAGCTCTTGCCTGAGGCGGCATCGTCGATGGCCTGACGGTATAGCTGGGCGGTACGGGCAACATAGTAGAACGACTTAGTACGGCCTTCGATCTTCAGCGAGTCGATGCCCATTTTCGCCAAACGCTCAACGTGTTGGATTGCGCGCAAGTCCTTAGAGTTCATGATATAAGTGCCATGCTCATCTTCAAACGCTGGCATATATTCGCCGGGGCGATTGGCTTCTTGCAGCAGGAAGATTTGGTCGGTCGCAGGACCCGTGCCCAAGGTTGGCGTCTCGATTTGCACCGCATTGGGGGTGGCAATGATATCGCCAGAGTCAGTTTGCTGCGCTTCGTGCACATCGTATTTCCAGCGGCAGGCGTTAGTGCAAGTGCCTTGGTTTGGATCGCGCTTATTGATATAACCCGACAGTAAACAACGGCCAGAGTAAGCCATACACAGGGCGCCGTGGACAAACACTTCTAGTTCGATATCGGGGCAGCGTTGACGGATTTCTTCGATTTCATCTAAGGATAATTCGCGGGATAAAATTACCCGTTTAATGCCTTGGGTCTGCCAGAATTTGACCGATGCCCAGTTAATGGCGTTGGCTTGCACCGATAAATGCACCACCTGCTCAGGGAAGGCCTCACGTACCATCATGATAAGGCCAGGATCTGACATGATCAGCGCATCGGGCTTCATCGCCACTACCGGTTCCATATCTTTGATATAGGTTTTGAGCTTGGCGTTGTGGGGAGCAATGTTACTCACCACATAAAGCTTTTTACCCAACGCATGGGCTTCTTCGATACCCGTCGCGAGGTTTTCCATTTTAAAGTCGTTATTACGAACCCTCAGGCTGTATCTCGGCTGGCCGGCATACACGGCATCTGCACCATAGGCAAAAGCGTAACGCATGTTTTTCAGCGTCCCAGCGGGAGATAACAACTCAGGTTTAAACATAATGACTCTCGAATTGGTTGGTAGATGGAGGCGCAGTGCGCGGGGGCGGCATTTTACACAATCAAAGTAGGGTTATGCAAATTGCTCCGCCTAAGATTAGGTATAGTTCGCATTTTACGAATATACCTGAAAGCCTGATAATGGCGGTAAATTGAGGCGAAGACCGGATTGGCTATTTCTAGCCTGGTTGAATTGATTTACCTTGAGATGGTCGATGCCATTCTGGGTGAAATTGATAACAGCGTCATACAAATAATTAACGTCTGTTGCTTTTTTCTGCCCATCAATCGGTGGGCAACTGATATACTCCAACTATTGAAGATTTATGTTTGCAGATTGATGGGAGCGAAGATGTCTACCGAACATCTACTGTTAGTCGGATTACTCAAAAAATTAAAAGATGATGCTTTAGTGCTACCGACTCTGCCCGAAGTAGCCATGCGGGTACAAGAAGTGGTGAGTCGCTCCGATGCGAGCCTAAAGCAAGTGGCTGAGGTGATCGGTCAAGATGCGGCGATTTCGGCGCGTATTATTAAAGTCGCCAACAGTGCTTTGTATAGCCGTGGCATTCCCGCCGAGAGCATTAATAGTGCGGTCTCCCGTATCGGTTTAATCCAAATTAAGAGTATTGCGACCTCAGTAGCTATGGAGCAGCTCTTTATTTCTACCAATGAAATGGTATGGGAAGTGATGGATGAAGTGTGGCGCACCTCGATTGAAGTAACGGCCGCCGCCTGCGCCATGTTGCAAATGTACAATAAGCGTCACCCCGGTCAGCTCAATCTCGATACCTTAACATTGGCAGGTCTAGTCCATAATATCGGTGCATTACCAGTACTGACCGAAGCCGAAGCCCATCCAGAGTTATTCACTAGCATTGATCAATTGCGCTCTTTAGTACGTAAAATGCAAGGTCCACTGGGACGTGCGGTGTTAAAGAGTTGGGCTTTTGCGCCAGAGGTGATGGAAGTGGTTGAGCGTTGGGCGGATTTACCTTATCTGCCGGACCATGTGACCTACTTAGATTTTATCCGTGCCGCAGCCTTTTACACCGGTGAGTTACGTGCCGGTGCCGATTTTGAGCAACGGATGGAAGTCTTTGTGAGTCGTGGTTTACCCGTTTCGGCGAGTGATTTAGCGAGTGATGAATTTATGGATAAATTCCATTCAATCAGAGAGAGTTACCAGTAGTCGTAGGGCCTAGAGGGAAGCCAATCTTACTCCGTGCTGGGGAGAATGGTGTATTAAGCTTACGTGGTAAGATTGAGGCCAAACTATGGTTATTCTGGGATTTATCGGTTTAGCATTGGTTATTATCTTGATAGCCGTGCTCTATATTTTACTTGCAAGATATCAGGCTCTGCGGCTACAGCAGCGATTTTTGGCGCAGTTATGCCCCCAGCTCGATCAACAAAAGATTGAACGCCGCCCCCTTAATATTCCTATCGTGCCGCAGGAGTTTGCGCCCCTGTACCACTCCTTAAATGAGATGCTCGCAGCGCTGCCTGCGGGTATGGGCAAGGACAAACTCACTGGGCTGAATAACCGTGTCGGACTCAAGCGCTCATTGACGGCTATGATGCCTATCACCCATGGCACCTTAGTGCTCATCGATATCTATCGTTTTCGCTATGTGAATGATCTCTTTGGTTTTGTATTTGGGGATATTCTGCTTAAACAGTTTGCCGATCGCTTAACCAGCTTAAGTCTTAAACCTAAGTTGATTGCGCGTCTAAACGGTGATGAGTTTTTCCTCTATTACGAGCAAAGTCTGTCCGAGGAGCAATTGCTGCATTTACGTGGCCGTTTACAAGTTCCCTTTAAAATTAAAGATACGCCTGTGAGTGTGCGAATGCAGATTGGTTGTTTGCAATTGGCTGAGCACCATACCGATGTGAGCCATATGCTCAGAAGGCTAGATCTCGCCCTTAAAAAGGCTCGTGCCACTCGCAGCGCTATCGCCTGTTACAGTGAGAATGACGATATTCGTCAGTTGAGGGAGCTTAAGATTATCGACAGTCTTCCCAGTGGCTTACAGCGGAATCATTTGTATATGGTGTACCAGCCTAAGCAGGATATTCACACTGGAGCTTGCACCCAAGTAGAGGCTCTAATTCGCTGGGAGCATGAGGAACTCGGGTTTATTTCCCCCGCAGAATTCATTCCGCTGGCAGAATGCGCCGGCATGATAGATCTAGTGAGCAATTGGGCGCTGGAGCAAGTGCTACAGCAGCAGGTAAAGTGGCGTGTAGCAGGTATCTCTGTATGTGTGGCGCTTAATCTCTCGACCCGTGATCTCGATAGTGAAACCTTACCCAATGAGATAGCGACCCGCCTCGAACATTATAAATTATCGCCAGAATGCTTAATGATTGAGATTACCGAAAGCACTCTGATGGCGGATTTAAACAAGGCCGTGGATACCTTGGAACAAATTCGTCGCCTTGGGGTGAAATTGGCGATCGATGATTTTGGCACAGGCCATTCATCGCTGGCGTATTTAAAGCATTTACCCGCCAATGAAGTCAAAATCGATAAAGCCTTTCTTCGGGATCTTGAGCCGAATAAGCCCTCTGAATATATCCTTGAGGCCAGCATCAATATCGCTAAAAAGCTCGGCTACGAGGTGACAGTAGAAGGTGTTGAAACGATCGAAGTCCATGATATGTTGGTGAATATGGGCGTCGATCGTATTCAAGGGATTGTTTATGCTAAGCCTATGCGGGCCGCAGAGCTTGAAATGAACTGGGAGCAGCTTCGGCCAACGCCTGAAATGCTCTGCGTGAATGGTTCACATCCCTAGGCTTAATTGGGTAATTAAGTCGGCGGGCATGGGCGCAAGTTGCCGAGCTTGATTCATACATACCATTTCGATAGTAGCCGTAACCGCTGGTTTTTTACCGTTTGGGCGCCAAATTTCCTGATGCCAGACGGTGCGATATTTACTCTCAAAGTAGAACTTAGTGCGGATATCGATGATATCGGCAAACTCCACTCCTTCGTGGCACAACATGTCGCTGCGATACACCGCAAAACCCAATTGCTGCTGTTGCCAGAGGTCGCGTAAACGCTCGGCGCCAATCACATGCTCACGGGCGCGCTCGAAGTATTTCAAAAAGTTCGGGTGATACACCACGCCAGAAAAATCCGTATCTTCATAGTAAATTTGCACAGGGAAAGAATAACTTGGGCTAAATTGCGGCATGGCGTTTTCGATATGAAGTATGTTGAGTGAGCGCAGTCTAGCGGTTTATCGGGCTAAACAAAACCCAAGATGTGGGTAAACTCGGTGGTTAGGATTGAGAATAGCTAGACGATACAAAGTAAAAAGCCATATTCGCCGAAACGAATATGGCTTTTTTGTAGGGTAATCGGTGGCTAAAGCGTTTCGCTTAGCGAATGATCATCTGGTCGCGTTCAGGTCCTACAGACACCATGCTCACACGCACGCCCATTAAGGCTTCGATGCGCTCAACATAATGTTGTGCCGCCTTTGGCAGGCTTTCGAAGGTGCGACAGCCAGTGATGTCTTCGCTCCAGCTTTCCATTTGCTCGTACACTGGGCTTAATGCCGCAGTTTGAGGCCAAATGGGGTTTTCAGTGTGCTCACCTTCGTAGGCTACACAGATTTTCAAATCTTTCATGCCAGTCAAGCAGTCAATCTTGGTCAGAGCAATTTCAGTCGCTGCTTGCAGTTCAACACCGTTACGAGTTGCAACCGCATCGAAGTAACCCATATCACGTGGACGACCCGTAGTTGCACCAAACTCGTTGGCATTTTTACGGAAATCATCCTGCTCTTCCATCGCAGTCACTAAGGTGCCTGTACCGACAGATGAGCTGAAAGCTTTCGCTACCGCAATCACACGCTCTGGACGCAGAGCCGGTAAACCACTACCCAGACCTGCGAAAGCCGCCGTCACGTTAGAAGAGGTAGTGTAAGGATACTCACCGTAAATCAAGTCACGACCCGCGCCTAATTGCGCTTCAAATAACAAGTTAGCATCTTGTTTTTGTAAGGCTTTTAATGGCTCTGTGACGTTGCAAATAAATGGGCGCCATGGGGCGGTCACATCCAACAACCATTGGGTCATTTCGGCGGCCGTTTGGCTAAAGTCACAGCTTGGGTACAGTGCTCTTAACTGGGGCAGTTTCCAGTCGAGCATAAATTGAATGCGTTCTTGCAGCACTTCGGGTTGGTTTAACCAGCCAACCAGAATACCTTTCTTCATTACGCGGTCGCCATAGGCTGGGGCAATCCCTTGACGGGTTGAACCATAGGCCAGATCGCCTAAACGTTGTTCTTCTAAGGTATCTTCCAGTGCATGGATAGGTAAGCACAGGGTCGCACGGTCAGAAATGCACAGTTTAACTTCAATGCCAGCCGCTTCGACTTCAGCGATTTCAACACTGAGTTTTTCAGGGCTGATCACCATGCCAGGGCCAAGTACTGCAACGCAGTTTGGATTGAAAATACCGCTAGGTAATTGGTGTAATTTAAAGGTGCCAAAGTCGTTAACGACCGTATGACCTGCGTTGTTACCGCCTTGGAAGCGGACACTCGCTGCAGCATCTGCGGCTAAATAATCTACGATTCGGCCTTTGCCTTCATCACCCCAATTTGCACCAACAACTACGATAGACGGCATAACATCATCTCCACAGGAATTAAGCGATTATGCTAGACCTGCTTAATGAATAAGAGAAATTAATTATAGTTATCGTCGTGATAAGGAAATCATATATCATAGGGTGAGCTGAATGGATGGAGATGAATGCGATGCTGGAACTTCATTGGTTAAAGACCTTCGTGACCTTAGCCGAGTGTAAGCACTTCGGAAAAGCGGCAGCAGCGCTGCATATGACGCAGCCTAATGTCAGCTTGCATATCAAACAACTGGAGCAGAATACTCGAGTTAAGTTGATTGAGCGCAATCCGTTTAGGCTAACTCAGGCGGGGTTTCGTTTACTCGAGAGTAGCCAGAAGACCTTGATGGAGCTGCAAGTGTGTCAGGCGGATCTCAATGCCATCAACGATCTCAGTCAAGGCACCTTGACCATAGCAGCCAGCGATATCATTTCGCGGTTGCTGCTTATTCAGCCATTTCAATTATTTAAAGCGGAATTCCCCGGGATTGATTTTTCCCTGCTCAATACCACGTCTTCCCAAGCCTCAGAATTAGTGACTAATGCCGAGGCGGATTTAGGCTTTGTGATCGCGCAAAAGGAGAGTCAGCCGCTGCATTTTACCGAGTTACAGCAAATCAAATGGTGTGCCCTTGGGGATAATTTGCAGCTGTGGCAGCAAAGCCAAGCCAGCCATGATATGCCCCACGCGGAGCGGCCGACTTTGATTCTGCTCGGCCATGATACTCGTACCCGCGAGTTGCTCGATCCCGCATTACCGACCTTAAATTTACCCCGTTATCGGATCATGGAAGTCGGTAGTGTGGATGCGCAAATCGATTGGGCCGAGGCGGGCTTTGGGGTAGCGATTGTGCCTGAGTTTTCAATTTACACTAAGACGCACTTAAAGAGTAAAGTCACGCCATTGCCACAGTTCCCGAGCACCAGTTTGGGTTACATAGTGCGGCAGAATCAGATCCTATCGAAGGCGATTAAGCAGCTGCTACATTGGGTGAACCAAGAGATTATCCGTACCCAAGGCAGCTAATGGCGGTTTGAAAGGTTACTTAGTGCTAAGCAGTTGTTGATACTGTCCATTGGCTTTTAACTGGGTTAAGCCCAGATCCAGCTCTTTAGCGAGTTGTGCGGCTTTGGGGTTTTCCTTCGAAAAGGCCAGATAAATCTCGCTGCTATGGTTATTAAAGGCGGGGATCACATCGTCACTGACGCCCATTTTTTGCAGGTTTTCCTGTGCGACTAAGTCGAACATGACCGCCGCATCGATTCGGCCAATCATCAACAGATTAATCAGTTGCTGTTGGTTGGCGACCGTGATGACATTCAGTTGGCGCTGTTTCACCAGTTCGGGAAACTCATCGCCATACTCATAACTTTTTATGACCCCGACTATGCTGCCTTTGGGAATTTCCCATTTATTGGCGGCGATGAGCGGGCGTTGTTTGCGTTGATAAAAAGAGGCTTTCGCCACAAATAGCGGCGTGTTACCAAACACAAAACGTTGCTCAGTACTCGCTTCGCGGGTCACGTTAAAGACTCCATCGACGGCACCTTTTTCGGCCATCATAAGGGCGCGGCTATAGGGCACGACTAGGCTGTTGACTTCCACTTGAGATTGCTTGAATGCCGCCGCGATAAGGCGATGGGAGATCCCTTGGCCAAACTGATTGGCGAACGGCGGCCAGCTGTCTTCGGCGGCTAAGGTGATGCTATGTCCTACGGCTTGTGGGTTACTTTGGCTTTCTTGGGCAAAGGAGGAGTGGGTTGTGGCAGAGAATAAAAATAGGCAAGCCGCAGTCAACAACGTCAGCGGGTTATTTATTACTCGCTGAAATTCATTCCTTGTTGGGCTGCAAACACGCATCTTACTTCCATATCATCCTATTCCTAATCGGAAATTTATATCATAAGTGCCTATAACGAACCTAATCATTTTGCGATTTGTGATGTGGCCGAGATTGTTTATGACAAAACGAGTTAGGCCATAAAACTGTGATCTTAAGTTGTGACTTTTGGTTTTTTAATTATTAGAATAATCTGATTGAAAAAAAACTAATGGAGTAAGTCATGGCGGATAAAGTCGTTGAAGTCACCACACATATGGGAAGCGGTTGGAAGGTTACGGCGCAGGTGCGTGAGCATTTGCTGATTATCGATCAACCCAGCGCGACCAATGAAGGAGCGAATCCCTTAGAGACTTTTTTATTTTCGCTCGGAGGCTGTATTTCGGCGATTGCTAAGATGGTTGCGCGTGAGCGAAATATCACCATTCACCAGTTCGATGTGCATGTCAGAGCCGTGATGAATTCGGCGGGATTACTAGGCCAGCCTTCGGATGATCCTGTGGGATTTAAAGAAATTGCCATCAATGCCAGCATTGATGCTGACTTAACCGATGCACAAAAGAGCGAGTTTTTAGATACTGTTTGTAACCGTTGCCCTGTCCACGACAATCTGCTGCGCCCAAGTTTAGTCACTCACCAAGTTCAGCACTAATCTCAAGATTAATTTCGATAGCGGCTTAAAAGCATAAACCCCAGAGTTTGCTGGGGTTTATGTCAATGGTTATCAGCTAGTCGCACTATCACGCATTATTTTTCGGAAAGTTGGCTAACACTAGCTCGGCGACTTTACGTAATTCTCCGGGGCATATGCCATTGGTGGCTTGCACTGCCATGCCTTGCAGCACTGTGCCTATATATCGAGACAGCAGCAGTGGATCGGCATCTGCGGGTAAATCGCCTTCATCCTTTGCCCGTTGCAGACGTTGGCATAGTGCCTGTTCACCGTCACGGCGGCGGGTGATTAAAGTCTCTTTAATGGCTTGCCCTGCTTCGCTACAGGCGAGGGCACCTTGTACTATCAGACAGCCTTGAGGGTGATTCTTATCCACCAAATTCGTTGCTGCGCCATAGAGCATGGATTCAGCCACTTGATAGGCGGTTTCTTTTTCAAGGGAAGGATAGAAAAACGCACAAGGGAGCTGCTCGTATAACTCGATCGCTTTCAGAAACAGCTGCTCTTTGTTACCGAAGGCGGCATACAGGCTGGGTTTGTTAATGCCCATGGCCTGAGTTAGGTCGGTTAACGATGTACCTTCAAAACCTTTTCGCCAGAAGACTTCCAAGGCTTTAGCTAATGCATCGTCGGCGTCGAAGGCTCGCGGGCGACCTACACAGGGCGTCTGGGTGACGGTTGACATCATTAGGCTCCTCAATTCTCAATTGCCCCTAGGATAGACATGGGTTTAGTTCATGTCCAGCCACACTTGCCTGCTGTCTGCGGGTTAGGTGAGTTACTCCCCCAAAAATACATCGTCCATTCGAGCCCACATAGCACGCTATCGGCGGCTAATCACCTCAAAGGCTTAACTAGCTATTTATTAAGCTGTCACAAATAATTAAATACTTATCGGTACAAAAATCTGTTGACAGGGTCATTTTACACTATATATTACCGCTCAGTACACAATATTTTTTACCAGTCGGTATTTATTGGTTTTGACCGAGTGTTATCACTGATGTCTGTTTTAAACGAGATAAATGCCTGCCACATGAGGATTGTAAGATGAAAAGTAACCAACCTTTACGGATATTGATGTTGACTGCCGTGGCGGCGTTTGTCCTTTCGGCCTGTGGTGAACCCGAAGCCCAGCAGGGGCAAGCACCGGGGGCACCTAAGGTCGATGTCGCGCAGGTATTGCATGAGCGCGTTACCGAGTGGGATGAATTTACTGGCCGTTTGCAGGCGCCAGAAAGTGTGACCTTAGTGCCACGCGTGTCTGGCTATATTGCCTCGGTCAACTTTAAAGAAGGCGCCTTAGTGAAAAAAGGCGATGTGCTATTCCATATCGATGCGAGTGTGTTTGAAGCGGAAGTGGCCCGGTTAAAAGCAGATCTTGCTAGCGCGCTCTCTGCTGAGCAACTGGCCACTAACGACTTAGAACGTGCCCGCAAACTCTTTGCCCAAAAGGCGGTATCTGCAGAATTACTCGATACCCGCGAGTCTAACAAACGCCAAACCACGGCGGCCGTAGCCTCTGTAAAAGCGGCGCTGCTGCGCGCCGAGCTGGACTTAGATTACACCCAAGTGCGCGCACCGATTGATGGCCGCGCCTCCTACGCCAATGTCACCGCGGGTAACTATGTGTCTGCGGGGCAGAGTGTGTTAACCAGCTTAGTGTCGACAGCCAGCATGTATGCCTACTTCGATGTGGATGAGCAAACCTATCTGAAATACGTCAAGTTAACCGCCGAGAAAAAGCGTAAAGACCCTCGTGCTGGCGACAATCCCGTGTATATGGCACTGGCCAACGAGCGCGAATATCAACACATAGGCCTAGTGGACTTTGTCGATAATTCGATGGACAGACAGACGGGCACTATTCGAGTACGTGCCACGTTTAGCAATGAAGACAACAGCTTGCTCCCTGGTCTGTTCGCCAGATTACGTACCGCCGGTAGCGGCGCCTACGACGGCATTTTAATCGACGATAAAGCCGTGGGCACGGATCTGAACAATAAGTTCGTGTTAGTGGTGGCAAACGATGGCACTGTGGAGTATCGCGGCGTCACCCTAGGTGAAAAAGTTCAAGGTTTACGTATTGTTAAGCAAGGTTTAGCGGCAGACGACAAAATCGTCGTCAATGGCATGCAAAGGGTTCGTCCTAAGATGCAAATTGAGCCACACCTGGTTGATATGGCCGACAGCGAACAGCTAGAGGCGCTTCGTCAAGCTCAATTACTGCTTGATAAACATCAAGAAAATATCACCACCCCAGACGTTGAAGTAGCGAGCCGCGGTTAAGGAATCCAACAGAATGTTGTCGCAGTTTTTTATTAAAAGACCGATATTTGCAGCCGTTCTCTCGCTGCTATTTTTTATCACAGGGGCGATTGCCGTCTGGCAATTACCCATTACCGAATACCCTGAAGTGGTGCCTCCGACGGTCGTGGTAACCGCCAACTACCCTGGCGCTAACCCTAAAGTTATTGCTGAAACGGTTGCCTCGCCCTTAGAGCAGGAAATCAACGGCGTCGAAGACATGCTGTATATGTCATCGCAGGCGACGTCCGATGGACGCATGACCTTGACCATCACCTTTGCCATTGGCACCGATGTGGACAGGGCGCAAACCCAAGTACAGAGCCGGGTTGACCGTGCTATGCCACGTTTACCGCAGGAAGTTCAACGCCTAGGGATTGTGACCGAAAAATCATCGCCAGACTTAACCATGGTGGTGCATTTACTGTCGCCGGATAACCGTTATGACATGCTGTATTTGTCTAACTACGCGGCGCTCAACGTAAAAGATGAGTTAGCACGCATCAAAGGCGTGGGCGCGGTGCGTTTATTCGGTGCGGGCGAATATAGTCTGCGGATCTGGCTTGACCCCAATAAAGTCTCGGCGCTTGGCATGTCGCCAGCTGAAATTATCGCCGCCGTACGTGAGCAAAATCAACAAGCGGCAGCGGGCAGTTTAGGGGCGCAGCCTAGTGGTAATGCCGACTTCCAACTCTTGATTAACGTTAAGGGTCGTCTGACTGAACTGTCAGAATTCGAAGACATTATCATCAAGGTCGGTCAAAACGGTGAGGTGATCCGTCTTAAGGATGTGGCCCGTGTAGAGCTCGGTGCAACGAGTTATGCGCTGCGTTCATTGCTGGATAACAAAGACGCGGTAGCGATCCCAGTGTTCCAAGCATCAGGCTCGAATGCGATTCAAATCTCCGATGATGTGCGCGCCGAAATGGCAAGACTGGCGAAGTCTTTCCCAGAAGGGCTGCAATACGAGATTGTCTACGACCCGACTGTGTTTGTGCGTGGCTCTATCCATGCGGTGGTGAAAACCCTGCTCGAAGCCGTGCTCTTAGTGGTGCTCGTGGTGGTGCTGTTCCTGCAGACTTGGCGCGCCTCGATTATTCCGCTGGTGGCCGTGCCTGTGTCTTTGGTGGGTACCTTCGCCTTTATGCACTTGATGGGCTTCTCGCTCAATGCGTTGTCGCTGTTTGGTCTGGTGCTGGCCATCGGGATTGTGGTCGACGATGCCATCGTGGTGGTAGAGAACGTGGAGCGAAATATCGCTTCGGGTTTAAGCCCCATTGCCGCAACACAAAAAGCCATGAAGGAAGTGACTGGGCCGATTGTGGCAACCACCTTAGTGTTGGCCGCGGTATTTATTCCGACCGCCTTTATGAGCGGATTAACCGGGCAGTTTTATAAGCAGTTCGCGCTGACTATCACGATTTCGACCTTTATTTCGGCCATTAACTCGCTCACCTTGAGCCCAGCGTTATCGGCATTGTTACTCAAGGGCCATGACGCGCCTAAAGATGCGCTCACTCGGTTAATGGATAAGCTGTTTGGTGGTTGGTTATTTACGCCATTCAATCGCTTATTCAACCGAGCATCAGAGGGTTATGGCTATTTAGTGCGTAAGGTGATCCGTTTTGGCGGCATTATCGGACTGGTGTATCTGGGTATGGTTGCGCTTACGGGCGTGCAATTTGTAAATACCCCAACGGGCTATGTGCCAGGACAGGATAAACAGTATTTAGTGGCATTTGCCCAATTACCGGATGCGGCCTCACTCGAGCGTACCGATGCGGTGATCAAGAAAATGTCCGACATCGCCTTAAATCACCCCGGTGTGGCGCACTCTATTGCCTTCCCCGGTCTGAGTATCAACGGTTTTACCAATAGTCCTAACTCGGGCGTGGTGTTTGTTGCCCTAGATGATTTTGAGTTACGTAAGAGTCCTGAACTGTCGGCTAATGCGATTGCCGGCCAATTAAATCAGCAATTTGCTGGTATTCAGGATGCGTTTATTGCCATCTTCCCGCCGCCACCTGTGCAAGGCCTCGGCACTATTGGAGGGTTCCGTCTGCAAATTCAAGACAGAGCCAACCTTGGTTATGAGGCCTTGTATCAGGTGACCCAACAAGTAATGTACAAGGCGTGGGCCGATCCACAATTAGCGGGGATTTTCTCCAGCTATCAAGTGAACGTGCCACAACTTGAACTGGATATCGATCGGACTAAAGCGAAACAGCAGGCAGTGTCGCTCGATCAAATTTTCCAGACATTACAAACCTATATGGGCTCGACCTATGTCAACGACTTCAATCGTTTCGGTCGAACCTATCAGGTGAATATGCAGGCCGACGAAGCCTTCCGTCAAAGCCCGCAGCAGATTAGTCAGCTAAAAGTGCCTAATGTTAATGGCGATATGATCCCACTCGGCTCCTTTATCAATGTGAGTCAGAGCGCGGGGCCAGATCGTGTAATGCACTATAACGGTTTCACCACGGCTGAGATTAACGGTGGCCCAGCACCCGGTGTGAGTTCGGGCCAAGCGCAGGCAGCGATTGAGAAAATCCTCGCCGAGACTTTGCCGATAGGCATGACCTACGAGTGGACTGAGCTGACCTATCAGCAGATCCTCGCCGGTAACACTGGTTTGTTAGTGTTCCCTCTGGTGATCCTACTGGTGTTTATGGTGCTGGCGGCGCAGTACGAGAGTTTGAGTCTACCATTGGCGATTATCTTAATCATTCCAATGACCTTGCTTTCGGCACTCAGTGGCGTGCTTATCTATGGCGGCGATAATAATATTTTCACCCAGATTGGTCTTATCGTCCTCGTGGGCTTAGCGACCAAGAACGCGATTCTGATTGTCGAATTTGCCAAGGAAAAACAAGACCATGGTATGGAAGTCATGGAGTCGATTCTCGAGGCGGCGCGCTTACGTTTACGCCCCATCTTGATGACCTCTATTGCCTTTATCATGGGGGTGGTGCCCATGGTGTTCTCAACGGGCGCGGGCGCCGAGATGCGTCAGGCCATGGGGGTAGCGGTATTTGCCGGTATGATAGGGGTGACACTGTTTGGTTTGATCCTGACGCCGCTATTTTACTACGCCCTCGCTAAACGCGGTCGCCGTAAATCGGAAGCGCTAACGGCTCAATAGTTAAGCCTATTTAAGCTGTTAACCTTAAAAAGACCTGCAAATGCAGGTCTTTTTTTTCGGCTTTAGCGGCTAAATATAACTGATCTAACTATAGTTAGATCAGTGCGTTAAATTAGGTAAATACGATGAATGCTTTTCAGCCTCAGGAAATCAGTATCAAAATTGATGTTCGGCATGCGTTGTTAGCCGTGGCGACGGCATTGGATTTTGTCGGCGTGGATGATTTACACCACGGTCATCGAGTGGCCTATATGGCCTATGAATGCGCCAATGTGTTGGGTTGGTCAGATGAAAAGAAGCAGTTTGCCTATTTTGCGGGGCTTATCCATGACTGTGGCGTGTCTTCCTCCGAGGAGCATTTACGCCTACTCAAATTAATGCAGCCAGAAGATGCCACCTCCCACAGCCGCCGTGGGTATGAGGCCTTAATGAAATGCCCCATACTTGACCGTTTCGCCTTAATCGTACTGTATCACCACACTCCTTGGCTTGAGCTGCAAACCCTGCATATTCCTGAGTTTGATCGTGATCTTGCTGCATTGGTGTTTCTGGCCGATCGGACCGATTTTCTGCGGGCGCGCTATACCCATGGTTGTCACCAAGAGCTAATTACCCTCCATGAAGGGTTGGTTGCGGATAATTTGCTAGCCCACAGTGGCGTGTTGTTCGAGCCTAATATGGTGGCGGCCATGTGCCAATTAGTCAGTAAAGACGGCTTTTGGTACAACATGGAGGCTGTCCATATCGAGCAAATGGCCCTCGAGTTTGAAGCGAATCAACTGTACGACAAACAGCTTGATCTCGAAGGCGTTAAGCAGATATCAAGATTTTTGGCACGGATTGTCGATGCCAAGAGTCCCTTTACTTTTCATCATTCGGACAAGGTTGCACTGCTGGCAAAACTGGTCGCTAAGGATTGTGGCATATCGGATACCGATGCCGAGTTATTGTATGTGGCTGGGCTGTTACACGATGTTGGCAAGCTCAAAACCCCCGATTTATTACTCCATAAGGAAGGCAAGCTGACCAAGGAGGAATACTCAATTATGAAGCGCCACACAGTCGATACCGACCACACCTTAAAGAGCTTTTTTCCTAAGTCTGTTATTGGTGAGTGGGCGTCAAACCACCATGAGCGTCTCGATGGCTCGGGTTATCCCTTTAGAAAAAGACAAGAACAGTTAGATTTACCTTCGCGGATCCTTGCACTCGTCGATGTGTTTCAAGCCTTAACCCAAAAGCGACCCTACCGTGGCTCCCTGTCCTTAAGTGAGGTGCTGGACATTATGTTGCCAATGGTTCAACAGGGTAAGTTGGACTCGAACGTTTATGATGTATTGCTAGCCGATGCCGATAATTTTTATCAACTCTCGACGCAAGAGTATGAGGACATCAAGTTATAAAGCTGAGCAAATGGTGACTCTAAATTAGTCACTGTCGGTGCTTTAGCACTATTTAAGTGTGGTGTTTTCATCTTTCTGCTGCCCGTTAGCACAACGGCCGTTGGGCGATAAGCCTTGCTCCTGTTTTAATTCTGCTAGATTGGGGCGGATTCTCGGTAAATGAATGATTTTCAACACCACGCAGATCCAAATCCTATACTGATATCGTATGACTAGATATGCCTATGTCTTGCAGCACTCTTGCCGTCACCTTTCGTTTGGGGTAACCAATGATATTAAATCGCGCTGTATTTACCTTGTTAGTCTGTATGGTGGTGCCCATGAGTATGGCCGCAGACCTCCAGATTCAGGTGGTAGACTCGCAACAAGTGGCGCTGGCCGATGCGGTTGTGGAACTTATCCCTGATGTGATGCCCGATAAAACGACCATTACTGATCATTATGAAATGTCACAAAAAAACCGTACCTTTATCCCCTTTGTGCTGGCAGTTCCTAGAGGAGCAAAAGTAGATTTTCCTAATCTGGATCGTACCCGCCACCATGTGTATTCCTTTTCCGAGGCCAAGCCGTTCGAGTTGAAACTCTATGTGGGTAAAGCCGAAGCGCCTATTCTGTTTGATAAACCTGGCCTAGTGGCGCTTGGCTGCAATATTCACGATTATATGCAAGCCTTTATTTATGTTGCAGATAGCCCCATTGTGGCGGTGGCTAACGAAAAAGGAGAGATCCAATTCAAGGCACTTATGGCCGGTCATTATAAAATCAAACTTTGGCATCCATGGCAGAAGGCCATGTCTGAGCCTAAGGACCTCAATTTGGCTGCCGAGACTCAAACACTCACGCTGGCATTGGATGTCGAGCGTCAGGCAAAACCTTCGGCTCCGCCATCGGGGTTTGGATCCTTCGATGCTAAATAGTTTCCGTGCTCGACTGATTTTAGTTTTCTTTACTGTGCTGACCCTAGTGCAGTTAGCCACGGCATTTTCAGTGTTGACGGCAACACAGAGAGATAACTTTTTACAGCAACAAAAGAGCCTTGAAATCGGCGCGAATGTGTTTCTCGAAGTGTTGTCGAATCGCGGTGCTCAACTCAGTCAAAGCTTATCTGTGCTCAGCGCCGATTTTGGTTTTAAGCGCGCGATTGCGACCAGAGAGCAAGAAACGATAGCGTCGGTATTATCCAATCATGGTGCCCGTATCGGTGCAGATGCAGCCATATTGTTGTCACCCAAGGGGGAACTGTTAACCTCAAGCCTGCCAGGGCTTACGCAGGATGATATTCAATCCCTATTTGAACTGGCCACCAGCAATACCAATGCCTTGGCGATTCTCGATTTTGACCATGCGAGTTATCAGTTTGTCCTTCAACCAGTCAAGGCGCCAACTCTGATAGCCTGGGTTGGTATGGGCTTTTTGTTAGATGAAAAAGTGGCTAGCCAAGCCAAAGCCATCACAGGGATTGATGTTAGCTTTGTTAATCAGACCAATGGCAGGACTGAAATCGCCTCCACCTTATCCAGCGCCGAACAGCAGAGTGTGCTTGCGCAGAAAAACCGCTTCCCCAGCCTGTTAACTATGCCCAGCGAGTATATTCCTGCGGACTACTTATCCATGGCAATCAAGCTATATGAGCATAATGGTCGCCAGTTGGCGCTGCTGCACCAGTCAAACCTCAAGTGGCAGCAAAGTTATCTGCATTTACGCAATAACATGCTGCTGATCTTTGCGTTGACGCTGGCATTGGCGATTGCCATTGCCATTTGGTTGTCGGGCAGTTTGACTGAGCCCGTTCATCGATTGGTGCAGTATGCCCGTAAAATTGGTCAGGGACTGCAGCCTGAGAGCATTCAGGGGGCGCCTGCGGAATTGCGGGTATTGGCCAACAGTTTGTCTTTGATGCGGGAGGATATTGAGGCGCGCGAAAAGGATTTGCTGTATCAGTCGCGCCACGACAGTTTGACAGGCTTGCTGAATCGTTTCGCGGCAAAACAGCATTTAACCGATCTTAACCAAGATCTCTCTGGCACTATCGTATTGCTGGATATCAAGCATTTTCGCCATATCAACGACATTATCGGTTTTGCTAACGCCGATAGCTTATTGCTGCTGTTTGCCCGCCGTTTGGAACAGCTGGCGCCCACAGCCGATATGCTGGCACGATTGGATGGTGATTCGTTTTTGCTCTTGTATCGCCAAGGAATTGGGGGCGATCAATTACTGAAATTCTTGGATATGCTAGAAGCTCCCTTTCCTATCCAAGGTTCCAATATTTCGCTGACGGTGCGAGCAGGGCTGCTCGAAATTGATGCCAATGGTGCCGACATTGATGTGTTGCTGCGCCGCGCCGAAATTGCCCTCAACCAGGCCTGCCTTCAGGAACTGCGAATCGTTAGTTATCGTGAGGGCGACGATGAAAAGTACCAGCGAGAACTCACACTTATCCGTGATTTGCCTATTGGTTTGGCGCAGGACCAGCTCTATTTGGTGTTTCAGCCCAAGGTTAATTTGCCGCTCAATCAATGTACTGGTGCCGAAGCACTTATCCGTTGGCAACATCCTACTCTGGGTTTTATCCCGCCGGATGAGTTTATTCAACTCGCTGAAAACTCTGGCAACATTGATATTGTCAGCCAATGGGTATTGAAGCAGGCCATCAAACAGTTGGTGACATGGCAGCAGCAGGGCCTAGCGCTGAAGTTGGCGATTAACCTGTCTGCCCACGATTTACTGGATACTCGTTTACCAAATCAAATTGCCAACTTGTTAAAGGACAATCATCTGCAACCCGGTGCACTCTGCATCGAGGTCACCGAAGGCGCCGTGATGAAAGATGCGCAAACCGTTGTGGGGGTCTTGCAACGATTCCGCGATATGGGGGTCTCGGTTGCGATTGATGATTTTGGCACCGGACATTCATCACTGGCGTATTTGAAATTATTACCCGTTGATGAAGTGAAGATTGATCGTAGCTTTATCCAGAATATGCACTTGAACAGTCAGGATGCCATGATAGTCAATACCAGCATTCAATTGATCCATGGCCTCGGTTTTAGCGTTGTGGCTGAAGGTGTTGAAGAGCGAGAAGGTGTTGATATTCTTCGTCATCTCAACTGCGATCTGATCCAGGGCTATGTGTATTCCAAGCCGTTAAAAGCGGCTGAGTTTGACCAGTGGTTTGAAGCATTTAATAGTAGCAGCAAATAAGAAAACGCCGACTGGCGTCATCATCGCCCTCTAATGCAAGCAATCGCGTATTGAGTGAGTATGTCCATGAACACAATGAAGTTGAGCTTATCGACTCGGCGCTATACTAGGGCGCTGCTTTGTCTGTTTTGCCCGCTTTGGTTAGGTGGCATTGCGCCAGTTGTGGCTGAGGGTAGCCGTGTGATCGCCACTGGCGGCGCGTCAATGATAGAGGGCAGTGCTGGCGGTGGCATAGTGCCTTGGGCCGTGATCAACGGTTATGGCAGTAGTGATGAGTGGTCGGCAACGGCCATGGCCACGGGTGTTTATGTCGATGATTTTACGCTAAAAGTGATGGGCGCCTCGTTAAGTTATGACAATCGGTTTGAGCTCAGTTTGGCAAGGCAAACCTTTGACTTGGATACTCTGGGCGGCGAGCTTGGCCAGGATATTGTGGGGTTCAAATACAAGCTTGCCGGCGAGTTGTTATATACCGCCATGCCACAAATCACCTTGGGCGCACAGTATAAAAAAGTGGATGACTTTAGCCTTCCTCAGGCGGTTGGCGCGCGGGATGATTGGGGTTTAGATATATATGCCGCAGCCAGTAAAGTGTTTTTTGATACGGTAGCGGGTCGTAATTTGTTACTCAATGCCACAGTGCGCGCGACCAAAGCCAATCAAACTGGCTTATTAGGGTTTGGCACTGAGGCCAGTAACGATTACCACTTTATGTTGGAAGCCTCTGCTGCGTTACTGCTCACCGATAATCTGGCACTGGGTATTGAATATCGTCAAAAACCGAACGAACTGGGATTTGCTCGAGAGGATGATTGGCAGGACATATTTTTAGCTTGGTTTATCAATAAGCATCTGTCAGTGGTCACGGCCTATGCCGATTTAGGCTGCATTGCGGGTTTTGAGCATCAGCAGGGCTGGTATCTGTCGTTGGAGGGCGCGCTATGAGTCATTTTCGCAAGTTTCTCGCACACTTAACCACGGCACTTTTAATCACAGCACTTCCAATCTCGACAGTTTTACTTGCTGGCTGCGCCCAATCTGATCCTAACACCCCATCACCTAGTGCGAACGCCAGTCCTACAACCTTGTATCAGGCCCTCGGTGATGATTCGGGCGTTTCGGCTATCGTTGATGGCTTGCTTGCGCGTATCGCGCGGGATCCCCGCATTGTGCACCACTTCGATGAAACGGATATTGCCATCTTTCGCGAGCGTCTTATCGAACATTTGTGCGCTGTCACGGATGGTGGCTGCGTCTATCAAGGCGAAAACATGGCAGACAGCCATAAAGGTTTGAATATCACTCAGGCCGATTTTGATGCTTTAGTCGGGCATTTGATTGAATCGATGAAGGAACAGCATATTTCAACATCGACCCGCAATGCGCTGCTGAAGCGCCTTGCGCCCATGTATTCCGAGGTGACGTATCAGTAACGGCTCGCTAACTCGTTCGTGTGGGTGATGCAGTTAAGGCTGGGGATAAATTGGCATTAACGTAACAATGACTCTTCTATCGGATGAAAGCAGCTAGCCGCCTCCATCAGAGATTTTGCCGTGAGGGAGGGCACGCCATACACCTCAGCCTCGATGGCGTATTTTTGCCTTATCTTATCGAGCAAAAGGGCAAAGTCTCCATCGCCAGACAGCAAGATTACAGTATCCACCTCGGGCGCCATTTCCAGCACATCTATGGTGATGCCCACATCCCAATCACCCTTTGCCGAACCATCACTGCGCTGAATAAAGGGCTTAAGTTTTAGCTCAAAACCAATATGTCTCAGCGCATCTTGAAATTTTAACTGGCCATCGTCCCCGCGATGAATGGCGTAGGCGATGGCGCTGACAATCTCACCCTGCGCGCTTAACTGTTGCCAGAGTTTGCAATAGTTAAACTGGCGCTGATAAGCCTCACGGCAGGTGTAGTAGATGTTTTGCACGTCGACAAAGAGGGCGATTCTTTTCAAGGGATTATGGTTATCAGTTGGGTGACTCTGCGCACTATAGCACAGCAAGGCGGCGAATGGCGCGAGCAGGCAAAACTGCAATGGGTCTAAAAGGGAGTAGCCGTGTGTAGCTGCGCTTAATGGATTTTTAGCTAGTTTAAATTGTTGTTTATCTAAAATATTGCGCCGGGGTGGTGCCGGTATATTGTTTAAAAAAGCTGATAAAGGCGCTATCGCTGGAAAACTGTAAGTTAAATCCTACCTGCGCCACCGAGGCGCCCGCAGCTAATTGCTCAATAGCTGATAGCAAGCGCCATTGCTGCCGCCACGCCTGATAAGCCATGCCCGTTTCGTTGCTAAAAATACGGCTGATGGTGCGTTCGCTGGCGCCGATTTCAATGGCCATGTCTTGCAAGCTGGCGGGGATTTTTTGCTGTTGTTGCAATTGCTTAAGCCAGTTCTGCAGCCGTTTGTCCTTGGGCAGGGGTAAGCTTAAATTCTGTGCATCCGCATGGAGTAACTCTTCAATCAGCAGGGCAAAGGCATTGTGCTGGCTGTGTCTGGATTTGTCCCAAGGCCAAAAGGACATAGTGTCGATTAACGCTTTGAGTAACGGATTCACATGGAAAATCGTGACGTTATCCGGCAAAGACGCCACGGTTTCAGGCTCAAAGTAGAGTGAACGATAGGCCACTACATCGCGCATTGTGACTTGGTGTACCACACCTGCGGGCAGCCAAGCTGCACGGGTTGGCGGCAATACGACTTGAGTATCGGCTAAGGTAAACCGCATACATCCCGCCGATGAGTAGAGCAGCTGAGCCTTGCGATGCTGATGTACGCCTGAGTCATGTTCGCCAATTTCGGCGGCAATGCCTATCACTAGGTTGTCTAAGGCATCGGGATTAAATTGCTGCTCGGGTTGAATAAAGGCCATGTTGTCTTATTTTTGATGTTTTTTGTCTAAGTGTCGTTAATTGTCACTTGGGGATCCTATCTATACTGCGCCCTCTTTGACAAGTATGGAGCGCCGTTTTGGTTTATCGGTTAACACTGAAAGGCTAAAACGCAGATAAAAATCATGAAAATAAAACCACCACTCTGGCTGTGCGTGCTGTTGATGATGTTTCCGCAAATTATGGAAACCATCTATAGCCCGGCTTTGCCAAATATTGCAGAAAACTTTGCGGTGTCTGTTACCAGCGCCTCGCAAACCTTATCCGTGTACTTCATCGCCTTTGCTGTAGGCGTATTTTGCTGGGGTCGTTTAGCTGACATTATTGGTCGCCGTAACGCCATGCTTGCGGGCTTAGTCTGTTATGCCATTGGTTCAGCCTTCGCGTTGATGATTAGCGACTTTACTCTGCTGTTGCTGGCGCGCATATTATCGGCCTTTGGTGCCGCGGTTGGCTCTGTCATTACTCAAACCATGATGCGTGACAGTTACAGCGGGGAGGAATTGGCCAAAGTCTTTTCGGTGATGGGCATGTCTCTTGGGATCAGCCCGATTATCGGATTGCTATTGGGGAGTCTCCTCAGTGCTTATTGGGGATATCAAGGTGTGTTTGTCGCCCTGATGGTTTCTGCCATAGTGTTGTTGTTTTTGTCGTTAAAATCTTTGCCCGAAACGAGGCCTGCACATACCCAAAAAATCGCGATAGTTGAGTTAGCTATCAAGATGCTTACCGACAGTGGGATAATTAAAAACACCTTGCTGGTGGCCTCATTTAACTTGATGTGGTTTAGCTACTTTTCATTGGCGCCATTTATGTTTGAGGCGCAAGGATTGTCGACGCTTGCCTTCGGGATGAGTGGGTTGTTATTGGGCCTTGGCGCATTCCTTGGCAGTTATTTTAATAAACTATTACTAGGCAGAGGTTACTCCAGTGCACTATTAGTGCGGTTAGCAAGCCTTATTGCACTATTCGGAGGACTTGGTATTTGGCTGTTCCAATCGACAGATATTGGCTTGGATAATGTTTACTTCTTACTACCCATGCTGTTGATTGTGATTGCTTATGGGATAGCGATTCCGAACATACTCAGTTCGGCGCTGGCAAACTACCGCGCTTATGCTGGTTCTGCTGGCGCGCTGTTTGGACTGTTTTATTACATTCTGTTGGGGCTAGGTTTAGGCGCTGCAGGCATGGTTAGCCATCTTGGGGGCGTGATTAGCTTCGCGGCGCTGCTTTGTGTGGGGCTTGGTTTGACGAGCTTGACTAACTTGAAGAGCTTGACTGGGCGAAGAGGGAGCGGTTCTCAGACTTAAATAAAAAAGCCAAGGGGCAATGAGTCCCTTGGCTTTATGATTTTAACAAACACCTTATGCCGTTTCGCTTTACTGTATCGCGCTAGGCTTTGGCTGTTTGTTCCTGTTGTTTGGCAGCCTCTTGCGCTGCTAATTCTTGCGCAGCTAATTCTTGAGCCTTAATGGCCGCTTCGAGTTTTGCCTCAACATAACCCGGTGAATGGGTCGCGGCCGAGATTAAGCGGTACATGGCCGGGATCACGAACAGGGTCACAAAGGTGGCAAAGGCCATACCGAAGAACACTACAGTACCTACGGCAATCCGGCTTTCAGAGCCTGCGCCCGATGAGAAGATCAGCGGCACAGCACCTACTAAGGTGGTGAAGGCTGTCATCAGAATGGGGCGTAAGCGACGAGTCGAAGCGTCGATAATGGCTTTATCTAGGGCTAAACCTCGGTCACGCAATTGGTTGGCAAACTCGACGATTAAGATACCGTTTTTAGTCACCATACCAATCAACATGATCATCCCAATCTGGCTATAGATGTTAATGCCTTGACTGGTAACCAACAGGCCAAGGAAGCCACCGAATACCCCCATAGGCACGGTAAACATCACCACTAAGGGGTTGATAAAGCTTTCAAATTGCGCCGCCAGAACCAGATAAGCCACTAGGAGCGCTAAACCGAACACGATTAAGATGCTGCTCTGGTTTTCTTTAAAGTCCTTAGATTCGCCAGTATAACCGATGGAAATATCCTTAGGTAATAACTCAATCGCCTTATTATCCAAAAACTTCAAGGCTTCACCCAAGGTGTAGCCTTTACTGATGTTGGCCTTGAGGGTGATGGATTTTTGCTTATTGGTATGGCTAAGTTTTTGTGCCGATGCGACTTCTTCGATATGGGTTAGGGTATCGAGCGTCACTAATTCGCCCTTGGCCGAGCGCATATAGATTTGGCTCAAATCGCCGACGTTGTTAAAGCTGTTTTCATCGCCGCGCAGATACACATCGTACTCTTCGCCTCGGTCGACATAGGTGGTTTCTTTGCGACCGCCGAGCATCACTTCTAAGGTTTGCGAGACTTCGTCGACGCTGATCCCAAGTTCCGCCGCCCGTTCTTTATCGACGGTGACGATAAGCTCCGGCGTGGTTTCGGCATAATCTAAATCCGCGCCTTCCATCATAGGACTGGCATTGGCTTCTTCTTTTAATACCTGCGCCCATTTAAACAGCTCGGCGTAATCTGAGCCGCCGAGGACGAATTGTACTGGCTCACTCGATTGGCCCCTAAAGCCTGGCATCATAGGGCGAACCATCACGTCGGGAATGTCTTTTAAGGCGTTACTGATAATGCCAAGAGCTTGTTGCGCCGTGACATGGCGATGTTCCCAGTCCTCTAACTGCATGATCACAAAGCCTGTTTGATCGCCAGCGCGGCCACCGAAAGCGGGGGCTTGAACGCTAAAAGAACGTAACACGCCTTGGCCGAGCAGGGGCATCAATCGGTCTTCGACTATGTCCATGTTCGCTGTCATACGGTTATAGCTAGTGCCTTCGGCGCCTTTTACGAAGGCGAACAGTACGCCGCGGTCTTCCTGCGGTGCTAACTGTGAGGGCACTTGTTGCATTAACCAGGCACTGCCGCCAACGCAGGCGAGGATCACCAGTGGCGCCAACCATTTAAAACGGATCGCCTGAGTCACGCCAACACGGTAAACCTTTTCCATGCGGGCAAAACCACTGTCGACGAAACGGTTAAAACGGTTCGGTTTAACATTGGCCTTGAGCAGTTTGCTACTCAGTACTGGTGTCAGCGTCAGGGCGATAAGTGAAGAAAACAGCACGGATACCGCCAGCATCACCGAGAACTCGGTAAAGAGTAAACCGACCATGCCCTCCATAAAGGAAATCGGCAGGAACACCATGACTAACACTGCTGTGGTGGCCACAACCGCAAAACCTACTTCCCGCGTGCCTTTGTAAGCGGCGAGCAGCGGCTCTTCACCGCGCTCAATATGGTGGAAGATGTTTTCTACCACCACGATGGCATCGTCAACGACAAGACCGATGGCGAGAATTAATGCCATCAGCGTCAAGAGGTTAATCGAGTAGCCGAACATATTGGCGGCAATAAAGGCCGAAATCAGCGACACAGGTACAGTCACCGCAGGGATGAGGGTCGCTCTGGTTTGGCCGATAAAGATGTACAGCACTAATACCACAAGGGCGCCAGTCACATAGAGAGTGTTGTATACCTCATTAATTGAGCGGTCGATAAAGACGGTCGAGTCAAAGTCCACCACTAGGCTTGTGCCTTCGGGGAGAAAGTCTTGAATTCTATCGACTTCTTTATGGACTTCCTGCGCCACAATCAAAGGATTCGCATCGGACTGAGTGATGACGCCTAAGCTTAAGTTAACGATACCATCGCTCTTAAAGGTGGAGTTTTCGTTCTGGGCGCCAACGGCCACATCCGCCACATCCTTAAGATAGATAGGCGTGCCATCGCTGGCGGTGCGAACCACCAAATAGTCAAAGTCCTTCGGGGTGTAATAGAGTCGCTTAGTGCGCACAGACATTACAGTGGTATCGTTACGTACTTGACCGCCTGGGGTTTCAACGTTTTCTTTACGCAGTGCGTTAATAATGTCGGTGACAGTAACATTGCGTCCCGCCATTTGCTCGGGTCTGAGCTTAACGTACATCACCTTGTACAAACCGCCCGAGATGCTGATGGAACTCACGCCGCTGATGAGGCTAAATCTGTCTTCTAATACGCGCTGGGCGTAATCGGTCAGCTGAGTTCTGTCCATTACGCTTGAGCTTAAGTTGACATAGACAGAGGGCTCGCCAGAGCCATTGTCCTTAGAGACGACAGGATCGTTGGCATCTTCAGGCAGGCGGCGCTGGGCGCGGGCCACTGCGTCACGCACATCACTCACGCCTTCGGTTAAGTTCCAACCGAGGAGGAATTTCACTGTGATCCGCGAGCTGCCATTACGGGTGGTTGAGGTGATTTCATCGATGCCGCTGATCCCCGTAAGTTCATCCTCGAGGGTCTTAGTGATTTGGCTCTCCATAATCGCGGCCGAGGCACCTGAGTAGCTGGTACTGACGGTCACCACTGGGCTTTCGACATCGGGCATTTCTCGTACCGACAGTTTAGTGAAGGACACTAAACCAAACACGCACAACAATAAGCTTAAAACGATCGCGACGACGGGGCGCTTAACGGAAACATCGGACAGCCACATTATTTCATCTCCGCGGTGTTGACGTCTGATTTAGCGGCAGGACCTTGAGTCTTGTTATTGGCTTCGAGCACGACTTCATTGATCTTTAAGCCATCGCGCATATTCACTAGTCCTTGCACTACCACTTTGTCGCCAATCTTGAGGCCAGAATCGATAAGCACTTGATCACCCACACGTGCGCCTAAAACCACTTCGGTGCGATGGGCGATTTTATCCTCGCCAACCACATACACATAGCGCTTAGTGCCTGAATATTCTAAGGCTTGTACTGGCACAATTGGGGCGGAAATCGGTGGGAAGGTGATGGTCGATGACATCATCATGCCGGGTTTTAAGCGGTTTTTCGCGTTTTCAAATTGTACGCGGACCTTCAAGTTTAAGGTTTCTTCATTCACGCGGGGATCGATAGCGATCACTTTGCCGATAAAGGTTTCACCTGGCCAAGCGCGGCTGGTGGCCGAGACTGGCATACCAATACTTAACTGTGACAGAAAATGCTCGGGCACCTGTAGGTCGAGTCGCATGCTGGATAAGTCATCCAAGGTCATCAGCTCAGTGCCTATGCTGACCATTTTACCTTCGCTGAAGTTAATCAGCCCGGTTTTGCCGGCAAAGGGGGCGATCAATGAATGATAGTGTAAGTCTGCCTGCGCCGAGGCGAGTCGTGCTCTGGCGATATCGACACTGGCCTTTTGCGCATCAATTTCTGTTTGGGTGATGGCGTTGCGGCTGATGAGTTTTTCAAATTCCCTGAGTTTACGGGTTTCATCATTTAAAAAGGCATTGGCTTCGGCCACCGCAGCTTGGGCCTTCATGTCATCGAGTTCGATAAGCAGCTGGCCTTTCTTGACCGCTTGGTTTGATGTCACTGCGATTTGCTTAATTTTGCCTGTGACTTGCGGCGCGATTACCACAGCGCGATCGGCAGCGAGCTTACCAATCAGTGAAATCGATTGTGTTAGCGGATGTTCAACCACTTCTCCGGTAACCACAGGTACTGTACGCATTAAATGGGGCGCGCTTTCGGGTTTGGCCGCTTGCAGTACATCACTAAAACTCACAGCGGCGGCAACCGCAGCAACTAAGGCAATGGCTATTATGGTTTTTTTCATTGGAATAATTATCTCGCACAAAGACGGTTAACAGGCGAATGCACTAATGGCGCTATTCTAGTGAATAACCGTCATCAGGTGGGTAAAAGTTTGTAAAGTTAAGCACTCGAAAGTGAAAGAAATTGTGTTTTGTGTCGAGACACCCCATGGCAATCTCATCCGCCCCGTTCGAAGTGGCTAAGATAGCCGAGTTCTGTTACTAAGGATGTGCTTGTGTTCGTATTTTCTCTATCGGATCTAAGGTGGATTGAATTTGCGGATATTGGCTTAAAATCGCGCCAAGGCGGCCATCCAGGGCCATGCTTTCCAATCCTTTATTAAACTCATCGACTAAGGTGGCCTGATCGGCAATCGCTAACGATACCCCTAAATGGAATACCTCAGTTGCTATGGGCTCGCCAACCTGTTCAAGGGCATCGAGATATTCATCGCCATGTTGCTTGATTAAATATTGGCCAAGGTTGTAACCAGTTAGCACTAAGTCGATGCGTTTTAGAAACAATTTCTTAAGATTCATCTCATCGGAACTGCCTTCCTCAGTGGTGAGTTCTGCTGCGGCAATCTCGGGCGGATTGGCGTAGCCACGGCCAATGCCAATGGTGAAGGGCTTTAGCTCACTTAATTGACTAAAACTTAAGGGATTATCCTTACGTTTATAGAACACAATCTGTACGGCCTGAATGGGATTGGAATAGTGCGCCCATTGCTCACGTTCTTTGCGATACCAAAGGCCAATAATGCCATCGGCTTGGCCAGTTTTGACTAGCAAGGCTGCCCGCGCAAAGGGATAGAATTTGACACTGGCATTATAGCCGCGACGTTTAAAAGCCTCTTTGACCACGAGGGCGACACCGCCTTGATCGGCTAACTCACTGCTATAAAAGGGAGGGTAATTGGTCGCCACCAATGTTAAATCTCGCCCCGCTAAACTGGGTGCGGATAATCCTAAGAGCTGTAATACAAGGCTAATCTTGATTAGCGACTTGAAGTCCATACTCGCCCCTTAAAAACACGGAGTCACTTTGCTGAGTATAGGGGGAGTTTGGACCTTGAGTGGGAATTTTCTCTGGTGATAACTACGCTGGTAACTCTTCCTAATCTAAGAGGAAAATACAAGGAGGCATACAACTGAGTTATTGGACTCAAGATGTAAAAAGGGCCTATGGGTAAACCTCATAAGCCCTTCATTCTGTAGTGCGGCACTATATACTTGAGTGAGATTTTTATTTGATAGCCGTACTTTAAAGTGGCACTTGCTCACCTTGATACATACCGCGAGTGAGTTTATCTTGCTCTATGAGTAGTAGTTCGCCTGACTGACCATTCTTAATGCTGCTATCAATCGCGATGATTTTATTATGATAAAGCCCAAGAACACGATCCTGCGAGGTATGACCGACAATGATATGGTCGACCTTAAAGTAGTTCAGGATTTGGTCAATTTCTTGCTCGTTAAGCACATCTTTGAAGTAGCCACGGTACCAAGTGGGACCGTTAGTGAAAAACAGAAAGTTCAACAGGTCGTTTTGTTTTAAATCTTCTTTTTTATCGTCTAAATGTTGACGAAATAACTGATTGGCATCGCTAATATTGAGTTTGCGCTCGACCCATTCAGGGCTTATCCCACCGTGCATAAACAGCAGATTGTTAATCTTTACCATTGTGTTTTTACTGCGAAGCCAACGGCCGATTTCGGTGTCTTTGTTGTAGAGTGCATCATAGCTGCGGTTGAGTAGTTGCGCGGAGGTTTGATAACGTTCGTTCACATAACGTAAGTCGCCGCGAAACACCATTTGTTCGTGATTGCCCATGAGTAGATGTAAACGACCACCAGCGGCTTGGGCCTCTTTATCTAGCTCATATAAAAACCACAAAACTTCGTTCACTTGATGACCGCGGTCGAACATATCGCCCGTCATCACCATATGGCCATCACCAAAGGCCCAATGATGTTGGTCATCGATAATCTTGTGCGCTTTAAGCAAGTTAATCATCACATCGAATTGGCCATGCACATCGCTCAGGGCCACAATTTTACCCGCATGGGTATAAGTATCGGCTTCAACCTGAGGCGCCTCGTTATGACGTACTGGTTGTGGCAAGTTACCGCAATCGCTAGGGCGGGCTAATTGGTTGTTTGCGATAGGGGTTTGTTTTAATTCACTCTGGCAGATCCAATAGGCGGTATTTTCTTGTCCCTGATCGAGAAACACATAGGGACCATCTGTTACGGCCGATGCTGTTGGGCTTGGCTCTGCACTATAGGTGGCAACGGAAAATAAGCTGAGCAGAGAGAGCAAGGCTCCATGAGCGGCGATAGTGCTGCGTTTTTTGGTCGATGCGGATGAAAACACATCCTGTGATGGGCATTTCATGTGATTGACGCCTCGTTCGGAGAGTATGTGCATTCGATGTTCCTCTTATCGTTTACGCCGCCTATTTTGGGGTGGTTAGCATAATGTTAATAATTGGATGCGGCAAGGGGTATAAAGATGGGATATTTTCATGTTGAAAAAGTTTGGACCTGAAAATATCGATAAATAGGTATTGGAATTTGATGTCAATTTTAGACAGATAAATTTTGGCTAGTACTATTTTATGCATATTTTTAACGCGTTAGTCTTAGGTTTGATTTAAGCGGGTTTTGTACGGTTATTTTCTGAATAAATTATTCTGACTCATTTTAAATGACGAGTTTTAAATGCACGGCATTGTAAATTTGTTGATATTTATTTTTCCATTTAAATAGTTTTGTTTATTTATTGCCAAATAAGTGTTGATAATGGTAAAAGTCAATGTGAATCGCCTAAAGTTATGATTTTACTGGGTCTCATTCGGTAATTGTTGCTTGTGCTTTTATTCTTAATCTATGGGTTAAAGCCTGGAATATTAGGTGAAAGAGTTTTTATTATTATCTCAATAACAGATATGCGTACTGTATGATTTCGTGTTTATTTACATATCAATTCGAAAATCGATTGGTATTCTCTCTTGCTCGTATTTCTTCGCTAATATCCCTTAACATTCGCCCACAAAACGTTCGTCATACGTTAACGTCACTGTTTTCTCTTATTCTGTCGAGTGTAATTGTGAGTGCGGCCAGTTTATTTATGGCGCCGACTCACGCCGATGACACTGAGCTTTATGTTTTCGAAGCGTCCGCCCGTAATGGCTCGCGTCCGCAGGTGCTGATTATCTTTGATAACTCGGGCAGCATGAGTAATCTCGCCTATGATGTCGAGGCGCCCTACGAGAATAAGCGCGCAGTAAATTATGCCCAATCGGGTAATTTATTCTATAGCCGAGGTTCATCGGAAAACGCGGCTGCGCCCAATCCTAATTCAGGGCGGGAAAAACGTAAGTTCAGTGGTGGACTCAATGGCTGCGAAAGCTCATGGGAATATCTGAATCGTTACGGCACCTTTACGGGTTTTTTTAGGGAATATGGTTTTTCGGGAAGCTCGGGATCTTGGAGAGAGTTCTCAGAGCTTAACGGCAGTTCCATTTCCGCCGTCGATTGTTTTGAGGATATTCAGGAAAACAAGTTCGGTAACGCGGCAGGTGAAGCCCAAGGTTTACCCGTGGACAGCCTAGGGACGGCGAGCAAACCGGTTCGTTACACTGAGGCCAGTACTAGCTCATCAGACAATGTAAAGTCCGCGGCCAAGGCTAAGGCAGAAAAAACCGCGTTTGGTACCGGTAAAGTGGTTACCGTCTATACCGAAGATTACTTAAACTGGCTGCATGGTCCTAAAACTAGGGTCAATAAAACGCGACTAGCC
This sequence comes from Shewanella sp. MR-4, assembly GCF_000014685.1. Classification (NCBI taxonomy): domain Bacteria; kingdom Pseudomonadati; phylum Pseudomonadota; class Gammaproteobacteria; order Alteromonadales; family Shewanellaceae; genus Shewanella; species Shewanella sp. MR-4. The sequence goes on from NC_008321.1 coordinate 1,276,392, forward strand.
TTGGCTAAAGATGCGATTGAAAGTGTGATTTTAACCACGCCGGGTGTGGATTTTGGCCTAGCGATTTTTAATATGAATGGCCCCTATGATGGGCAGCGTGATGGCGGGCGGATTATCTCTGGGATTAAGCCTATGTCCGCTGCAGCTAAAATTGATTTGCTTAAAGGGGTTAATGATATTAACTACGCCCAAAATACTCCCTTATGCGAAACCCTCTATGAGGCGTACCGTTATTTCGGCGGGCAGAGTCAGTATTTTGGTGATGATGACAGCGATTATGACTATTTCGACCGCTGGGGACGTTATTTGGGGACTTACCAAGCGAGCAGAAACTCTTTTACCGATCCCGAAGCGTTAGTCGTGGGGACCAATAACTATAACTCGCCCTTCAAACGTTGCCAAAATGAAGCCTATATCATCTATATCACCGACGGTGAACCCACGCTGGATAATGCGGCCGATGGTTTGGTTGAACAGTTAACCAAAGGTGTTGGAAAACATACCTCTCGCCCCGTCAGCTACCTCAGTGCGCTTTCAGGCTGGATGAGAAACGAAGATGTCAATCCTAATTCTGCGGGTAAACAAACCGTTAGAACCTTTACCATCGGTTTTAGTGAAGGTGCCGCCAGTGCCGAACATTTGCTGAAGCAGACCGCCGAAAATGGCGGAGGTAAGTATTTCGATGCGACCGATGCCAGTAAATTACGCTCTTCATTACAAACGGCCCTGAACAATATTCTCGAAAAAAATGCCAGCTTTACCTCTCCCTCGGTGGCAAGTAATAACTTTAACCGAACGCAAACCTTTGATTCCGCTTATTACTCTATGTTTTTGCCGAACAAAGGGCCGAGATGGTTAGGCAATATTAAGAAATTCAAAGTCACCAGTAGTGGTGATGTTGTCGATAGCAAAGGCAACAATGCGATAGGTGAAGATGGCAACATCAAAGCCGAGGCCTGCTCCTATTGGACCTCGGCCGAAGAGTGTGGTGCGAGTGGCGATGGTAACGATGTGAAGCGGGGTGGAGTGCTAGGCGCAATGCAGCAGGCGGGTAGTCGCACCTTGTACAGTAATTTAGGCACGGGATTAAGCCCGTTTACCCTGTCGAATGCATCTCGCAAAGCGGGGGGCGATGCACGTTTGGCCTTGTATATGGGGGTCGATGAAACTGAGCTTAGCGAGCATTTTGATTGGGCCAAGGGCATCGATGTCGACAATGACAAGAATCAGGACCTCAGTGCCGCGAGTGGCGCAACCCCCAATTGGCGCGCCGATATTATGGGGGATGCTTTACATTCCAAACCCTTAGCACTTAATTTTGGCTCTGAAGATCAGCCCGATATTCGGATTATCGTGGGGACTAACCATGGGTTCCTGCATATGTTCAAGGATGAAGGCGATAGCGTGTCTGAGACTTGGGGTTTTATCCCCTATGAGTTGCTGCCGAATTTTCGCGATCTGAAGGCGAACGCGCCAACGGGCGTGCACTCGGTATACGGTATTGATGGCTCGCCAGTCGCTTACACCAAAATGCAGGGCAAACGTATTGAAAAAGCGTGGGTGTTTGTGGGGATGCGTCGTGGGGGAAATGCTTATTATGCCCTCGATATCACCTCCCCCGATAATCCTACTTTTATGTGGAGGATTGATGCCAGCTCACCGGGAATGGGCGAATTAGGTCAATCATGGTCGACGCCTGTCGTCACCACGATTCCGAGTGCCACTGGGGATAAACCCGTGCTCATCTTCGGTGCGGGATATACTCCAGCGACCAAGGATGGCGCTGAGATTGGCAGTGACGATAGCCAAGGCCGAGGCGTGTTTATTGTCGATGCCGAAACGGGGGCGTTAATCCATCAATTTGGGGGCAGTGGCGCAAACACCCAACTGCCAGGGATTGCCAACAGTATTCCGAGCAGCGTTGCCGTGTTAGATGGTAATGGTGATGGCCGAACGGATAGGATCTATGCCACAGATACACAAGGGAATGTGTGGCGAATGGACATGCCTACGGCAAATACCTCGACCTGGTCGGGATTTAAATTTGCCGCATTAGGGGATAGGAGTTCGGTGGCAAGTGACAGACGATTCTTCTCCGGCCCCACGGTCGCGCAGACCATTATCACCAATACCTTCGAGTTGACTCAGGTGGTGAATGGGAAATCGACCAAGACAGTGACGACACAGAATATTCCCTACGATGCCGTAGTGGTGGGCAGCGGTCACAGGGCAAAACCTAGCGATGTGTCCCGTTCGGATATGTTTTTTGCCTTGCAAGATAGGAACATAGTAACTCAGTCATTCCAAGGTAAGCCTAATCAAAAGCCTGTGCCGAGCGCCTTAACCTTAAGTGACTTATACGATGTGACTACGGCGGCGCCAAGCAACCAAGCTAGCGAAATCGCCTTTGGCCAAAAACGGGGTTGGTACTATGACTTCTCCCGTAAAGGTGAAAAGAGTCTATCGTCAGCGACCATAGTTCAGGGCGAGGTGTATTTCACCAGTTTTGTGCCTGGTAGTGATGCTTCGGTGAACCAATGTTTAAGTTCGGGGAAGGGCTACCTCTATAAAAAGAATTTACACAAAGGCACGAATGGCTACAGAACCGATTTCTTATATGCCGGTGAACTGGTTTTGGATACGCCGCAATTGGTCATCCCCCCGGCAGCGCAGCCTGATGACCCCAATGCTAAGGCTCCCACTCTAGATATGTTTTTGATTGGGATTGGTAAGGCAGTGCCTGAGGAGGCGACTTGTGAGAGCGGTAATCCTAAGTGTATTGGCAGTGGGCCTAAGGCAAATAAGATTTACTACTACGTAGATCAATAATGCAAAGCCTTAATAAATCAATATGAGTGATAGCTTAATGATGAAATATGGTGCCATTTTTTTATTGCTGTTATGGGGGCTTCAATGGCCTGCAATGGCGGCAGAAAAAGAGAGACGACAGGATTACAAATGCTATTTAGAAACGAATCAAGGAGCTAAATTGATGCGTTTCTCCTGGTTTGAATCTAAAGCCGAGCAGTATCAACTGTCTTTACCCGGAACAAAATTGCCCCGTTTACCGCGGGACAAACCCATTGCGCTCTACGCTAAGAAGGTGCTGGAATGCGTGAAAAACACTGAGAGCTTCACCCTCGAAGAGGCCAAGCAGGCCGAGCTTGCTCCTGAAAATCAAGGTTGACCGGTTTTCTAAGCTTTTAAAAAGACTTAGAAAATTGCTTTGTGCTTAGGACTAAAATATTACGCCTTAGGTAGTAAACTTCCTAAGGCGTATGCTTTTAAACACCAACTTGATAAGAAAGCTGCCGATTAGGATAGCTGCTCTTTCAGATATTCAAGCCACTCAGAAGGTTGACCGTAAAAGCGGCTGTGATTGATAAGCTTTAAATGACCTTCACTGGTCTCTAGCGCCACGGAGGGAAACCCTTGGGCGCCGAGCCGATTCATTAATGCCCGCGAAGCGACGATATGTTGATAGAGGGCTTCTTCATTTTCGGCATATTCCCGGGCAAAGGCGGCGCCATCTATGCCCAATTTTTCCGCTAAAAGATGCAGATTATTTTCATCGCTTGCGCACTTGCCATCGCGATAATGGCCGAGCTGCATCGCATGCAAGTAGGCTAAGTCATTGCCACCTAAGGCGGTCATTGCGAGTAACGCCCTGATGGGCAGCGCCGAATCTAATAGGATACTCGTGTCACGCAATAGGCCTTCGTAGTAGTTTTCACCAAAGACTTGTCCGGTTAGCGCGGCAATACGTTGATCATGGGGCATCACATAGTCGCGCCATTGATTATCAATCTGTTTGCGTCTTGGCCCTGTGAGCATGCCGCCCGCGTAGAGTTTGATGCTAAATCCGGCTGCGGCTGCGGCATCAAACAGTGGTGCCGCGGCATAACACCAACCGCACAGAGGGTCGATAATGGCATGTAAAACGGCCGGGGGATTTTCAATGGTATTCATGGGGACTTCCTATAAAACGGGCTGAACTGAACTTTGGCTTGAGTGCTAACCAAGGCTTACATCAGAATGAATGGGGCAGGGAATACCGTGCCCCGATGCGTTTACATGGGCCAGCGCATTTCGCCCATAATGACTTTAGCGCTGATCTCAAGGCCCACATCGCTGGGGATTTGTGGGTAGAGTGCAAGCATCTTGGCGATTAAGTCCGCAGAATTTTTTGCTGTTTTAGCTGCATTTTCAAAGGCATGAATATAGTCGCGGGTAAAGCTAATCGCGCGCTGATCAAATCTTGCCTTGCCAAGATAATGGCCAGGGATCACTGTTTCGGGGGAGAGGGCACTCATTTTATCCAAATGGGCTAACCAAGCCTGGTGAGACTCGATACTTTGGGTATCAGCTATCCAAACATGGGTATTATCAAATACTTCAACTCCGCCAGTGATGGTCTTAGCCGAAGGTACCCACAGGAAGGTATGCTTAGGGTGAGTATCCTCTAGACCTTCAATCAGCACTTGTTCACCGTCGATACTAAAGCTATTGGTTGTCACCACCTTTGGCAGCACTAATTGGCTCGGCGCATTGTCCTTTAAAATCGGTCCCCAGTAGGCAAGCTTGCCCTCCATCGAGGCTTTAATATCATCGACAGTGGTTTGGGTGGCGACGATTTCTACCTCGGGGAAGTTTTGCTTAATCACATCCAACCCAAAGTAAAAGTCTGGATCGCTGTGGCTGATATAAACCAAGGTGAGTTTTTTACCGCTGGCCTTAATGGTATCCACTAAGGTCTGGGCATCATTTTTTTGGAACTGAGCATCGACCAACATCATTTCATGCTCGCCACTGATAAAGCTGGAGGACACGGCAAAGATGCTGTTTTCACCCGGATTAAAATGGCTCACTTGCAAAGGTGCGGCCTGCGCCGTAGCCATTCCTGCCACAAGCATTGCAGCGGCGAATTGGGGTTTGAAGCTGGCCAAGCTCAGGTTATTCAATAGTGTCATTTCAGTTCTCACTTATTCATTCAAATAGGCATTCGGTGGTTTGCACTGCTGCAAAAGTGAGCTTAGTTTAGGTTGCAAAAAACGTTAGATAAACACGGAAAATTGCGCTTGTTTGTTGCATAATTCGGATGAATCGGCGTTGAAAGCCGAGAATCTAGTGCAAGCTAATCAACAAGGGGCGAATAAACCATGGATAGACTCGAAGCGGCAAAGGTGTTTGTGACTATTGTCGAACGAGGGAGCATGATTGGCGCCGCCGAGGCGTTAGATATGTCGCGCTCCATGGTGACCCGTTACTTGGCAGAGATGGAAGAATGGTCGGGCGCCCGTTTGTTGCACCGCTCTACAAGACGTTTGAGCCTGACCGATGCGGGTGAACAAGTGCTCGATTATTGTCAGCGCTTACTTGAGCTGGCGCAGGAAGTCCCTGCCGTCAGTCATGCTCAGAGTGCCCAGCCCCGAGGGCTACTGCGGATCAGCTGCTCGCAATTTATGGCGCATTTACTCCTCCCCAGCGTCGTGCGTCCTTATTTAGCTCAATACCCGCAGGCGAGTGTGAACTTTCATGTGACGAGTCAAACCGTTGATTTAGTAGCTGAACGAATCGATCTTGCCATTCGTATCACCAACGAACTCGACCCTACGCTTATCGCCAGACGTTTAGGCGAGTGTGAGTCTGTGGTGTGCGCGGCGCCGAGTTATCTTGCCTGCCATTCGGCCATCACGCATCCCGAGAATTTAACTCGGCATAACTGCCTAACCTATTCTTACTTTGGCGATGTGATGTGGCGATTCACTCAAACGCCTATCGCCGCGAAGGCAACGTCAACGCAGGAAGTCGGGCAGATATTCAATATTCCGGTGAAGGGCAACCTAAGTGCCAATGACTCTATGGTGGTGTTAAACGCCACCTTGGCGGGGGAGGGAATTGCCATGCAGCCCCTGTGGGCGGCTAAACCGCACCTCGATTCGGGGGCATTAGTGCCATTGCTGCGGGAATATAAACCTCAATCCCTCGGCGTGTACGGGGTGTATCAATCCCGCAAACATATGCAGCCCGCATTAAGGGTGATGATGGATATGCTAGTGCAGCATTTTAATGGGGCAATTTGAGGGCGTGATCTTGAATGCGCGACTTGCGCTTGCATCTCTATGAGATAACGGTGACAGGGTTGCGTTGTTCGTTCGACTCTGTCCCTCGGTTTACGTCACTTTGGAATCGTTAATCAACCCCAGCTCCTTCCTTTGATTTATATTTTGCGCCAGACGCTTAAACCCCATTGCGGCTATTTTCTGTTCAGCTATATTGGTTGGGATATTTTTGTTTTAAATGTGCAACTTAGGTCCCATCCTCCCTTGCTGAGCAGACGATATGAGCGAAGATATTAAAGATCACAAAGAAATTACCCGCGCGAATATTCGCGTCAATGCCCAGCTCGATGTGCCCTTTTTGGCGATGAACACCCTAGCGGCCATCATCGCCAGCTACGGACTCTTGGCCAACAGCGCCGCGGTGGTCATTGGCGCCATGATTGTCGCTATGCTGTTTTCCCCCATTTTAGGCTTGGCATTAGGGCTGGTCGAAGGGGAAAAACTCTTAGTCCGCCATGCCATTAAAAGTTTGATTGTGGGGAGTATTCTGGTTTATTTCACCGCCTTTTTAATTGGCTTTCTGCATTCCGATATTCCTATCACGCCGGAGATCATGGCAAGAACGGCGCCTAACTTTCTCGATTTGATGGTCGCGTTTGCGGGTGGTGCGGCTGGCGCCTATGCGACCATTTCGCCGCGGTTAAGTACTTCCTTTGTGGGGGTGGCGATTGCTACCGCATTAGTGCCGCCCCTGTGTGCCTCGGCGATATTGCTCGGCCATGGCAATTTTGAACTCGCCCGAGGCGCCTTCTTACTGACGTTTACCAACATAGTCGCCATCCAATTTGTGTCCTCCGTGGTGCTGTGGTTGAACGGTTTCCACGGATTTTATTTTTGGCAAAAAAGCTCACTGTGGGAGTTGTTGAAACGTAACTTTATTACATTGATCTTGTTGGTTATTTTAGTTATTGCCCTCAGTGTGAATCTGCATAATGTGGTTGCAAGACAGTTGTATGAGAGCAAAGTGACTCGGATTGTGAGTGAGCAGCTACTCAAGTTCCCCAATATGCGGTTGATTAAAGTGGGGATTGAAGAACAAGCCAGTCAATGGATAGTGCGGGTCACCGTTGGCGGCATTAAAAAACCAGATGCCAGCTTTGTACGGCTACTGGAGAGTGAGTTGACACAGACGGGGCAAGTAAAACCGGCGACCGTGCGCGTACGTTACTTTCCGGTCGATGTGATTGACCGCGATGGTGATGTGAAAGCGATTCAGGAGCAGGATTAGTCGGCATAACCTTTTGTGCATAAAAGAAAAGCCCCGCAATTGCGGGGCTTTTTATGTACCTATAAACGCATGGCGCTTACTTGGTCATACGCTTGTATTTTAAGCGGTGTGGCTCAACCACATCGGCACCATAGGTGTTCTTCAACCACGCCGAGTATTCGGTGTAGTTACCTTCGTAGAAGTTCACTTGGCCTTCGTCGCGATAATCCAGAATATGGGTCGCGATACGGTCTAAGAACCAACGGTCGTGCGAGATCACCATAGCGCAACCTGGGAATTCGAGAATCGCTTCTTCCAGTGCGCGCAGGGTTTCAACGTCTAAGTCGTTGGTAGGTTCGTCGAGGAGAAGTACGTTACCGCCAGCCTGCAGCAGTTTAGCTAAGTGAACACGGTTGCGCTCACCGCCCGACAGCGTGCCAATCACCTTTTGCTGATCCGCACCACGGAAGTTGAAACGGCCCACATAGGCGCGGCTTGGGATTTCCATGTTGTTGATACGCATGATGTCTTGACCACCGGAAATTTCTTGCCAAATGGTGTTCTTGTCATTCATCGAGTCACGGAACTGTTCAACCGATGCCAGTTGCACGGTTTCACCCAGCTCAATGGTACCGCTATCAGGCTGCTCGCTGCCAGACAACATGCGGAACAGGGTCGATTTACCCGCACCGTTGGCACCGATAATACCGACGATTGCGCCCTTAGGAATGGAGAATGACAGGTTATCGATCAGAACGCGGTCACCGTAGGACTTGGTTAAGTTCTTCACTTCGATGACTTTGTCACCTAAACGCGGTCCGGGCGGAATAAACAGCTCGTTGGTTTCGTTACGTTTTTGGTAATCAGTGGTGTTCAGCTCTTCGAAGCGCGCCATACGGGCTTTGCCCTTAGACTGACGGCCTTTTGCACCTTGGCGAACCCATTCTAATTCTTTCGCAATGGTCTTTTGACGCGCGCTTTCTGCGGCAGATTCCTGCTTCAAGCGGGCATCTTTTTGCTCAAGCCATGAAGAGTAGTTGCCTTCCCATGGGATACCCTCACCACGGTCAAGTTCTAAAATCCAGCCAGCAGCATTGTCGAGGAAGTAACGGTCGTGGGTAATCGCCACAACGGTGCCCGAGTATTCCTGCAGGAAGTGCTCGAGCCAAGCGACTGATTCGGCATCCAAGTGGTTGGTGGGTTCGTCGAGCAGCAGCATCTCTGGCTTTTCCAGCAGCAGACGGCAAATTGCCACACGGCGGCGCTCACCACCCGATAAGACTTCAATCTTTTCATCCCAATCTGGCAGACGCAGGGCATTCGCCGCACGCTCAAGGATGTTGTCCAGATTGTGGGCGTCCTGCGCTTGGATGATGGCTTCGAGTTCGCCTTGCTCTTTGGCAAGTGCGTCGAAGTCCGCATCGGGATCGGCGTAGGCTGCATAGACTTCGTCTAAGCGTTTGAGGGCATTTTTGGCTTCAGAAACCGCTTCTTCAATCGCTTCACGCACGGTTTGCGTCGGGTCGAGTTTCGGTTCCTGTGGCAGGTAACCAATCTTCAGCCCTGGCATTGGGCGCGCTTCACCCTCAATTTCGGTATCGATACCGGCCATGATGCGCAGTAGGGTGGATTTACCTGAACCGTTAAGACCTAACACACCGATCTTAGCGCCGGGGAAAAAGCTTAAGGAAATGTCTTTAAGGATCTGCTTCTTAGGAGGAACAACCTTGCCCACCCGCAGCATGCTGTAAACAAACTGAGCCATTTTTCTGCATCTTAAGTGACTAATGATGCGGCTAATTCTACTCGATTGCGCGCCGAACTCAACTCGGCATTGAGGCGAGTTCAAGGTAAAACTGTAGGATTTTCATGTTTCAGAGACTGGGATTGTCGGCTCGTTACGAGTAGAATACCGCGCAACCCTACCTACAAGAATTGGCAGCTGGAGTAAGCAATGCTGAAAAAAGATATGAATATCGCAGATTATGATCCGGAACTGTTCAACGCAATTCAGAACGAAACTCTGCGTCAAGAAGAGCATATTGAGCTGATTGCTTCTGAAAACTACACCAGTCCACGCGTGATGCAAGCGCAAGGTTCACAATTAACCAACAAGTACGCCGAAGGTTATCCTGGCAAGCGTTACTACGGTGGTTGTGAGTATGTGGACGTAGTTGAAACCTTAGCAATTGAGCGTGCAAAACAACTGTTTGGTGCGACTTACGCAAACGTGCAACCTCACTCAGGTTCTCAAGCAAACAGCGCCGTTTACATGGCATTGTTAAAACCAGGCGATACCGTTTTAGGTATGAACCTCGCTCACGGTGGTCACTTGACCCACGGTTCACCTGTAAACTTCTCCGGTAGACTGTACAACATCATTCCTTACGGCATCGATGAATCAGGCAAAATCGACTACGACGAAATGGAACGTCTGGCAGTTGAACATAAGCCTAAGATGATGATCGGTGGTTTCTCTGCTTACTCAGGCATCGTTGACTGGGCAAGAATGCGCGAAATCGCAGACAAAATCGGTGCTTACCTGTTTGTCGACATGGCGCACGTTGCGGGTCTTATCGCCGCTGGTGTGTATCCAAACCCTGTGCCACACGCGCACGTTGTGACCTCAACCACTCACAAGACCTTAGCCGGTCCTCGTGGCGGTATCATTCTGTCTGCAGCCGATGATGAAGATTTATACAAAAAGCTGAACTCTGCGGTATTCCCAGGCGGTCAAGGCGGTCCTTTGATGCACGTTATCGCAGGTAAAGCGGTAGCCTTCAAAGAAGCTTTAGAGCCAGAGTTCAAAGCTTACCAACAACAAGTGGTTAAGAACGCTAAAGCTATGGTTGAAGTGTTCTTAGAGCGCGGTTACAAGATCGTTTCTGGCGGTACTGACAACCACTTAATGCTGGTGGACTTAATCGGTCGCGACCTGACGGGTAAAGAAGCCGATGCCGCTTTAGGTAGCGCGAACATCACAGTAAACAAAAACTCTGTGCCTAACGATCCACGTTCTCCATTCGTGACCTCTGGTGTGCGTATTGGTACGCCTGCGATCACTCGCCGCGGCTTTAAAGAAGCTGAAGCGAAAGAGTTAACCGGTTGGATCTGTGACATCCTCGACGATGCCCACAACCCAGCAGTCATCGAGCGCGTAAAAGGCCAAGTATTGGCACTGTGCGCCCGTTTCCCTGTTTACGGTTAATTCGTTAATTTATCTGAATATGAAGGCTGAGTTCACAACTGCTTAGGGTGTTACTCTTAGGTGGTTAACCTCAGCCGATAAATAGGATAAAATCCCATGGCCGCATTAAGCGGCCATTTTTATTGCTAAAATCTTAGACTTAAACCCGCTCGGTTTAAGCGAGAAACAGCGAAAGCCACAGGCTTTATTCCATTCACGGCAGGAGGCTCAATGCATTGTCCATTTTGCAGCGCGACAGATACTAAAGTGATCGATTCCCGATTAGTGGCGGAAGGCCATCAAGTGCGTCGTCGCCGAGAATGCACCGAATGCCACGAAAGATTTACTACCTTCGAAGGGGCTGAATTAGTGATGCCACGGGTGATTAAACGCGATGGCACGCGCCAACCCTTCGATGAAGAAAAGCTGCAAGCAGGTATGTTACGCGCGGTCGAAAAGCGCCCTGTGTCTATGGATGAAATCGAGCAGGCCTTAAGTAAAATCAAGTCAACACTTAGGGCTACTGGCGAGCGCGAAGTGCCATCCGAGATGATAGGTAACTTGATGATGGAACAGTTAATGAGCCTAGATAAAGTTGCCTATATTCGTTTTGCCTCGGTTTATCGCGCCTTTGAAGACGTCTCCGAATTTGGTGAGGCGATTGCGAAACTGCAAAAGTAATGTGGGTTATCTTAAGTTAGTGCTTAGGTTAGCGCCTCGTTATGCGCCGCATTCGGGCACGCTTCCTCAAGATTTCATAGGGTTTATATGAATTGGTCAGAACTCGATAACCAGATGATGAGCCGAGCCATACAACTGGCTCGCAAAGGATTTTATACCACTCGCCCCAATCCCAGTGTGGGCTGCGTTATCGTAAAAGATAATCAGATTGTCGGTGAGGGTTATCATCAAAAAGCTGGCGAGCCACATGCTGAGGTGCATGCACTGCGGATGGCTGGCGAGCTTGCCCGTGGCGCGACCGCCTATGTCACCTTAGAACCTTGCAGCCATTATGGCCGCACACCGCCGTGTGCCTTGGCACTGATTAATATTGGTGTAAAACGAGTCGTGGTGGCGGTTGAAGATCCCAATCCGCAGGTCGGTGGTCGCGGTATTCAAATGCTGCGCGATGCGGGCATTCAAGTGGATGTCGGTTTGCACCGCGACGAAGCTTACGCTTTAAATCTTGGTTTTATGAAGCGCATGGAATCAGGCCTACCTTGGGTGACGGTAAAGCTTGCCGCGAGCCTAGATGGTAAAACCGCGTTATCAAACGGTGTGTCCAAATGGATCACAGGCCCCGAAGCTCGCCGCGATGTGCAGCGCTTACGTTTACGCGCCTGCGCGCTAGTGACGGGGATTGACACTGTGCTGGCCGATGACCCTTCGCTTAATGTGCGTTACTCAGAGCTTGGCAGTCTTAGCTCACAATTGAGTGAAGCGCAGATTTTACAACCGCTGCGGGTGATATTAGACAGTCGTTGCCGGATGCCGATTACGGCAGCCTTGCTTGCGATTGAATCGCCGATGTTATTAGTCTCAACTGAGCCTTACTCGCCAGCCTTTATGGCGCAGTTGCCCGCCCATGTGACTTGTCTTCAATTACCGGCGATTGATGGTCGAATCTCGCTGCCTGCACTCTTAAGCTATTTAGGCAAAAGCTGTAATCAGGTGCTTATCGAAGCGGGCGCGACCTTAGCCGGCGCCTTTATCGGTGACGGATTAGCCGATGAATTAGTGTTGTATCAAGCGATGAAAATCCTTGGCGCACAGGGACGTAATCTACTCGAATTACCCGATTATCAAATGATGGCCGATATTCCGACCCTCAAACTGGTCGATGAGCGTAAAGTGGGCGCGGATACGCGTTTCACCTTGAGGCTTACATCCAATCCATCTTTAGCGAATAAGTGAGTTAACCATGTTTACTGGGATTATTGAGGCCGTTGGCACGCTGCGAAAGCTTGAACGTAAAGGCGATGATATTCGTTTGACGGTCGCCAGTGGCAAACTGGATTTAAGCGATGTGCGTTTAGGCGACAGTATCGCCACCAATGGTGTGTGTTTGACTGTGGTTCAGCAATTAGCCGATGGCTATGTGGCGGATGTGTCGGCTGAAACTGTCAGTCTCACAGGCTTTGCTAACTATAAAGTCGGCACTAAGGTTAATCTTGAAAAAGCCGTTACCCCGACAACTCGCCTCGGCGGGCATATGGTCAGCGGCCATGTGGATGGCATTGCCACCGTAGAGCAGCGTCTTGCTCGTGGTCAAGCAATCGAATTTTGGTTAGCGGCGCCTGCGGAGCTGGCTCGGTATATTGCTCATAAAGGTTCTATCACCATCGATGGCGTGAGCCTGACGGTAAACGAAGTCGATGGACACCGTTTCCGATTAACCATAGTGCCCCATACAGCGGGTGAAACCACGTTGGTAGATTTGAAAGCCGGCGATAAGGTAAATATTGAAGTGGATTTAATCGCCCGCTATTTAGAGCGTTTAATGCGCTTTGATACTAAAGAAACCCAAGGCGGCGGGGTGACCATGGAAATGTTAGCCCGTGCTGGCTTTGTGCGTTAGGGCACTGGCACTTAGCTCACTTAGGTATAGAATTTCATAACAACAGTAAAATCATAAAGGTCCTACAATGGCGCTGCACAGTATAGAAGAGATCATCGAGGATATTCGTCAAGGCAAAATGGTTATTTTGATGGATGACGAAGACAGAGAAAACGAAGGCGACCTGATTATGGCGGCCGAGCTGGTCACGCCTGAAGCGATTAACTTTATGGCGAAATACGGTCGTGGACTCATCTGTCAAACGATGACTAAAGCCCGTTGCCAGCAGTTAAACCTGCCCTTGATGGTGACTAATAACAATGCGCAGTTCTCGACTAACTTTACGGTATCGATTGAAGCGGCAGAAGGCGTAACCACTGGGATTTCGGCCCACGATCGCGCCGTAACGGTAAAAGCAGCCGTGGCTAAAGATGCCAAGGCATCGGATTTAGTTCAGCCGGGTCATATCTTCCCATTAATGGCGCAGGACGGCGGCGTGTTAACCCGCGCAGGTCACACTGAAGCGGGTTGTGATTTAGCCCGTTTAGCAGGGCTTGAGCCATCGGGGGTGATTGTTGAGATCCTCAATGAAGACGGCACTATGGCTCGTCGCCCTGATTTAGAGATTTTCTCTGAATTACATGGGATTAAAATCGGCACTATTGCGGCGCTTATCGAATACCGCAACACCAAAGAAACCACAGTCGTGCGCGAAGCTAAATGTAAACTGCCGACCCGCTTTGGCGAGTTCGACATGGTGACCTTTAGGGACACTATCGACAATCAACTACACTTTGCCTTAGTGAAGGGCGAGGTGAAGCCAGATTGTTTAGTGCGCGTACACTTACAAAATACCTTCAACGATTTACTCCACTCAGAGCGCGATCAGCAGCGCAGCTGGCCGCTTGAAAAAGCTATGGAACGCATTTCTGCCGAAGGTGGTGTGTTGGTGTTGCTGGGCAATCAAGAGCATCCTTGTGAAATCCTCTCTAAAGTCAAAGCCTTTGAAGCTGAAGATCAAGGTCAAGCGCCAGCCTCTGCAAAATGGCAAGGCACTTCGCGCCGTGTAGGTGTAGGCTCACAAATTCTGGCCAGCCTTGGGGTAACTAAAATGCGACTCTTAAGTTCGCCTAAGCGTTATCATTCACTCTCAGGTTTTGGTCTTGAAGTGACCGAGTACGTGGCGGAGTAACGGGCTAAGCCTGTCTGACGTTGTACTAAGGTAAAATTAATTATTTGTATAATTTGCATAGGGCTGTGGGCGATTGACTGTGATATCATGTCGCCACTTTTCGCCCAGAGCCGGGTGCTTTAGCTAAATTAGGTAAGAAAATGAACGTAGTTCAAGGTAATATCGAAGCGAAGAATGCCAAAGTTGCGATTGTAATTTCGCGTTTTAACAGCTTTTTAGTTGAGAGCCTGCTTGAAGGTGCACTTGACACGCTGAAACGTTTTGGCCAAGTCAGTGACGAAAACATCACTGTCGTCCGTGTACCTGGTGCGGTTGAGTTACCGCTGGCTGCACGTCGTGTTGCCGCAAGTGGTAAGTTTGACGGTATCATCGCACTCGGTGCTGTGATCCGTGGTGGTACCCCTCATTTCGATTTTGTTGCAGGTGAATGTAACAAAGGTCTAGCTCAAATCGCATTAGAGTTCGATCTGCCCGTTGCTTTCGGTGTATTGACTACAGATACCATTGAACAAGCCATTGAGCGTTCAGGTACTAAAGCGGGTAACAAGGGCGGCGAAGCTGCACTTAGCTTGCTAGAAATGGTCAATGTTCTGCAGCAGCTAGAACAACAGTTGTAATAGTAGGAAAAATAATGAAGCCTTCTGAGCGCCGCAAGGCCCGCCGTTTAGCCGTACAAGCCATCTATTCATGGCAACTAAGCGGGAATAATATTGCCGATGTCGAGCATGAGTTTTTAACTGAACAGAGTCTCGATGGTGTAGACGTAGCTTATTTTCGTGAGCTATTTGCAGGCGTAGCAACTAAGAAAACCCAACTGGATGAGTTGTTCATTCCACACTTGGACCGCCCCATTGATGAGGTGTCGCCAGTGGAGAAGGCCATAGTTCGCTTAGCTGCCTATGAGCTGACTTTCCGTAAAGATGTGCCATTTAAAGTCGCGATTAACGAGGCGATTGAACTGGCTAAAGCTTTCGGTGCGGATGAAAGCCATAAGTTTGTTAATGGATTACTCGACAAACTGGTTGCACGTAAGTAATAAGGACAAACGGTATCTTAGGATACCGTTTTTCATTGCTAACAAAGGTGGCCGATGTGAGTCGCGCCAAACTGTACAGTGAAAGAATTCCAACTTATTGAATGTTATTTCAATCACCGCGGCCCCACGCGCCGTGATGTCAAACTGAGTATTGGCGACGATTGCGCCCTAGTGCAGCCCGCCGAAAACAAGTCGATCGCCATCTCCTGCGATACCTTAGTCGAAAACGTTCACTTCTTCCCCGATATTCCCCCTCAAGCCTTAGGTTACAAAGCCTTAGCAGTGAATCTTTCAGATTTAGCCGCCATGGGGGCAGAGCCTGCGTGGATGACGCTTGCGCTTACCTTACCAGAGGTTAACGAAGCCTGGCTGAGTGGGTTTAGTGAGGGACTCTTCGAAGCGGCTGAATACTATGGTATTGCCCTCATTGGCGGCGATACCACCCGCGGCCCTAGAGCCATTAACATTACCGTGCATGGACAAGTGCCGCAGGGTAAGGCATTGACTCGTCACGGTGCAAAAGCGGGTGACTGGATTTATGTGACCGGTACGCTCGGCGATTCAGCATTAGGGCTGGATTTGATCCGTGGCGTGCAGCATGCGCGTGCGGAGCATAAAGAGTTCCTAATCAATCGCCATTATCGTCCAACACCTCGAGTGTTAGCGGGTCAGTCGTTACGGTCTTTAGCATCCAGCGCCATCGACTTATCCGACGGTTTTATTTCGGACATTGGCCATATCCTCAAAGCATCGCAGGTAGGCGCGGTTGTGGATGTAGGCTTGATTCCGTTGTCCCGCGCCATGCAGGATACCGTGAGCGAAGAGCATGCCTTAGGTTATGCGCTAACGGGGGGCGAGGATTATGAGCTGCTCTTTACCGTGCCAGAGGCGCAAAAAGGTGCGTTAGAAACTGCACTGAGCCACGCGGGGACTAAGTTTGTGCGGGTTGGACAAATTTGTGCGGGCAGTAAACTTAAGTTGCAACTCAATGGTGAGCCGTTTACGCCGCCATATCATGGTTTTGAGCACTTTTAATGAAGTTGTTATCCCAAGATCAGGCGCTGTCGCGCCTGTCTCTTAAAAATCCAATCCATTTTTTAGCATTAGGCTTTGGCAGTGGTTTAGCGGCTAAGGCACCTGGCACCTTTGGCACTTTGGCGGCGATTCCTCTGTATTTGCTGTTGGCTCAATTGCCCTTGGCTTGGTATTTAGCTGTGACCTTAGTGTGCGTGTTCGCGGGGATTTATATCTGCGATAAGGCGGCTAAAGACATGGGCGTGCATGACCATGGCGCGATTGTATGGGATGAGGTCGCAGGCCTGTTAATCACTATGATTGCGGCGCCTGCTGGAGTGCTCTGGTTAGTCGTTGGTTTTGTGCTGTTTCGTTTCTTTGACATTATCAAGCCTTGGCCAATCCGTTGGCTCGATGCCAAGGTCGAAGGTGGCTTTGGGATTATGATCGACGATGTATTAGCAGGCATTTTCGCGCTTATTGGTGTTCAGGCCCTAGCGGCTTTTATCCATTAACGAAACCGATTTGTGGTAATCAAGCAGCCTTTAGTGAATTCTAAAGGCTGTTTTTATTTGCGAGATTGTTGAGTGGAGAGTGATTAGCGCTTAGTGATTAGTGCGGATGTCGCGGTTTGACAATAAAGAGATCGGTTCGTAGCTTGTTAATAATATTTCGCGCCGCATTGCCTTTGAATGCGCTCAACATGCCTTTGCGTTCGGCGCTGCCCATCACCAGCATATTGACGTTGAGTCTACGGGCCTCATTGGAAATCGTATCTTCGGGTAAGCCTTCTTCGATGTGTAGATTATGTGTATTGAGATTGTGCTGTCGCGCTACCGTCGTAAGTCTCGCCTTATATTTTTCTCGCTCGGAGACTTGCTCTTGCGGCTGATGATTAAAGCTCATATAGAAGGGATCGGGTAAATAGCTATTAATTAAGTGCAGATCGTTCGAGAGCAGGCTGGCAATCCGTTTGCTTTCTTCTATCAGGGTTTCATTAAACTCAAGATGAGTGATGTTTTCATTGTCGAGTTCTAGTGCTGTGAGTACGTGGCCGTTCTCATGCCAATCTTCAAGATCTACAAACATCACGGGAATATGGGGTAATCGTAACAATTGCCATTCATCTGCAATTAAAAATTCATTGAAAAAGGGTGGATAGAATTTATGACTCACTATGATGAGATCATAATCTGACTGGTTACATTCATTGACAATAGCATTGTGTATTGAGTGGGATAAGCATTCTTTTATTTGGATTGGATATTGTTTATCGGGATAAGCCAAGATGGGCTTTCGCCTGTCATCGGACATGAGGTTGGATTTATCTCTATGAAATAAAAGGTTTAGATTAAAGTTATGAGTTCGTTTGACCTTGAGAACAGTCAAAGATGCTTGGCATTTTCTTGCCAAGACAACGGACTTTTTGAGCACGGCATTAGGTGGAACGGAATCATCAACCGCAGCGAGAATATGCTGGAAAGGCATGTTCAACTCCTATTGACCTGAGAGGTAATTAAGTCTAGGAGAGCAGGACTCATTCGAAAATATTAAATATCGCTAATAAATTTGCAATCTAGCTAATAATAATCTAATGGAAATTAAATTTTAAATTTCAGTTAATTACAATGAGCTTACAGAGGGCTTTCGATTATTTTTTTATAATCACTTCAGTTGATATGCAAATATATTTGCTAATAGTAGGTTTTGATAAAGCGTATAGCTTCATTGCGAGTTGAATATAATTTTTAATTATTAAATGTAAAATCTTAATGCTTTTAGTTTGTTAGCATTTCAGTCTTCCATCCTAAGTCATAAATAAGGCTCTGCTAGAGCCTTATTTATGTGTAAGCCTGAATTTACAGTTTGGTCTGGCGACTACTGTAATAACTCCCTGGCATTGGCTAAGGTATTCGTCGTAATCGTATCGCCACCGAGTAATCTGGCGAGCTCTTGGATACGTTGCTCCCTATCTAAAGGCATCATAGTGGTTTCAGTGCTTCCGGCCTTGTTGAATTTATTCACAAACATATGTTGATGGCCGTTACCAGCAACTTGAGGTAAGTGGGTCACACACAGAACTTGGGTCGACTCGCCAAGGCTACGCAGCATGCGTCCAACGACGGCTGCTGTGGGGCCTGAGATCCCAACATCCACCTCGTCGAAAATCAGGGTAGGGGTAGCAACCTTCTTCGCGGTAATGACTTGGATACCTAAGCCAATACGTGACAATTCGCCGCCTGAGGCAACCCTTGATATAGGTTGTAATGGCTGGCCTGGGTTGGTGGTAACCATAAACTCTATGTTATCGCTGCCGTTCATCGACATGATTTCTGGATTGAAATTCACTTCAATGGTGAACTTTCCCTTAGGCATGTTGAGCTCATGGATGGATTGAGTCACCAGCTTGTCCAGCTCTTTCGCATAACGGGCGCGGCTTTGACTTAGCTTTTGCGCGTTAGCGAGGTAGGCCACTTTACTGGCTTCCACTTGGCGTTGAATATCTTCTAGCTTATTTTCATCATGATCTAGGGTCGTGAGTTCGGCTCTGAGGGCGAGATGATGCTCGGCTAATTTATCAGGGCTGACATGGTGCTTACGGGCCAGTTGCATGGCTTTAGAGAGCCTTTCCTCTAAATAGGCAAAATGCGCCGGATCGAGTTCGAGTTTACTCAGGTAGTGCTGCAATTCGCCAGCACTTTCTTGTACTTGAATAAGCGCTTCGTTCAGCATAGTGCTGACATTGGTTAAAGCGGGGTCATAGCTTTGCAGATTCTCGGCAAGGCCGACGACTTTGTTCAGCAGTGATTCGATATTGCTCTCTTCGCCATCAGTGAGTAAAAACAGGCTGGCTTGGCAGCTATCAACCAGCTCTGTGCCATTTGCGAGGCGCTTATGTTCCTGTTCAATCTCTTCAAATTCACCAACCTTGAGATCAAACTCATCTAACTCTTCAACTTGATATTGCACCAGCTGTTTACGGGCGATACGTTCCTGCTGGGAGGCTTCTAATTGTTTGAGTTCGGCTTCAATTTGTTTACAGCGCTGATAGCTTGCCGCCACTGTATCTATCAACAGCCTGTGATTGGCGTAGCTATCGAGTAAGGTGAGCTGATGCTCACTCTTTAACATTGCATGGTGGGCGTGTTGGCCATGGATCCCCACAAGCAATTGCCCCAGTAATTTTAACTGAGTCAAAGGGACGGGATTGCCATTGATATAGGCGCGTGAGCGGCCGTCACTACCAATGGTTCGCCGTAGAATACACTCATCATCGAGTTCGAGATCGTTATCTTCGAGCCAACGTTTTGCAAGAGGTACATCCTCTAAGGAAAATCGGGCACTGACTTCGGTTTTGCTCGCGCCAGGGCGAACACTGCTGGCATCGGCACGGTTACCTAGGCATAAGCCTAGTGCGTCAATGGCGATGGATTTTCCCGCGCCAGTCTCACCGGTAATGCTGGTCATTCCGGGGCGAAAGTCCAGTTCAAGGAAACGTACGATAGCGAAATTGTTGATGCTGAGTTGGCAAAGCATAGTGAGTTCCTGTCGAAAAACTTACCAAATCACTGTATTGATAAACAGTATATACTGAATTTATATACAGTAAAGTGGCTTTGGGTGAATATTCGACATGTCGCGATAACCTAAAGCCTAATTATTTGTTTATGAATAGGTTTTAACGATCTGCTCCAGAATGGGTAAGCTGAAAAAGGTCACTATAGTGCCAAAGAGTATCCCTTGAGCACTGGTGGAGGCCTGAGTGTTATAGCGCTGCGCCAACAGATAGACGCTTGCCGCCGTGGGCAAGGCACTAAGAATGACGCCCATAACGAGATAGTCGCCCGTGACACCTACGCCTTTTAACATGAAGTAAACCAAGGCGGGTTGCAGGATGAGTTTAAACAGGTTGATAAGGCTCAGTTCGATAAAGTTTGTCAGGCTAAATACCTTGCTATCTTTTTGATAGCGCATGGCTTTAGCTAGTACCATGCCGACGGCAAAGAGGGCGCAGGGGCTGGACGTATTGCCTATCTGCTGGATCATCATTGCCAAGCCTGCTGGCAAGGTTATCCCTAATGCCGAAATGGCCACGCCAATAAAACAACCTATCACAATCGGGTTTTTCACCACGGCTAGCAGCATGATCACCGCGGCGTGATGTTGCCGCTGTTTATTGGTGGCGAGTTCTAGCGAGACCAAGGCCACGGCAAACATGAGTACGGACAATAAACTGGCAATCGCAGCGGCAACTAAGGCGCTTTGTTGTTGGGGGAATAAGATGACAAGGAGTGGAATACCGATAAATGCGGTATTACCAAAGGTAGCATTTAAGGCGCGCACGGCGGCTATCGCAGACTGTTTAGGATTCACCAGCAGGGAGATGCCGATACAAACGAGGTAAATCACCAACATACCTGCGCTGTACCCGGCGATAAATCCCCACTGTAGGATCTCTTCAATGGGCTGCTGCGCGAGTGCTATCAATAAGATGGCAGGAAACGCAATATAGTAAACATATTGATTGAGTACTTGGTCTGTTTCTACTGGGAGAAAGCGCAGTTTTTGCACCAGAGTGCCCAGCAGCATGATCCCAAAGACGGCAAACAGAGGGGTTAAAATGGTCATGTCCCTCACTCATCCTTTTGTATTTTTTTCCCGCGAGATGACCTTATTGCCCTTAAAACTCACAAGTGACCAAGAGGAGGTCATCAGGGCATTTTATCTCAGGTAATTGACTATAATCGGCGCTAGCGCAGTAAATTTATCGGCAAAATAGCATAGCATTCCCCCTGGAGGCTATTGCGCTATGGTCGTAGAAGTGAATAATTCTACGTTTAAAACACAATGAGGTAGTGCGCGTTATGGATGCAAGCACTCACATACACAATTGGGATTGAGAATGGCTGATGATGTAGGCGGCGAGCTGCAATTAATTTATCTGTTTGTGCATTTAGTGAATGCGGGGAGTTTTTCTCTGGCGGCTAAAGAACTCGATATGCCCATCGCCACCGTGAGCCGTAAGCTGGCCAAACTTGAGGAAAAGCTTGATAAGCAGTTGTTTATGCGTAGCACCCGTAAACTGCGGTTAACCGAAGAAGGCTTAGCATTATTCCAACGTTATCAGAGCGTCATTGCCCAATTTGATGAACTCAGTGGCATTGGTAGCGATAAGCCCGAAGGGACATTGCGGATTGCGGCGCCGATTTCGATTATTTCTATCATCTTTATCCGCGCATTGAACGAATTTGGGCGTTTATATCCCGATATTCGCTTACATATCTCACAAAGTAATGAGTTAGTGGATTTAATCGATAAAGGGATCGATGTGGCGATTGTGGGCGGCGCGCAGCCTGATTCCTCTTGGGTGTCGAGCACCTTAGGTGAACTCGATTATCGCCTGTTTGCCACGCCGGAATATTTAGCCACTGCGCCAAAGTTAACCCATCCCGATGACCTCGAAGCCCACCAGTTAATTAAGGTTTGGCCACTGTTTAATTGGCATTTAAAGCACCCCAATGGCGAGTCGTTCTATTTTAATGGTCCGACAAAACTCACGCTTACGGATCTTCACGGTGCGATTCAGGCGACACTCGACCACGGCGGCATTCTCTATGGCCCAGAATTATTTGTAAAACAACAGATTAAAGATGGTCAGTTAAAAGTGTTGCTGCCGGAATGGATAGGTGAGCAGCGCAGAATATCGATTCTGTATCACCAACGGAGTCAGCAGCCGCAGAAGGTCAGGGTGTTTATCGAGTTTATGCAGTCTAAGGCGCCTGAGCTGTTCTCGATGGCGTAAGCCTGTTAGCGTTTGCGAGGTTTTAGCGGATTTTTACTCATGGAGTTTTGGGTCTGTTTCGCCTCTTGCAGGCTGGCGCGGGTGGCTGGCAAGATACCCAGCTCAAGGTAGTAATTGACTAAACGGCGCAGTTCAAACAAGGAACCAATACGGCTTTGCTGACCTATGGTGAGTTTCCAGGTATCGGTGCGACCTTCGCTATTGGTTAAGATAAATCCTTGATAAACGAGTTTTTTCATATTGAATGGATGCTTGGCTTAATCCTATTCTTGAGGTGGAATCCCGTAGTCAGGATGCTACCTAATAGCGAACCACTCTTAGGTAGCAGGACTCACTTACGCGACGCTAATACCGATATTCGATACACCCGCTTCGATGATCTCTTTGCGCAAACCTTTCACTAACTCTGCGGTGATCTTAGGATTTTCTTCGATGATTTCCAGCAGCGTATTTTGCAACTCACGCTCTTCTTCCATCACTTCATGGGCGAAGACGTAGTCATCTAAGGCATCATCGGTTAAATCCACATCGCTGATGGTTTCAATGTAGTTTGCCACAGTGCTTGAGGATAACTTGCTGATATTAGTTATATCTTCCTCAAGGTTGGTTTGAATCGCCCCAAGCAGTGTTGAGAGGGCTACTACAGCATCCATCGCTGGATATACACCATAGCTATCAAAATCGGCGGGTTCAGGGGTGTTATCTTCTAAGCGCTGCAGATGCACATCGATGTTGAATTTAAGCTTGTTGTCGTACTGGGATTGCCAAAGAAGCTCGAGCACAGTGCTTAATACCACAGGATCACCAAATTCGCAAACCTCTGAAAACAATTGATAATTAGGTAACATTCGTTGGCAAAGGGCAATGGCAAAGAGTTTTTTCTGTGGTAGTTCTAGCGCCTTTAAACGCTTAAAGAAGCCCGTTTTTTTGGTCATCTGTAATTTCCGCTGATAGCTGTGATAGCACTTGTTTTGCCGCCGATTCTACCTTAGTTAGCTCATCAAGTAACTCTAGTATTTCCGGTTCGAGATCTTCGACACGGGCATCACGTTTCAATGCCGATTCAATCTCTTGGCATAATCGCTGTGTCGTTGGCACTCCGCAATAGCAACTGGCACCATGAAGTTTGTGGATAGTTGTGAGCATAGTGTCCTGATCGTCCTGACCCAGCGCCGTCTCGATTGCCAAGACGGTTTGGGGCAGCGAGTCCAACAGCATACGCAACATATCTAACGCCAAATCCGACTTATGGTTGGCTTGGGTGAGACACAAATCCCAGTTGAGGGTATGTAAATCGAAGTGGGTAAACTTGGGCCGGGTGATCCAGCGGTTTATCTCCGCTTTGAGGGCGGCTTCATCTATGGGCTTGGGCAAATAGCCATCCATACCACAGCCTAAAATCAGCTCACGCTCCTCGGCTATCGCATGGGCCGTCACGGCTATAATTGGCGTGTTGCGGTTCATCGACCCTTGACGGATTTGCTTAGTGGCGCTGATCCCGTCGGTGCCTGGCATCTGAATATCCATAAAGATAAGGTCAAAGGTGCGGCCCTTGGCTTGTTTCACGGCTTCTTCACCGCTGTTAACGGCGATAACTGTCGTCACTAACTCACTAAGCAGCGTATCAATCAGTTTTAAATTGGCAAAGTTATCGTCCACCGCCAATACGGTCAGTGATTGGCGCGCGGCGGGCACTGTGATGCTGGCAGGTGGTGAAATATCATATTCCATCGGTGGATAGAGCATATTGCGCGCCAGTTGGTGCTCGCTTACTGGCAGTGACAACACTACATCGGCATTGGGGCGAATAAACTGGCTTAGCACTTCCTGCTCTTGGCAATCGAACAGTACAATTAAGCAATCCGTCTTGGTCTTGGCTTGGTTTAAGGTGCTGACTAATTGATTGGGATTGCTAAATCCATGGCAGCTCAATAACACATAATCGAACTGATGCTCAGTGGTTGAGAGCGTCGTGAGTAAGCTCGGAATGTGTTGATGGTGGGTAACTTTGGTATCCCACTGTTTTAGTTGGCGACTAATCACCGAATGGGTGAGCACTCTGGGCTCATAAAACAGCACGGTTTTATCTTTGAGTTTTTCAAGGGGTAGCGAATCGCCGATCTGGAATTGACCTAGGCCCAATGGCAGGGTGAACCAGAAGTTTGAACCCTTATCCACCGCCGAGGTAAAGCCAATTTGGCCGCCCATTTGATTGACTAGGCGCTTAGTGATAACGAGCCCCAGCCCTGTGCCGCCAAAGCGGCGAGAAATCGAGGAGTCCGCTTGACCAAAGGCTTGGAAGAGGAAGTCCTGCTGGCTGTCGTCAATCCCAATCCCGGTATCAATTACATCACAGCGCAGTACCACTTGTTCGTCGGTTTGATTTTGTAGCTCTAATTTGACTAACACGCTGCCCGAATCGGTAAACTTGATGGCATTGCCTACTAAGTTATTGATAATCTGACAAACACGCATCGCATCGCCATTAACATTGTCGGGGACGTTGGGTGCAATATCGACAACTAACTCAAGCCCTTTCGCCTGCGCGCTGCCGGAGATTAAGGTAATCGTCTCACCTAAGGTTTCCCTTAAGCCGAATGGCATTTTTTCTAACACCATTTTACCGGCTTCGAGTTTCGAGAAGTCGAGAATATCGTTGATAATCGCCAGTAGGTTAGTCGCGCTGCGCTCGATGGTATTAATGTAATCGACTTGGCTCGAGTGCAACGGGGTTTTAACGAGCTGACGGGCAAAGCCTATCACGCCGTTTAATGGCGTGCGCAGTTCGTGGGACATGTTCGCCAAGAACTCCGACTTAATGCGGCTGGCCTCCAGCGCGCGTTTTTTGGCTAAGTCGAGCTCGACGTTTTGGATCTCAATCTGCTCTAAGGTTTCCCGCAGATCCGAGGTGGCCTGATCGATATTTTGCTGCATCTCATCGTGATATTCCGATAGCGAACCCGCCATGGCGTTAATACCGCGTTTAAGCAAATCCAGCTCACCGATAAGATTACCTTCGAGCCTCGCATCGAGTTTACCCTCGCGAATTTTGGCCACCACTCGCACCATTTCGGTAATCGGCTGGGTAACGTTTTTAACCAGACGAAAGGTAAACAACAGGTTTAATTGCACCCCAATCAAGACGATAATAAAGGCGGCCACGGCGGCCCTGTGCTGTTCGAGCAGCGCGCGTTCTTTATTGATAATCACCGAAATATAGCCGAGCAACTCGCCGTTATCGGTTTGAATATCAAAATTGATGGTCGCGCCCGGCGCCGGAGGGGCGGTAGCAAAAATCGGCGTTCGAAGGATAAGGCTATCGCCTACATGCTCGATTTCGGTTTTGTGCAGATTACTCAGCGCCTCTTTATAGCGCATGATTTCGAAGTCTTTGTGGTAATGCGATGTGACAAAGAGTTGATTTTGAATGTCAAAAATGGCGATGGATTTGACGAGTGTGGACTTATTGAGTTGCGCGGCGGCAAGGAGTCGTTTGGTCGCTTCCCTGTCATTGCCCACGAGTCCCACTTCACTGGCAATTGCTAAAGGTTCGATAATATTGCTGCCCTGTTCAATCAGCGTATCTTCGAGTTCATAGAAGCGATTTATGGTAAAGTAGCTGCCCAGCAGAATACCGACTAAGATCGTCGGCGCAAGCGCTAGCACCAGAACCCAGGAACGTAAGCTGTATTTGGTCATGTTGTTGACAGGGTTCATAGCCGCAGCGCAGTTTCCTAAATTCTAGGGACGATATGATTTTATAAGACTGCCAGAAAATGGGCGGTCTTTACCAGTTTTTTATTGATTTAGAGGCCGAAATGGCACAATTTTTTAAAGCAAAACCAAATAGTTCCAAGCAATTGTCCGCGAAGCAGTCCTTTAGCGTGCACCAGCTCGATCATCTAGGGGCAGGTATAGCACAACATCAGGGAAAAGTCGTATTTATCCCCGGCGCCTTGCCCAGCGAAACCGTGCAGGCGCAGCTGACCGAACAAAAGAAAAACTATGCCCGAGCCAAGCTAATTAAAGTCGAGACGCCGAGCGCTGAGCGAGTCACGCCGCTATGCCCACATTACCAAAGCTGTGGCGGCTGCGATTTACAGCATATGTCATTAGCTGGGCAACGCGAGCATAAGTCTGCGGCCTTGGTTGATATTATGGCTAAATTTGCTGGCGCCGAAGGCAACTCAGTGCCCGCCTTGACGGGTGAGGGGTGGCACTATCGTCGCCGTGCCCGCCTTGCGACCCTATTTGATAAAAATACCAAGCAGTTGAGCCTAGGGTTTCGTGCCTCGAGCAGCAACCAAGTCGTGCCTATTGATAGCTGTTTAGTCTTGGCGAAACCCTTATCGGATTTAATTGCCCCGTTTGCTAAGTTGCTTAATCAATTGGCGGCCAAATCGAGTCTTGGGCATTTAGAGTTGATTGATGCCGACAACGGCCATTTTGCGGTAATTCGGATCACTAAATCCTTAAATGATAAGGACATGGCTAAGCTTGCGCAGTTTGCCGAACATCATCAAATCCATATTTGTTTGCAAGACAACAACGGCGAGTTCCATGGGGTGAATGGCACGCTGTTATTGCCCGTTTACCAGTTGCTCGATGATAAAGCTGGTGCAACGCCTGTGAGCCTCACCTTCACCCCGGGTAACTTTGTGCAAGTGAATGCGCAAATTAACAAGGCCATGGTGGCGCAGGCGTTAGACTGGTTAGCGCCGCAGCCGGGTGAGCGAATTCTCGATCTCTTCTGTGGTATGGGGAATTTCAGTTTGCCATTAGCTAAACTGGGCGCCGAAGTGATTGGGGTTGAAGGGGTGCCAGATATGGTTAGCCAAGCCCGTGAAAACGCGGCGGCAAATGGCTTAAGCAATTTAACCTTTTACCATGGCGATTTAAGTGCCGATTTATCCTGCGAGCCTTGGATGGGCAAGATTGATAAGTTGCTACTCGATCCTGCCCGCGCGGGGGCGTTTGAGAGTTTGCAATGGCTTAAGAAGATGAAACCTCGCCAAGTAGTGTATGTGTCTTGTAATCCGGCGAGCTTGGCCCGCGACAGTGCGGTGTTACTTGAACGTGGCTACAAGTTACAAAAGTTAGGTTTAATCGATATGTTCCCGCAGACACATCATATCGAAGCCATGGCGTTGTTTGAGCTTGCAAAATAAAGCTTATCGGTTGGGCAAGGTTTCTTCACTTGCCCGCGTTATTCGAGTGTAAAGTAAGCAAAGCGTTTGAATAACGTAAAAAATGTGAAGTTTCGTCTCGTTGGGTTTGACAAGTCCGTGCCAATGCTGAAGATAGGAGTGCCGAGGTGGTGCCACTTTTCTCTGAGCACGAATAAGGAAATAAATTAGATGGTCTCTGTTCGCGAAGCGCACTTTAATGATCCCGATTTTCATCTTGAAGATTGGGTGGCTCGCTATGTCAGTCATGTCGAGGAGGCGCAAACCTTACTCACCCTGATTGCACAGGTCGAAGCCTTACCCGCTAAGAGTCCTGCCGCGAAAAGAGAACTGCTCGAACGTGCCCGCGAGATGATTGAAATCCTCGCGCCGCTGAATATGGATATCGAGACGCTGCAAGCGGCTATCCTGTTTGTGGTGTTTGATGCCGGTTTATTAAACGAAGAAGCAATCAAAGAAAAATTTGGCGAGTCCCTCGCGCGGTTAGTCGCCAGCGTTGTGACCATGGATGCCATTGGTGCGTTAAAAATTAATCCCAATAGCCGCTCAACCGAGCCGCAAATCGACAATATCCGCCGCATGTTACTGGCGATGGTCGAAGACGTACGCGCCGTGGTGATTAAACTGGCCGAGCGTGTTTGTTTGCTGCGCGCCGTGAAAAATGCCGACGAAGAAACCCGCGTCTTGCTTGCCCGCGAAATTGCCGATATCTATGCACCGCTCGCTAACCGTTTGGGGATTGGTCAGTTAAAGTGGGAATTAGAAGATATTTCCTTCCGTTATCTGCATCCAGATACTTACAAGGACATTGCGAAACAGCTCGACGGTAAGCGGTTAGACCGCGAAGTCTATATCGAAAAATTTGTCGAGCAGTTGCAGCAGCGCCTCGATGAGGATCATATCCGCGCTAAGGTGTATGGTCGTCCAAAACATATCTACAGCATCTGGCGCAAGATGAAGGGCAAACACCTCAAGTTTGATGAGTTGTTTGACGTGCGCGCCGTGCGGATTGTCACCGAGCGTTTGCAGGACTGCTATGGCGCCTTAGGGGTCGTGCACACTCTTTGGCACCATATCCCGCGCGAGTTCGACGACTACGTGGCCAACCCTAAACCTAACGGTTATCAATCGATTCATACCGTAGTGGTGGGGCCTGAAGGTAAAACCGTTGAAATTCAAATTCGTACCCAAGATATGCATGAAGATGCAGAGCTGGGGGTTGCCGCGCACTGGAAATACAAAGAGGGTAATCACTCCGGCAAACAGAGCGGCTACGAAGAAAAAATCAATTGGCTGCGTAAAATTCTGCAATGGCAGGAAGACGTGGTCGAGAGCGGCAACTTGGTTGAAGAAGTCCGCAGCCAAGTGTTTGAGGATAGAGTCTATGTCTTTACCCCTAGCGGTGAAGTCGTTGACTTGCCACTCGGCTCAACCGTGCTCGACTTTGCCTACTATATTCACTCGCAGGTCGGCCATAAGTGTATCGGTGCCAAGGTCGATGGCCGCATTGTGCCGTTTACTTATCAGGTTGAAACGGGTGAGCGTATCGAGATCATCACCTCGAAGCACCCTAATCCTAAGCGTGATTGGCTTAATCCCAACTTAGGTTATATCCGCACATCGCGGGCGCGCTCGAAAATTCAGCATTGGTTTAAGCAGCAGGACCGCGATAAAAACATTATCGCTGGCAAAGAAATGCTCGAAGCCGAGCTGGCGCGAGTCAGCCTTAAAATCAAAGATGCCGCCATCGCCGTTGAGCGTTTTAATATGGCGAGTATGGACGACTTGCTTGCAGCTATCGGCGGCGGTGATGTGCGTTTACATCAGGTCGTTAACCATATTCAAAGTAAGTTGCGCCTCGATGAGGCGAGCGAAGAAGATGCGGTAGAAGAATTAGTTAAGAAGAGCCAACCTAAATCTGGCACCAATAGCCGTGGGCAGGTGGAAGTGAATGGCGTGGGTAACTTACTCAGCCATATCGCCCGTTGCTGCCAGCCTGTGCCAGGGGATGAGATTTTAGGCTTTATCACTAAAGGGCGCGGTATTTCGGTGCATCGCTCCGACTGTGAACAGGTGAAAGAGTTAATGCGCGTTCACCCAGAACGTGGCGTCGATGTGGTTTGGGGCGAAAATTACTCTGGCGGTTATCGCATGCGCCTGCGCGTTTTGGCCCATGATCGCAGCGGCTTATTGCGGGATCTGACCTCGGTACTCGCCGCCGAAAAATCCAATGTGCTTGCCATGAGTTCCTCATCGGATATTAAGAATCAGACGGCGGCCATTGAGCTGGAATTAGAGCTTTATAATCTCGATGGCTTATCGCGGGTGTTATCTAAGCTCTCCCAAGTCGATAGCGTGATAGAAGCAAGACGGCTTTAAGGTTAGCAATACCTTTCGAAGCGATTAGCCTCGAAATTAGCTTTGATAAGAGATATAGATTGGGGGGGCGGGAGGCTGTTCACCATTCTGAGCAATGGCATTTGCTCTCCGACGCGCAGCGAGTCCGTCCTTGGATGCTCGACCGCCCCATCCGTGGGGCGGACGGTCGTCTCGCAAATCACCATTGCTCAGCTTCCTAGCATCGTTGTTGGCTGTAGGTTTCAAAGAGACACACAGCATGCTTTGGGACATTTCCGAGTTATATTTTTAGCTCGAATTAGTGAATTTCTAATTAAAATTTCTATGGGCTAACATTTTAAATAACCGGCCCGCGTAGCGGGTCCGGCGGAAGCAAAGTTGATTTATTTGTTAAGGCTTAACTTGCCAGTCCAATAATCAATGGATAATTTAACTGCGTTATCAAAATCAACGATTGAACCATCTACTAATTCTACCTCTAGCATGGAAATGTCAAAGCCACGACTAAATCCAGATGAAAACGCGCCCTGGTGAACCTGGGCTTTTCGGATAACTGGAGTTCGTGTTTTATCTAAACTGGCATGTTTTGAACCATTACATATATCGCGCATGACTCGGAGACTTGGACACTCACTCCCAACATATCCTTGTAAATCAATTAATTGTTTATATGGGAGGTTGTTTTTGTACTCTTCATAATACCAATCACACAAGTGCCAGAGTTTTCCTGCACATTCGACGGCAAGCTCTTCATTAAGCGGATCAGTAAGGAATACTGCAATCTTTCTTTGTAC
The DNA here is from genome assembly GCF_000014685.1 of Shewanella sp. MR-4. Classification (NCBI taxonomy): domain Bacteria; kingdom Pseudomonadati; phylum Pseudomonadota; class Gammaproteobacteria; order Alteromonadales; family Shewanellaceae; genus Shewanella; species Shewanella sp. MR-4. Next base: position 1,306,848 of record NC_008321.1, read on the forward strand.
TGAATCCCAGTAATTAATAAATGAGTTAGTGCCAAACGAGTAATGCATTATCTATGACCTTAACGTCTTAGTATTTATGCGCTGCGCTGTTTGCAGGGCATAAATCGCTTGTTGGACTTGGCCGCTGCCACATCCATGTCAATTGGTATAAATGATGCTATAGGAATTTGCTTTTTTGCGGTAGCGGTTTTTTATACAGTTTGGTTGGTAATTACTTGATATTGTTTTAGCTTTCTCATGCTTTTACGCTTATTTTTTGCTGATTAATCGCTATCTAACGACTCAAAACTCCAAGGATTACATCTTCCCTCGGAGTTGCCGCGGGGCGAGTAGACAAATTGCGTGAGTCTCGCCACGGATGGCGAGCTAGCTTTCGCAGGTGCAGGGACGCATCCTTCGGAAGCGATAGCAAATTTGGCAATGAGCACAAGGGGCTTTCAACTCCGTTAGGGGCGTCTTGGAGCATCCAAGGAGGATAGGACGAGCAGTTCTCCTTGGTCGGGTGTGGGGTGAAGCCCCACGACTTTGATTAAGCATTCAAGCTACGAAAAAGATGGGATACATAACATCTAAGTCGAACCATCAACTTTTCTATAGGCAGAGCTTTACTTGGCCTATTCCCCTTTTAAACTGCGAAACCCACTTTGGGGCATATTCTCTTCACTAAAATCTTATCTCTGACTCAAAATAGCACTTTAAGCTTGGCTACTTTATCATTAGCGCTTTATTGCCATTATTGCAGCCTTAGTTGCGACTCAGCTTGAGTGTATTCCTGTTTACGCATCCTGCACTTGTGTCGACTATCTTGAAAGGATATCAGCATGACTTCCCATACCACGCCTTCTATTTCTGAGCTTTCAGCAACAGCACTTTCTGCAACCGATGTCGCGCCGCTACTGAAGATTATGGAGAAGCTGCGCGATCCGCAAACGGGTTGTCCTTGGGATAAAGCGCAGACCTTTCAAACCATAGTGCCTTTTACCCTCGAAGAGGCCTATGAAGTGGCCGACACTATTGAACGTTTAGCCCTAGACGAGCTGCCCGATGAGCTGGGGGATTTATTATTCCAAGTGGTGTTTTATTGCCAGCTAGGCAAAGAGCAGGGCAGGTTTGATTTCAGCACCGTCGTCAATAAAATCACCGACAAACTCACTCGTCGTCATCCCCACGTGTTTGGCGAAGCCACGTTTGAGGCCGATGCCAGTAGTCAGCAAATGAAAGCCAATTGGGAAGCAATCAAAGCCAGCGAGCGTGAACAAAAGGCATTGGCGGCTGGGGTGACTTCACCAAGCGAGGTTTCTGTGCTTGATGATATTCCGCGTGCACAGCCGGCGTTATCCCGTTCAATCAAAATTCAGCAGCGGGTCGCACGTGTCGGGTTCGATTGGCCTGAGCTTGAGCCCGTTGTCGCAAAAATCCACGAAGAAATTGATGAAGTGCTGGCGGAGGTGAATCAGCCAACACTCGACCAAGCCAAAGTACAGGCCGAAATGGGCGACTTATTGTTTGCGGTGGTGAATTTGGCGCGTCATTTAAAGGTGGACCCAGAACAAGCGCTGCGCCAAGCCAATGTTAAATTTGAACGCCGTTTTAAAGGTGTAGAGGCATTTGCAAGACAAAATAATAAAGCATTAGAAGAACATAGCTTAGAAGAGTTAGATGCCTATTGGGATAAGGTTAAACAGGGCGAGCCAAGATAAAGGGCAAATTATCCGGATTGGTGTTTGTCGAATGGCAACACCTTTGGTATACTACTGCCCCGTCCTAGTGCTTTCTTACAAGCACGTATTTTCAAACTCATTTTCTCAGGTTCAGCATGACTACAAGGTATATCTTCGTTACTGGTGGTGTGGTTTCATCACTAGGTAAAGGCATTGCAGCCGCTTCATTAGCCGCAATTTTAGAGGCCCGTGGTCTCAATGTAACCATCATGAAACTGGACCCATACATTAACGTTGATCCAGGTACCATGAGCCCAACGCAACATGGTGAAGTGTTTGTGACTGAGGACGGCGCAGAAACAGACCTTGACCTTGGCCACTATGAGCGTTTCATCCGCACTAAGATGAACCGTCGCAACAACTTCACTACGGGTCGTATTTACGAGGAAGTACTGCGTAAAGAGCGTCGCGGTGATTACTTAGGTGCGACCATTCAGGTGATCCCACACATCACTAACGCGATCAAAGAAAAAGTGATTGCAGGTGGTGAAGGTCACGATGTGGCTATCGTTGAAATCGGCGGTACTGTGGGTGATATCGAATCACTGCCATTCCTTGAGTCTATCCGCCAGTTAGGTGTTGAACTGGGCCGCGATCGTACCCTGTTTATGCATTTAACCTTAGTACCATTCCTTGGCGCAGCGGGTGAAGTGAAAACCAAACCGACTCAACATTCAGTCAAAGAATTGCGTTCTATCGGTATTGCACCAGATGTGCTGATCTGCCGTGGCGACCGCGCGATTCCTGCCAACGAGCGTGCGAAGATTTCGTTATTCTGTAACGTTGAAGAACGTGCGGTTATTTCATTAAAAGATGTCGACAGCATCTACAAGATCCCAGCGCTGCTGCGCTCACAGGGTTTAGATGACTTAGTGGTTAAGCGTTTTGGCTTAGAATGCCGCGAAGCTGACTTGTCTGAGTGGGAAAACGTCATTTACCAAGAAGCTAATCCAAACGGCGAAGTCGTGATTGGTATGGTAGGTAAATACATCGAACTGCCAGACGCCTATAAGTCAGTCAACGAAGCATTAAAGCACGCTGGCCTTAAAAATCGCGTATCTGTGACTATCAAGTATATCGATTCACAAACCGTAGAAGCGAAAGGCGATGAAGTTCTGCAAGGTTTAGACGGTATCTTAGTTCCAGGCGGCTTCGGTGAGCGCGGTGTGGAAGGTAAGATTCTGGCGGCTAAATATGCCCGTGAAAACGAGCTGCCGTACTTTGGTATCTGTTTAGGTATGCAAGTGGCGCTGATTGAATTTGCCCGTAACGTTGCAGGCATGGCCGATGCACACTCAACCGAATTCAATAAAGCAACGCCATTCCCAGTGGTTGGCTTAATCACTGAATGGGTTGATGAAGAAGGTAACGTTGAACAACGCCATGAAGCCTCTGATTTAGGTGGCACTATGCGTTTAGGGGCACAGTTATGTCACCTGCTTGAAGGTTCAAAAGCGGCGCAAGCGTACAAAGGTAACACTTGTGTTGAGCGTCACCGTCACCGTTACGAAGTGAACAACAAGTACAGAGAACGTTTAGAGCAAGCGGGTCTAGTATTTAGTGGTTTATCTTCTGACCGTAAACTGGTTGAGATGATTGAGCTGAAAGATCATCCTTGGTTTGTTGCGGGTCAATTCCACCCAGAATTCACTTCGACCCCACGCGATGGTCATCCATTGTTCGAAGGTTTCGTTGCTGCCGCAAGTGCACATCAAAAACGTGATCTGAAGAAATAAATTTTAAGGCCGGACCCGCGACAGTGGGCCCGGCCTTTTGTTACACTCAGGCCGCGTAATCATGAGTCAAAACTCATACCCATGTGTATAAACGACATGCGTATAGACGGAAATAGTAAACGGAATTTAAAGATTTTGGTCGTACTCTACATCTGTTAATTCCCATTGGTATTGGTTTTTTCTTTTCTCTTTTAAACTTAAATCGAGGGTAATATGGCTAAGATTATTAACGTGATTGGTCGCGAGATTATGGATTCTCGTGGTAACCCAACAGTTGAAGCCGAAGTGCATTTAGAAGGTGGTTTTATCGGTATGGCGGCTGCGCCATCTGGTGCATCTACTGGTAGCCGCGAAGCGCTGGAACTGCGTGATGGCGACAAGAGCCGTTACTTAGGTAAAGGTGTATTGACTGCTGTGGCTAACGTAAACGGCCCTATCCGTGCTGCGTTAATCGGTAAAGATGCGACTGCACAGGCCGAACTCGATCAAATTATGATCGACTTAGACGGCACTGAAAACAAAGACAAGTTAGGCGCTAACGCGATTCTGGCTGTGTCTTTAGCGGCGGCTAAAGCGGCTGCAGCATTCAAAGGCATGCCTCTATACGCTCACATCGCTGAATTAAACGGCACACCTGGCCAATACGCTATGCCAGTGCCTATGATGAACATCCTTAACGGTGGTGAGCACGCTGATAACAACGTTGATATCCAAGAGTTCATGGTTCAACCTGTTGGCGCGAAAAACTTCCGCGAAGCTTTACGTATGGGCGCTGAGATTTTCCACACCCTGAAAAAAGTACTGCACGGTAAAGGTTTAAGCACTTCTGTGGGTGACGAAGGTGGTTTCGCACCTAACCTGTCTTCTAATGCTGATGCATTAGCGGTAATCAAAGAAGCTGTTGAATTAGCAGGTTACAAGCTGGGTACTGACGTGACTCTGGCATTAGACTGCGCGGCTTCTGAGTTCTACAAAGACGGTAAATATGACCTGTCTGGCGAAGGCAAAGTATTCGATTCAAACGGTTTCTCTGACTTCCTGAAATCACTGACTGAGCAATATCCAATCGTCTCTATCGAAGACGGTCTGGACGAGTCAGATTGGGACGGTTGGGCATACCAAACTAAGATCATGGGCGACAAGATCCAATTAGTGGGCGACGATTTATTCGTAACTAACACTAAGATCTTAACCCGTGGTATCGAGAACGGCATCGCAAACTCAATCCTGATCAAGTTCAACCAAATCGGTTCATTAACTGAAACCTTAGCGGCTATCCGTATGGCAAAAGCGGCGGGTTACACTGCGGTGATTTCACACCGTAGCGGTGAAACTGAAGACGCTACTATCGCTGATTTAGCGGTAGGTACTGCGGCTGGCCAAATCAAGACGGGTTCACTGTGCCGTTCTGACCGTGTTGCTAAATACAACCAATTGCTGCGTATCGAAGAGCAATTAGGTGAAAAAGCACCATACCGCGGTTTGAAAGAAATCAAAGGTCAGGCGTAATTTAGTCGTCTGATGTAAAAAGGCCACCACTTGGTGGCCTTTTTTGTTGTACTATCTGCAGTATATTTTTTTAATTCAAGATACTGACGCTAATTCCTCCATGAAATTCTTTGTCATTGCACTCATAGTGCTTCTCGGTTTGCTGCAATATCGGCTGTGGTCCGGCGATAACAGCCTGCCCGAATACTTTGTTCTGCAAAAACAGATTGCTGCTCAGCAAGATGGTAATGCAAAACTCAATGAGCGTAATCAGGTGCTTAAAGAGGAAATTATCGACCTTAAGAGCGGTACCGAAGCGATTGAAGAGCGGGCGCGTAACGAGCTAGGCATGGTGAAAGAAGGCGAGACCTTCTATCGCGTGGTGGGCGGTGACCGTTCAGTATCGAGTCCCTCGCAGTAACGGAGCGCCTATGGATACCGTATTAGAAGCCGCGCCGCAGGTCGAAACCCAAGTTGCAGTTCAAATTGATCCTTTCTCGCACCATGTGGTCGCGATTGTGCCCGCCGCGGGGATTGGCAGCCGCATGGGCGCGGGCAAACCCAAGCAATATTTAACCTTGCTGGGGCAAAGCATTCTGGCCCATACCTTAGACAAGTTATTGTCCCATCCTCAAATTAACCAAGTGATTGTGGCACTGCATCCAGAGGATACCGAGTTTGCTGCGTTATCGCAGGCCAAGCATCCCAAGCTGGTGACTGTCATTGGCGGCTCTGAGCGCGCCGACTCGGTGCTGGCGGCACTCGATAAGGCGCCTGATAATGGTTGGGCCTTAGTACACGATGCGGCCAGACCCTGCCTGACGGCGCAAGACATAGATAAATTGCTGGCATCGCGGGTGCACTTTCCCCAAGGGGCGATTTTGGCCATGCCTGTACGGGATACCATGAAGCGCGCCAATAGCTTAGGTGAAATTAGCTCGACCGTTTGCCGCGATAATCTCTGGCATGCGTTGACGCCGCAGTTATTTCCAACCTCCTTGTTGCGATTACATTTAAAAGCCGCGCTTGCCGCGGGTGCTGTCGTGACCGATGAGGCCTCGGCGATGGAGTGGGCGGGTATTTCCCCTGGTTTGGTCGCTGGGCGGGCGGATAACATTAAAGTGACCCATCCCGATGATTTGGAGTTGGCAGAGCTCTTTTTACTGCGCGCAAATGCTTGAAGGCAAGCTGAGTGAATTGCGCAATTTATTAAATACGTTAGGAATTAAGTAATGAAAATCCGAATCGGCCATGGTTTTGATGTCCATAAATTTGGTGAAGCGCGCCCGTTAATTTTATGTGGGGTCGAAGTCCCCTACGAAACCGGGCTGGTGGCTCATTCCGATGGCGATGTGGTGCTGCATGCCATTTCCGATGCCATTTTAGGGGCGATGGCCCTAGGGGATATTGGTAAACATTTCCCTGATACCGATGCCGCTTATAAGGGCGCCGATAGTCGCGTTTTGCTGCGCCACTGTTATGCGCTAGCGCGGGCGAAGGGATTTGAGCTGGGTAATCTGGATGTCACTATCATTGCCCAGGCGCCTAAGATGGCGCCGCATATCGAGGATATGCGCCAAGTGCTGGCGGCCGATCTTAATGCTGACATTGCCGATATCAACGTTAAGGCCACCACTACCGAAAAACTCGGGTTTACCGGCCGTAAAGAAGGCATAGCGGTCGAAGCCGTCGTATTACTCAGCCGCCAATAGCCTGCAACTTTAAGAGATAAGAAAGACCCATGAGCGAACTACATTACCTGTACGGCAAACCGACGGGCACCGCAGATTTAAGAACCGTTAACAGCGACTTTATCGTGAAAGAGATTTTGCCTTTTAGCCCGTCGGGCGAGGGCGAGCATCATTTAGTCCACATTCGTAAGGATGGGCTGAATACGGTACAAGTGGCTGAAATGCTGGCGAAGTTCGCTAAGGTTCATCCCAAAGAGGTGACCTATGCCGGACAAAAAGATAAAAATGCCATTACAGAACAGTGGTTTGGCATTCGTATTCCAGGTAAAGAAACCCCTGCGTGGAGCGAGCTAAACAGCGAGCGTTTAACCATTTTATCCAGTAGTCGCCACAGCAAAAAACTACGTATTGGCGCGCTTTTGGGCAACCGTTTTATTCTTACCCTGCGCAATGTCACCAATGTGGAAGACATTATCAACCGTATCGAAAAGGTCAGCCAAATTGGTGTGCCCAATTATTTTGGTGAGCAGCGTTTCGGTCATGATGGTAAAAACCTAGTGATGGGACGGCAAATGCTGGCGGGCAAAAAGGTGAAAGACCGTAATAAGCGCAGCATGTATCTGTCTGCGGTGCGCTCCAATCTGTTCAATACCGTTGTCTCCTATCGTTTGGCGAATCATGGCACTAAACCCTTAGCGGGGGATTGCGTGATGCTAGCAGGCAGTAAGAGCTTTTTCGTCACGCCAGAATGGGATTTAGTGGTATTAAAGCGTTTGATTGAGAAAGATATTCAGCTTTCTGCCCCACTTTGGGGGCGTGGAAAAATGCTGCCGCAGGGTGAAGCCGCCGAGGTTGAAACCCTCGCCATGGCAGCGCTGAGCGAAGATTGCTACGGCCTTGAGCACGCGGGGCTTGAGCAGGAGCGTCGTCCATTGCTGCTCGAACCTCAAGGCCTTAAGTTCGAGCAAACTGCGGATGGACTGGTGCTCGAGTTTATCTTACCTGCGGGCAGTTTTGCGACATCGCTGTTAAGAGAACTGGTTGATTATCAAGATGTGAAAGAGCTGCAATGGCAAGCGACAGTCTCACCTGATGCTAATGCTCCTGAGGCCAATCTCGCCACTGAAAGTGATGTGGCTGAGGTCAGTTCAACAGATAATGGCGAGTCCGCTTTATGATCCGCATCCTTGTCAGTAATGATGATGGTGTGAATGCGCCGGGGATCAAGGCCTTAACCGAGGCGCTTGCCGAAATCGCAACCGTGATGACGGTCGCGCCCGATCGTAATTGTTCCGGCGCAAGTAACTCTTTAACCTTGACTAACCCATTAAGAATTAATAGGTTAGATAATGGTTATATTTCGGTTCACGGTACGCCAACGGATTGCGTTCACTTAGCCATTCGCGAACTTTGTGATGGTGAGCCGGATATGGTGGTATCGGGCATCAATGCTGGCGCGAATATGGGCGATGATACCTTATATTCGGGCACGGTAGCGGCGGCGATGGAGGGGCGTTTTTTGGGTTTCCCCGCCGTTGCGATTTCGCTTAATGGTAAGGCCTTAAAGCATTATCACTCTGCGGCTGTGTATGCGCGGCGAATCGTGCAGGGGCTGTTAGCGCATCCGATTGCGAGCGATCAGATCCTCAATATCAATGTGCCCGATTTACCGCTCGATGAGATTAAAGGGATCAGGGTGACGCGCCTAGGTGCACGGCATAAGGCCGAAGGCATAGTGCGAACGCAGGATCCTGCAGGGCGAGAAATTTTCTGGCTTGGCCCTCCGGGTGTTGAACAAGATGCGAGTGAAGGAACGGATTTCCATGCGATTGCCCATGGTTATGTGTCGATCACTCCCTTAACCGTGGACTTGACCGCGTATAGACAATTATCGGTATTGCAAGATTGGGTAGATAAAATATGACTCGAGTTGCCTTAACATCGGCGGTGAATTTAGCTAAAAAGCTTCAGGAGGCGGGGATCCGTCATCCAGCCGTTCTTAAGGCAATATCCCATACCCCGCGAGAACTGTTTCTTGATAATGCGCTGGCCCATAAAGCCTACGAAAATACCGCCTTGCCCATAGGCCAAGGACAAACCATTTCGCAGCCGTATATTGTTGCACGTATGACTGAGTTACTGCTGCAACATCAGCCGCAAAAGGTGCTTGAGGTGGGGACGGGCTCTGGCTACCAAGCGGCTATTCTCGCACAACTGGTGCCAGAACTGTGCACCATTGAGCGTATTAAAGGTTTACAGATCCAAGCGAGGCAAAGATTAAAGCGACTCGATCTGCATAATGTGTCATTCAAATATGGCGATGGCTGGCAGGGCTGGCCGAATCGCAGCCCCTTTGATGGCATTATGGTCACGGCAGCAGCGGCCAAGGTTCCCGAGGCCTTATTATCCCAGTTAGCCGAAGGCGGCGTGCTGATCATCCCTGTGGGTGAAGAGACGCAACAATTGATGCGCTTTACCCGCCGCTCGGATCGTTTTAGTTCTGAAGTGATAGAAACCGTCAAATTTGTTCCCTTGGTCAATGGCGAACTCGCTTAATTTATTTGCTTAAGTTTTTCGCTTAGGTCACTTAGTTAAATACTTGACCTTTTATGATTAGGTAAAACAGTAAGATAGCCCTAAAGAGGAGTTTTTATTGTTGAATGCGGGTTTACTCTTAAACCTCAGTTTAGTGTTGTTGCTTGCAGGCTGTAGCTTTCAGGCGAGTCGCCCCGCACCTGTCGAAAGTCTTTCCCACAATTATTCCAAACATAATAAAGGCCACATTAAATCTAATTCATATAAAGTTAAGAAAGGGGACACCCTGTACTCGATTTCTTGGGCCGCGGGTAAAGATTTCGCCGAAATTGCTAAAATTAATCAATTAGATAAATCGTACACCATCTACCCTGGACAGATTTTATATTTAACGAATGACGATAGAAAAAATGCCAAAGGTTCTACAACTTTAGGTGGAAGTAATTCGGTATCTAAAGGGCGGAATCAAGATAATTTTTCGGAAAAACAATCAGCTAACAGCAATTCCTCCGCGAAAAACTTGTCAAGTGAACAGCAGAAAAAAACACTTGATCAGAAAGCGAAGCCTGCGTATTCTGCAACAAGTTCCCAACAAAATATTAACCCTTCGATCGTCGCCCCTACCTCAACACTGCCAGACAGTGTCAGTCAGTGGCAATGGCCAGTAAAAGGTAAATTGATTGGGACATACTCTGCCAATGAGCAGGGAAATAAAGGAATTAAGATCGCAGGAAAACGCGGAGATATCATCAAAGCCGCTGCAGATGGGCGGGTGGTATACGCAGGTAGTGCTCTTAGGGGTTATGGTAATTTAGTGATTATTAAACATAGTGACGATTACCTTAGTGCCTATGCTCATGCAGATCAGATCTTAGTCGAAGAAAAGCAACATGTCCTCGCTGGACAGACAGTTGCAAAAATGGGCAGTACAGGTACGAACCAGGTAATGCTTCGCTTTGAGATCCGTTACCACGGTCAGTCTGTTAACCCACTTAATTATTTACCTAAGCAATGATTGTTTAGGGCCTTGTTGGCATGGAGGATAAAAAATTGCAGTAATTCAAGCAGTTTACATTAGGTTTGGGAGATTCGATCATGAGCCGCATAAATAGCACTGCCGCAGAAGAACTAGTAGATTTTTCCGTAGATACCGCAGAGTTTGATCTCGATAAAGAGGATATTGCCGCCGATTTAGTTCAAGAACTAGGACTCGAACAACAGGTTCAAGACGACCTGCAAAAAAATCTTGATGCCACCCAGCTCTATTTAGGTGAAATAGGGTTTTCCCCACTGCTTAGCGCAGAAGAAGAAGTTTACTTTTCCCGTAAAGCCTTAAAAGGCTGCGAAAAATCCCGTAATCGCATGATTGAAAGTAACCTACGACTCGTGGTTAAAATTGCCCGTCGTTACAATAATCGTGGCCTAGCGCTGCTGGATTTAATCGAAGAGGGTAATCTTGGCTTGATCCGTGCGGTGGAAAAATTCGACCCAGAAAGAGGTTTCCGTTTCTCAACCTATGCGACTTGGTGGATCAGACAAACGATCGAACGTGCGATTATGAATCAAACCCGCACGATTCGTTTGCCAATCCATGTGGTGAAAGAACTCAACGTGTATTTACGGACGGCTCGGGAATTAGCGCAAAAACTTGACCACGAACCTACGGCAGAAGAAATTGCCGAGAAACTGCAAGTATCCAGTGTTGACGTCAGTCGTATGCTGAAGCTCAACGAGAAGATCACCTCTGTCGATATCCCCTTAGGTGGCGATAACGACAAGGCGTTACTCGATGTGCTTGCCGATGACGACAATGTAGGCCCAGATTACAAAGTACAAGACGAAGACATTTCAAACTCAGTGGTGAAATGGCTCAACGAACTCAATACCAAGCAAAGAGAAGTGTTAGCGCGCCGTTTTGGTTTATTAGGTTATGAACCCTCAACCCTTGAAGACGTAGGCGCAGAAATTGGCCTCACCCGTGAACGTGTTCGCCAAATTCAAGTGGAAGCCCTTAAACGCCTACGTGATTTGCTGGGCGCTCAAGGTCTCTCTGTAGAGGCACTATTTAGAAACTAAGGTTTAGAGATTTAGGTTTAGAAACTTTGGCTTGGATATTTACCCTTAAACCAGTTTAAAAAGTCATAAAAAACGCCCAATACTTAGGGCGTTTTTTTATGCTTTCGCGTTTATGTTATCGCGAGTTCTCACTCTATGTGTTAACTCAAGCGTTTTAGCTCGTAGAGTAAATCCAGCGCCTGTTTTGGGGTCAGGTTATCGGGATTGATGGCTTTTAATTTGCTGACAGCGGGATTCTCCACCGGCTCAGGCAGAGCGAGCAGGGTTTGGATCGGTGCCCTAGTGCCGTTAACATTAACACCTTCTACTTGATGATCGCGGCTCTCAAGTTGATGTAACTTGTGTTTTGCCGCCTTAATCACCCGAGCAGGCACCCCGGCAAGGGCCGCAACCTGCAAACCATAACTCTTACTGGCCGCACCTTCTTGCACTGCATGCATAAAGGCGATGGTGTCTTCGTGTTCAATTGCATCGAGGTGCACGTTATAGACGCCAGCCATGAGTTCCGGTAATTGTGTTAACTCGAAATAATGGGTCGCAAACAGCGTCATTGCGCCGACTTGCTGTGCTAAATATTCAGCCGCAGACCAGGCTAATGACAGGCCATCGTAGGTCGAGGTGCCACGGCCAATTTCATCCATCAAGACTAAACTTTGCGCGGTTGCATTATGGAGAATATTTGCCGTTTCAGTCATTTCCACCATAAAGGTTGAGCGACCAGAGGCGAGATCGTCTGAGGCGCCAATCCGAGTAAAAATCCGATCGATAGGGCCAATGATGGCGCGATCTGCTGGCACAAAGCAGCCAATATGTGCCATTAGGGTGATAAGCGCCACTTGGCGCATGTAGGTCGATTTACCGCCCATGTTTGGACCTGTAACAATCAACATCCGGCGTTGATTGTACAGGGTGACAGGGTTGGCGATAAAAGGCGTTTGACTCACACGTTCAACCACTGGGTGGCGACCCGCTTCGATTTTTACCCCGATTTCGCTGCTCAGTTCTGGGCAGGTATACCCTAAGGTTTCGGCACGTTCGGCAAAGTTACTCAGCACATCGAGCTCGGCTGCCGCTCTGGCGAAGGCTTGTAGCTCATGCAACTTGGGGAGGATTAAATCAAACAATTCGTCCCATAGTTGTTTTTCAAGGGCGAGCGCCTTACCTTGGCTCGACAGCACTTTTTCTTCGTATTCCTTAAGCTCGGGCGTGATGTAACGCTCCATATTCTTAAGGGTTTGACGGCGCTGGTAATTTAACGGCACTTGCTGCGATTGCAGGCGACTGACCTCGATGTAGTAGCCATGCACTCGGTTGTAGCCAACCTTCAACGTGGCAATGCCTGTACGCTCTTTTTCCCGTGCCTCGAGCTGAACTAGATAATCAGTGGCTCCTTCACTTAAACCTCGCCATTCATCTAACTCGGCATTGTAGCCTTCACGGATCACGCCGCCGTCACGGATAAGCATCGGCGGGTTATCGACAATGGCGCGCTCAAGCAGTTGTTGCTCTTCGGGAAACTCACCTAAGAGTTGGCCTAGTTTCACCGTATGGGGCGCACTTAATTGCGCGAGTGATTGCTGCAACTTAGGTAATAGGTTTAATGCTTGGCGTAGGCGGGCAAAATCCCTTGGACGAGCGGTACGCAGCGCCAGCCTTGCCATAATACGTTCGATATCGCCTAGGGCTTTAAGCTGCTCATGCAATGACTCATGGGCAGTGGTCTCGAGCAATTCATTCACGGCCGTTTGGCGAGCAAAAATCTGGGCATGGTCCCTTAGCGGCTGATGGATCCAGCGTTGCAACATCCGGCTGCCCATGGCTGTGGCGGTATTGTCGAGTACGGCTGCTAAGGTGTTATCTCGACCACCACTCAAATTTTGTGTCAGCTCGAGGTTACGGCGCGTTGCCGCATCCAAGACAATCGTATCGGTTTGATTGAAACGGGTAATGGCATTGATATGTGGCAGGGCGGTGCGCTGGGTGTCTTTCACATATTGCATTAAGCAGCCAGCCGCTTGTAGCGAAAGCCTGGCATCGGTAATCCCAAAGCCGTGCAAATCCTTAGTGCCAAATTGTGCCAGCAGCAGTTTGATGCTGGTATCGTAATCAAACTCCCACTCTGGGCGGCGACGCTTGCCTTTAAAATGATGCAATAGCTCCATCGCGCCAAAATCTTCGCTATAGAGAATTTCGACCGGATTGGTACGTTGCAGTTCGGCTTCGAGGGACTCTTTTGTCTCTAATTCAGCAATCACGAAGCGGCCGGAAGACACATCGAGGGTAGCGTAGCCAAAACCAACTTTGCCTTGGTAAACCGCGGCTAACAGATTGTCCTGTCTCTCTTGCAATAGGGCTTCGTCGGTCAAGGTACCAGGGGTGACGATACGCACCACTTTTCGCTCAACTGGGCCTTTTGAGGTGGCGGGGTCGCCTATCTGCTCACAGATCGCGACCGATTGACCAATTTGAACCAATTTGGCCAGATAGCCTTCAACCGCATGGTAAGGAATTCCCGCCATCGGGATCGGATCGCCACCACTTTTGCCGCGAGCTGTAAGGGAAATGCCCAATAATTCAGAGGCGCGTTTTGCGTCATCATAGAAGAGTTCATAGAAGTCACCCATACGATAAAACAGCAGCATGTCGTGATGCTCTGCTTTCATGGTCAAATATTGACGCATCATAGGGGTATGTTTTTCTAAATCATCGGTATCTATAGGATTCATTAAATCGTTTTCGTCCGTTATGCCGGCCCAAAGCGGGGAAATAAGTCGTACAGTAATGGGATAAAAAATCAGTGGATATGCACTATTACTGTCTAAAATAAATTGACGCCAATCTTAGCAATAATTTTCTGAAAATTGACCCTTAAACCATGGATATTCACTGATATCCTGACAAATCTGCAGCACGAGTCGGTAAAAGCTTGTCTCAACGGGAAAATTTTCTGACTTAAAAATAAATCATTCACAGGTCTTGATACTGTATGATTGTACAGTATACTAGTCAGCAGATTATGACAAAGAGCCTCGCTTTTTGTATTACCCGCTTTATTAAATTGAATATCACTTTTGACAGTACTGATACTGTCTAGATGAGGGAACAGGAATGAAGGTCGATCCAAACAAAGAGAAAGCACTTGCTGCGGTATTGAGCCAAATTGAAAAGCAATTTGGTAAAGGCTCCATCATGAAGCTGGGCGAAGACCGCTCTATGGATGTTGAGACTATTTCTACTGGTTCACTTTCCCTTGACGTCGCCTTAGGTGCTGGCGGTTTACCAATGGGACGTATCGTTGAGATTTATGGTCCTGAATCATCAGGTAAAACAACGCTAACATTAGAAGTGATTGCCGCCGCTCAGCGGGAAGGTAAAACCTGTGCCTTTATCGACGCCGAGCACGCGCTAGACCCTATCTATGCTAAAAAATTAGGCGTAGATATCGATAACTTACTGTGTTCACAACCCGATACTGGTGAACAAGCCCTTGAGATCTGTGATGCGTTAACCCGCTCTGGCGCAGTAGATGTGATCATCGTTGACTCGGTCGCGGCATTAACACCCAAAGCAGAAATTGAAGGTGAAATCGGTGACTCACATATGGGCTTAGCGGCGCGTATGATGAGCCAAGCGATGCGTAAGTTAGCGGGTAACCTCAAGCAATCGAATACACTGTTAATCTTCATCAACCAAATTCGTATGAAGATTGGTGTGATGTTTGGTAACCCAGAAACCACAACGGGCGGTAACGCGCTGAAATTCTACGCCTCTGTTCGTCTTGATATTCGCCGTACTGGTGCTATCAAAGAAGGCGATGAAGTGGTAGGTAACGAGACGCGCGTTAAAGTGGTTAAAAACAAAGTTGCTGCGCCGTTTAAGCAAGCTGAGTTCCAAATTCTTTACGGTCAAGGTATCAACCGTACCGGTGAATTAGTCGATTTAGGTGTGGCTCATAAACTTATCGAAAAAGCCGGTGCATGGTACAGCTACAAGGGTGACAAGATTGGTCAGGGCCGTGCAAATGCTGGCAAATATTTGACTGAAAACCCAGCGATAGCAGCTGAAATTGATAAAACACTACGTGAGCTATTATTGAGTAACCCTGCAGCCTTGTCATCATCAGCTTCTGATGATGAGAATAGTGAAGGCAATGTTGACTTCGAAACAGGCGAAGTATTCTGAGCCAGTCAGCCCGTCAAATCGCGGTCGCGCTGTTAGCGCGCCGCGACTATTCCCGCCAAGAAATCCGCTCCAAACTGCTCGAAAAAGGCTTTGAGGTCGTAGATATCGATCCCGTGCTCGATGATTGTGAAGCATCGGGTTTTATCAATGATAAACGTTATGCTGAGCTGCTCGTAAGAAGCCATATTGCCCGTGGTCATGGGCCTATCCGTATTCGTCAAGCCATTGCCCAAAAGGGGCTTTCAAAGGATTGTATCGAAGCCGCGTTATCTGTAAATGATCATGATTGGTTTGAGTTAGCAAAAGCCAAAGCCATCAAAAAATATGCTACCCCTAAAGTCACCGCGGTAAAAGGCTCACAATCCCGCGAGCTAGTGGCGAAAGAAAAAGCCAAACGGGTGCGGTTTTTACTGAGCCAAGGCTTTAATTACGAACAAGTCTCCTATGCTTTAGATTACGACCCCTTGGCAGATAATGATGACTAACGTCATGGCATAAACTCGCAGCCCTTGGCTTGTCTGGCCATTGTCTTTTGCGTTCGGCAGCAGTGCGGGTTCGCCCCATCGACTCCTCTTTACCGCTTGGCTTTTGTGATAAGCCTCGTCATACCCGCAAACTCACCGAAAATATGAGATTCCTAAGCCTATATCGCTATTCAAGGCTGGTCGTCTTTCTTCAGTCTGCTTATAATGCTGGGCAAATAGAAATACGGCTACCTTATGGTGTAGCTGGTCATGCTTACCCAATTCAGGACGATTTCATGTATCAAACGACAGCAGCGCTTAGAAGTGCTTTCCTCGAATTTTTCCGCAGCAATGGTCACCAAGTTGTGGACAGTAGTTCTCTTGTACCAGGCAACGATCCCACGCTTTTATTCACCAACGCCGGTATGAACCAGTTCAAGGACGTGTTTCTTGGCATGGACAAACGTAGCTATACACGTGCGACCACTGCTCAACGCTGCGTCCGTGCGGGTGGTAAACACAACGATTTAGATAACGTTGGTTACACCGCGCGTCACCATACTTTCTTCGAAATGCTGGGCAACTTCAGCTTTGGTGATTATTTCAAAGAAGATGCGATTCGTTTTGGTTGGACATTCCTGACTGAAGTCTTGAAGCTACCAAAGGAACGTCTGTGTGTGACTGTTTACCAAACAGACGATGAAGCCTTTGAAATTTGGAATAAAAAGATTGGTGTTGCCGCTGAAAACATCATTCGCATCGGCGATAACAAGGGCGCGCCATACGCTTCAGATAACTTCTGGCAAATGGGTGACACAGGTCCTTGTGGTCCATGTACCGAAATTTTCTACGATCACGGCGATCATATTTGGGGCGGACGTCCCGGTAGCCCAGAAGAAGATGGCGACCGTTTCATCGAAATCTGGAACATCGTATTCATGCAATACAATCGTCAAGCTTCTGGTGAAATGTTGCCGCTGCCAAAACCTTCAGTCGATACCGGTATGGGGATTGAGCGTATCGCTGCGATTATGCAGGGCGTTCATTCAAACTACGAAATCGATATTTTCCGCGCCTTGATTGCTAAAGCAGCCGAAATCATCGGCGTGACTGACTTATCTAACAAGTCACTGCGCGTTATTGCCGACCATATCCGTTCATGCGCCTTCTTAGTTGCCGATGGTGTAATGCCATCGAATGAAGGTCGTGGCTATGTGCTGCGCCGTATTATTCGCCGCGCAGTGCGTCATGGTAACAAGTTAGGGGCAACTGAAGCCTTCTTCTACAAGTTAGTTCCGACGCTAATCGAAGTGATGGGCGATGCCGCTAAAGGTCTTGCCGATACTCAAGTGATTGTTGAAAAAGCCCTTAAAGCGGAAGAAGAGCAGTTTGCTCGTACACTTGAGCGTGGTTTAGGTATTCTAGATAGCGCATTAAACGAATTGCAGGGCGACACCTTAGACGGTGAAACAGTCTTCAAACTGTACGATACCTATGGCTTCCCAGTGGATTTAACCGCTGACGTATGCCGTGAGCGTAACATTATTGTCGATGAAGCGGGCTTCGAAGCGGCGATGGCTGAACAACGTAGCCGCGCTCAAGCCGCGGGTAACTTCGGCGCCGATTACAACGCTGCACTGAAAATTGATGCTGAAACCGCATTCTGTGGTTACTCAGAACTCACAGGCAATGCCAAAGTCACTGCACTTTACCTAAACGGTGAGTCAGTGCCTGCAATCAATGCGGGTGATGATGCCGTAGTCGTGCTCGATGTGACGCCTTTCTACGCAGAATCGGGCGGCCAAGTCGGTGATAAGGGCGTATTAGTGGCTCAAGGTATTGAGTTTGCTGTTAGCGATACGCAAAAGTTTGGTCAAGCTTCAGGCCACAAAGGAACGTTAACGGCTGGCAGCTTAAGCGTTGGCCAAGTACTTGAAGCAAAAGTGGATAAGAAACTGCGTCACCGCACCCAGTTAAACCACTCAGTGACTCACTTATTACACGCTGCGCTGCGTCAAGTGTTGGGTACTCATGTCACTCAAAAAGGTTCGTTAGTTGACCCTGAGCGTTTACGTTTCGACTTCTCTCATTTCGAAGCGGTGAAACCTGCTGAATTGAAACAGGTTGAAGAGTTAGTCAACACCCAAATTCGCCGTAACCATGAGCTGAAAGTCGCTGAAATGGCGATTGATGAAGCGAAAGAAAAAGGCGCTATGGCACTCTTTGGTGAGAAGTACGATGCGCAAGTGCGTGTCGTCACTATGGGCGATTTCTCTATCGAGCTGTGTGGTGGTACTCACGTTGGCCGTACCGGTGACATTGGTCTGTTCAAAATTACCTCAGAAGGCGGTATAGCTGCGGGCGTTCGCCGTATCGAAGCGGTAACCGGCGCTGCGGCGATGGCCTATGTGGCACAACAACAAGCGCAACTTGAAGAAGCAGCAGCACTGCTTAAAGGCGATACACAATCTGTTGTGGCTAAGCTGAAAGCGCAGCTGGATAAAATGAAGCAGCTTGAAAAAGATATGCAGCAACTAAAAGATAAGTTAGCTGCGGCTGCGAGTGCGGATTTAGCCTGTGATGCGGTTGTGGTTAATGGCGTAAATGTGCTGATTAAGAAGCTTGATGGCGTTGAAGCAGGTGCACTGCGTGGACTGCAAGATGAGTTGAAGCAAAAGCTGAAATCCGCCGTTATCCTGCTAGGTGTGGCTCAAGAAGGCAAAGTGAACCTTATCGCGGGTGTGAGCAACGACTTAGTCGGTAAAGTTAAAGCCGGTGAACTGGTTGCTATGGTTGCAGCGCAGGTGGGTGGTAAAGGCGGTGGCCGCCCTGATATGGCTCAAGCGGGTGGTAGCCAACCAGAAAACCTGGATGCGGCACTGTCTCAAGTATTACCTTGGATTACTGAGCGTTTAGCTTAAGAGGTTGCTGTGCTCGAAAAACGAAAGCTTAGTGGTAGCAAGCTTTTTGTGAAGAAGTTTGGTGGCACTTCGGTGGGTTCGATTGAACGCATCGAAGTGGTTGCCGAGCAAATTGCAAAGTCCGCTCACAATGGTGAGCAGCAGGTTTTGGTGCTTTCTGCGATGGCAGGGGAGACCAACAGACTATTTGCGCTTGCGGCGCAAATCGATCCCCGCGCGAGTGCGCGGGAACTCGATATGCTGGTCTCGACGGGAGAGCAAATCAGTATTGCGTTAATGGCGATGGCGTTACAACGTCGCGGCATTAATGCAAGATCCCTGACTGGTGATCAAGTTCAAATTCATACCAACAGTCAGTTTGGTCGAGCGAGTATTGAAAGTGTCGATACGGCATACTTAACGTCTTTGCTGAGCGACGGCATAGTGCCGATTGTGGCGGGTTTTCAAGGTATCGATCCCAATGGGGATGTGACAACCTTGGGTCGCGGCGGTTCGGATACTACCGCAGTGGCACTCGCTGCGGCGCTAAAAGCCGATGAATGCCAAATCTTTACCGATGTACCCGGTGTATTTACTACCGATCCGAATATCGATAGTAGTGCCAGACGCCTCGATGTGATTGGTTTTGATGTGATGCTAGAAATGGCAAAACTCGGCGCCAAGGTGTTGCATCCCGATTCGGTTGAATACGCACAACGTTTTAAGGTGCCACTGCGGGTATTATCGAGTTTTGAGGCGGGCCATGGAACATTGATCCAATTTGGTTATGAATCAGAGCTGGCGATGGCCGCTTCGGTGCAAGGCATTGCGATTAATAAGGCCTTAGCGACCTTAACTATCGAAGGCTTGTTTACCAGCAGCGAGCATTACCAAGCGCTGTTAGCTTGCTTGGCACGGCTTGAGATTGATGTTGAGTTTATTACCCCGCTCAAGCTTAATGAAACCTCAGCAGCCGAATGTGTCAGTTTTATGCTGGCCGAAGCCAAGGTGGATATTTTATTGCACGAGCTCGAGCTTTTAAGTGAAAGTCTTGACCTAGGCCAATTGATTGTTGAGCGTCAACGTGCAAAAGTGTCTTTAGTTGGCAAAGGTTTACAGGCAAAAGTTGGATTATTGACTAAGATGTTAGATGTATTGGGTAATGAAACAATCCATGCTAAGTTACTTTCGACATCGGAGAGTAAATTGTCAACTGTGATCGATGAAAGGGACTTACACAAGGCGGTTCGGGCGCTGCATCACGCCTTCGAGCTAAATAAGGTGTAATTAAATAACTGTTTGAGTATTGAATACTATTAATTTGTACTCAGCTGACCCTATAATATGCCCATCTACCGGATGAGTGCCGTGTGTAAGCTGAATTAAGACATAAAGGAGCTATCGAATGCTGATTTTGACTCGTCGTGTTGGCGAAACACTGATGATTGGTGATGAAGTCACAGTTACAGTGCTAGGGGTAAAGGGCAATCAAGTGCGTATTGGTGTGAATGCACCAAAAGAGGTTTCTGTCCACCGTGAAGAAATCTATCAGCGCATTCAATCTGAAAAATCAGGTACACCTTCTGAAGGTGGTAACTTTTAATACCGCGCTTAGGCGAGTATTAGCGACATAGAAGAGTCAGTTTTTTAACTGGCTTTTTTATTTTTTGAACCGAAAGATTGGCGCAAATCAACACATTGGATTGATATAACAGCAATGTGATTAAAAACGCTTCAAACAGAAGTTGTTTCAGAAAAAGGGTTTGACTTATTTTCGTCAAACAGTAATATGTGCGCCAAGAAAACGGAGAGGTGGCCGAGTGGCCGAAGGCGCTCCCCTGCTAAGGGAGTATGGGCTTTATCTCCCATCGAGGGTTCGAATCCCTCCTTCTCCGCCATTTCTTACCGATAAAAAATTGCGCGTGTAGCTCAGCTGGATAGAGTACCTGGCTACGAACCAGGCGGTCGGAGGTTCGAATCCTTCCACGCGCACCATTTTTATTGGAGCAAGTATAGATACAAGTCGCGCATGTAGCTCAGCTGGATAGAGTACCTGGCTACGAACCAGGCGGTCGGAGGTTCGACTCCTTCCATGCGCACCATCTCTGCATCAGTTATGTTTAACTCATCAGGTTTGAATTTCAGACGAAATTTTGTAATCAGTGCTTCAAGTAAGTGTTTTAAGCGCGTGTAGCTCAGCTGGATAGAGTACCTGGCTACGAACCAGGCGGTCGGAGGTTCGAATCCTTCCACGCGCACCATATTCAATCTTAATGCGAATGTGTTGAGATAACAGTTAAAAATGCGCATGTAGCTCAGCTGGATAGAGTACCTGGCTACGAACCAGGCGGTCGGAGGTTCGACTCCTTCCATGCGCACCAATTCGCCGACAGAGCATTAGCTTTGTTAGCAAAACGCAAAAATCGCGCGTGTAGCTCAGCTGGATAGAGTACCTGGCTACGAACCAGGCGGTCGGAGGTTCGAATCCTTCCACGCGCACCATTTTAGTAAGCAATAGCTTACAAATGCAGATTTTGCGGAGAGGTGGCCGAGTGGCCGAAGGCGCTCCCCTGCTAAGGGAGTATGGGCTTTATCTCCCATCGAGGGTTCGAATCCCTCCTTCTCCGCCATTCTATTCCTAGTGAATAGATTTAATTTGCGAGACTTAAGTGCTTCTTCTAGACTCAAGTCTGTCGGTAAGATGGCAACTTACCCTGTATTTAAGCGCGTGTAGCTCAGCTGGATAGAGTACCTGGCTACGAACCAGGCGGTCGGAGGTTCGAATCCTTCCACGCGCACCATCTACTTAGTTAGATTTAGATAAGCCCTGCAAGTAATTGCAGGGCTTTTTTAATGGAATTTTTCCGCTTAATCTCGCATCAATCCTTATCCCTTCCTGTGCTTTAGCGCATTGATAATCCATCTCTTACTCCACGTTATGCTTGTTTGAATACCTATGCCTTAAGCGGTGATGTTATCGCGCAGGCTTGCTGTTTAGCGCCTGATAAAGAGATAGCTGTAAGGGGTATTTTGACCCACAAGCTGAGCGGTAAAAGAGACGAAGAGATAAGCATGAAACAAGGGATTGATGAGTGACTTTGCGTCTTAGGGTGAGTCTGACAGAGGTTTGAAGAGTGTCAACGCTATTTAGGACGGGTCTGGGGAAATAAAAAGGGCTGTAAAATACAGCCCTTTTTAGCGTAGATGTCGTGATTAGGCTTCTAGCTTAGCAAACTCGGCTTTTTGCTCTTTTAGTTTGTCCATATCACGGCTCAGATCGGCCATCTTGGCGCGCTCTTTATCAATGACGGCTGGCGGTGCTTTCGCGACGAAGCCTTCATTCGATAATTTACCTTCGATACGAGCAATCTCTTGAGTCAGCTTCTCAAGCTGCTTGTCGATGCGAGCCATTTCGGCCGCGACATCCACCAGACCTGCCATCGGAATTAATAATTCCATTTCGCCGATCAGGCCTGTGGTCGACATAGGCGCCGTTTCACCTTCGCCAAGAATCGTCATGCTCTCTAAGCGCGCAAGCGTTGTGAAGAAGGCTTGGTTCGCTTCAACACGGCCTTGGTCTTGGGCACTCACGCCACGTAGTAGGGCATTTAATGGCTTCGACGGTGCAATATTGAGCTCGGCACGGATATTACGCACTGCAACAATAACTTGCTTAACCCACTCGAGATCGGCCATCGCGGTCGCATCTACTTTGGCGGCATCGTAGCTTGGGAATGGTGCCAGCATGATGGTATCGCCTTGGGCGCCAGTCAGGGGTTTAACGCGTTGCCAGATGGTTTCAGTGATGTATGGCATCATTGGGTGCATCAAGCGTTGCATCGCTTCTAACACATTGACCAGCGTATGGCGGGTGCCACGCATTTGCGCTTCATTGCCGTTTTGCAGTACTGGTTTAGTTAACTCTAAATACCAATCGCAGAACTGGTTCCAAGTGAACTCGTACAGCGTGTTCGCCGCAAGGTCGAAGCGGTAGTTTGCCATGTGGTCGTCGTAGGTTTTCACGGTTTGGTTGAATAAACCGATGATCCAGCGATCCGCCAGTGACAGTTCCATCTCGCCGCCTTGGTAATCCGGTGAGTTCGGGCCGCAATCTTGGCCTTCGGTATTCATCAGCACGTAACGTGACGCGTTCCAAAGCTTGTTACAGAAGCTGCGGTAACCGTCTAAACGCTTCATATCCCAGTTGATATCACGGCCAGTTGAGGCCATTGCCGCTAGGGTAAAGCGCAGGGCATCGGTACCGTGGGCTTCGATACCGTTTTCAAATTCTTTACGGGTGCTCTTTTCAATCTTGGCGGCAAGTTGAGGTTGCATCATGTTGCCGGTGCGTTTTTCAACTAGGGATTCTAGATCGATACCGTCAATCATATCCAATGGGTCAAGTACGTTGCCCTTAGATTTTGACATCTTGTTACCCGCTTCATCGCGGATAAGGCCAGTCACATAAACGGTTTTAAATGGCACCAGTGGCTTACCGTCTTCATCTTTGATGAAGTGCATGGTCATCATGATCATACGGGCAACCCAGAAGAAGATGATGTCAAAACCCGTCACCAACACGTCGGTCGGGTGGAAGGTTTTTAAATCTTCAACATTGTCAGGCCAGCCTAAGGTTGAGAATGTCCACAGGGCTGAGCTGAACCAAGTATCCAGTACGTCTTCATCTTGGCGCAGGGCAATTGAATCATCGATATTGTGCTTAGCACGCACTTCAGCTTCGTTACGGCCAACATACACCTTACCGTTCGCATCGTACCAAGCGGGGATGCGGTGACCCCACCATAATTGGCGAGAGATACACCAATCTTGAATGTCTCGCATCCAAGAGAAGTACATGTTTTCGTATTGCTGCGGCACAAACTTAATGTCGCCATTTTCAACGGCTTCGATAGCGGTTTTCGCCATAGGCGCAACGGCGACGTACCATTGATCGGTCAGCATTGGTTCGATTACCACGCCAGAGCGGTCACCGTAGGGCACTTTTAGGCCATGTGGCGCGATTTTTTCGAGCAGACCTAAGGTTTCAAACTCGGCCACGATAGCATCACGGGCTTTGAAACGGTCAAGGCCTGCGAAACGCTCTGGCAGGCTGCCATCTAAGCTAGTGTTGATGGTGCCATCGGTATTGACGACTTCAGCGGATGCACGAATGGCCGCATCTAAGGTCAACACGTTGAACATAGGAAGTTTGTGACGTTTACCGACTTCATAGTCGTTAAAGTCGTGGGCAGGAGTGATCTTCACACAGCCTGTGCCAAAGGCCATGTCTACATAGTCATCGGCAACGATAGGGATGCGACGATTAACGATAGGCAGCAGAATAAATTTGCCGATCAGCGCTTGATAACGCTCATCGTCTGGATGAACTGCAACCGCGCTATCGCCCAGCATAGTTTCTGGACGCGTGGTGGCGACTTCGAGGTAATCTTTACCGTCGGCAGTCAGCTCGCCATCGGCTAATGGATAACGTAGGTGCCACATGTGGCCTTGCTTTTCTTTGTTTTCCACTTCGAGATCAGAAATCGCGGTATGTAGTTTAGGATCCCAATTCACTAAACGTTTACCACGGTAAATCAAATCATCTTCATAGAGACGGACAAACACTTCTTGAACGGCTTTAGACAAGCCTTCGTCCATGGTAAAGCGCTCACGGTCCCAATCCACAGAGGCGCCCATACGACGCAGCTGCTTAGTGATGGTGCCGCCAGATTGCGCTTTCCATTCCCATACTTTTTCC
The DNA here is from genome assembly GCF_000014685.1 of Shewanella sp. MR-4. Classification (NCBI taxonomy): domain Bacteria; kingdom Pseudomonadati; phylum Pseudomonadota; class Gammaproteobacteria; order Alteromonadales; family Shewanellaceae; genus Shewanella; species Shewanella sp. MR-4. The sequence continues at coordinate 1,331,399 of NC_008321.1, forward strand.
ATAAAAGCATCGCGGCCAAGGTCATGGCGGCTCTTGCCTTCTTCGGCTTCAAGCTTACGCTCAACCAGCATTTGAGTCGCAATACCCGCATGGTCAGTACCGACTTGCCACAGGGTGTTTTTACCCTTCATACGTTGGTAGCGGATCAGAGTATCCATGATGGTATCTTGGAAAGCGTGGCCCATGTGCAAGCTGCCCGTCACGTTAGGTGGCGGGATCATGATGCAATAGTTGCCCTGTGAGGCATCGCCGTGGGGCTTAAAGTAACCTTGCTCTTCCCAGTTTTGGTAAAGAGTCTGCTCAATGGACTGAGGATCGTATGTTTTTTCCATGGGAACGTATCTGTCTCAAGCTAAATTAAGTGGATGTGTTGCTAAATTTTGGGTTGTTAATTCAATCCCTAAGCCACGATATTGGCGGTAGCGTTCACGTGCTATCGCCTTATGTTGGTCGTCATTAGCCACAAAATCGAAGATTTGACCAAAGTTTACCGCAAACGGAGGTACTTGGTCTGCAAGATTAATCAGAAGTTGGCGACTTTTGTTTGGTCCGAGCCTGTCAAAACCGATTTCAACGGGTGAGCCAGTAGTGGGGCCTTCACCTTTGAGGTTATGGGGGACAAATGCACTGGGTTCAAACTGCCATAGTAACTCGTCGATTTCGAAGGCGATGTTCTTGTCCTGACAGTGAATATAGACCTGCTGCTGGTGTATAAATCCCTGTTGGGCTAGGCGGCAAGCCAATTGATACATGTCATTAAGGGCCGTGTTCACGCCCACCGGCGGCAGTAAATAAAACAGCGCTTGAGTCATGATTTCAATGCCTTGCTTTAAGTTATAGACGAACGGGTAAGTCTACACTAAAACTCAAGCAGGGTTAACGCTTAGCACTGGGGTTTTTAGGGATAGATTGAGCTGAACAGGCTCAGAGTTGACTTAAAATGTAGCCAGCAAAACTTGTATTTAACTGAAGGATAAGAGTTTACGCTCGGACGGTTAAAATACTATTAGATATAAAAGCAAAGCGCACCCGAAGGTGCGCTGATTGAAAGACTTGTCAAACAAACTATTCCTCCTCAGTTATTGAACGTTGTGATTAAAGGATTTACTGACTCTTTCTGAATAAACAAACAGTTGTCACGTTAGCTTTTGTTTATTCAGCATGTTAACTCACAATTACAACTCACAATTACAACTCACAATTACAACTCACAATTACCATTCAGAATAAAAATAACGGAAACTGGCTAATGATAGTACTCATATTGGTACTGGGTATTTTGCTGTTAAGCAGCTCGCCTTATTCCATGTTATCTCAATTCTTTTTACTAACCATTTGTAATATGTCCACTTGCTCATATTACCGATAACGCTATTAACCTCCTCGTATTGTCTGACTGTTAAGAAACATATCCACCTAAAGTGGTCTTTAACATGATACCTATATGGTTCTATTGCTAACGTCCTCCTCTTTGGGTTGTCTCATTTGGGTTTAAAAGAGTGCGCAAGACTAAAACTGGCAATACGATGTAGTAGGTTACTCCTTTATGATTGACTGGTGTTTAAACACTCATTAGTGCGTTTCAGTTCGTTTTTATCGGTCATCAATTTTTATTCTTTAGTAATAGTAACCTCGCATCTAATTTCATGAAGAGAGAGGAAAACGCGTAAACGTTACAGCATTGGCGTTACCGAGTTTGTATCACTGTTTACAAGAGTTTGTATTGTGTGGCGGAGTACTCCTTCTATGGTGGTATTAACACTATCAAGTTGAAATTCACATCACTTCGATTCTGCTGTCACTTAGTAAAGTGTAGTAGTTATTTAAAGGTTCACACTCTTTTTACTTGGCCATTAGGATGGCTAAACAAACTTTTGCTAAAAAATGTGACCTATTAAACCTTATCTACTTTATGCTCTCGAAGTGATGTGGTCTCGCACTAACATCGAGTAACTTAAGCTGCATCTTCCTCCTCGTAATCATCCTCGACATTAACAGCGTCTTCGGGATGAGCAATCGATGCGAAACGTTGTGCTTCAGGTTTATGGGTTAATCGATTGAGTTGTTTCTCTAATTTTTGACCCATGGCCGTAATGGCTGCATAAAGATTGTCGTGTTTTGCTTGAGCAAAAAGTTCTCCATTTGGGATGCCAACCGATGCTTCAATTTTGAAACCAGGTTTCTCCTCTGTGATGATGACATGGGGATTAATCAACTGCACATCGTGCCTAGAAAGTTTGTCAAAACGGCTTTCAATGCGTTCACGGATTGGGGCAGTGACTTCTAGTTGTTTGCTCGTAATCTTTAGCATATGTTGCACCTTCTATTTGTTTCCTTCGATTTCAGATTACCAATCTACACCCTTAAAAACGAGATCTAAATCACATTTCTCACCCTGTTCAGTTCTGTTCGTTGGTTATTTGATCGCTTAGACAAATCTCGCGGATTCTTGGTCGAAAAGGCTTGTATTGCCTATCAGAACAGGCCATATTTGATGGGATAACTACGCAGTCTTTCCCATCATTTACCTATCTTTACTTTAAGTTTTTCATTAGTTCCCGATAAAATACCTTCACTTATTTCATTGCTCAGTCGAGTGGCAGGTATTATGGAAACCGAACATATCAAAGTTAAAGTCTGGGATTTACCCACACGCTTTTTTCACTGGGGCATGGTGGCCCTCATGGCCTTACTCTGGTGGAGCGCCGAAGTGGGTGAAATGCAATGGCACCAGATCTTTGCTTATAGTTTGTTGATCTTGATTGGCTTTCGGCTTTTATGGGGCTTGATTGGCAGTGATACTGCGAGGTTTAGTCACTTCGTGCATCATCCCAAGGTGGTGTTTGAGTATTTGAAAGACGTTCGCGCAAAGGGCGTGTCAGTGGTTTTAGGGCATAATCCGATGGGCGGTTATATGGTGATTGTGTTGATTGCCATTATCAGCTTACAGCTAATCACTGGACTCTTTGCTACCGATGATGTGTTTACCGAAGGTCCACTGTACAGCTATGTGAGTGCTGATACAGCTTCGTTTCTCACTTGGTTGCATAAGATGAATTTCAACCTAATCTTAGCCTTGAGTGCCGTGCATGTGTTGGCTGTCGTTGTACACGCGCTTAAAGGTGACAAGTTAGTGGGAGCCATGCTCAGCGGTTACAAACGGGTGTCTAAAGTAGAGCACGCCAAATCTGAGACTCAGTTGGTGTTTAAATCACAGTGGTTGGCTTTAATTGTGCTGTTAATCATCGCTGGAGTGGTGTTTACCTATTTGATGTGGCCCATAGTACAAGTGCTCTAGCAAGTGCTGAACATTAAAAAAGCCTGCATGTAGCAGGCTTTTTTATTAGACATTACAACGCGTAATTAGTCTTTTTTGTAAACGTCGTGACAACCTTTACAGCTCTTGCCAGTGTTCATAAAGGCTTGCTTGATTTCAGCTTGGTCACCTTTTTGAGCCACAGTCGCTAAAATAGCGGCATTTTCTTGGAAGGTTTTCATCTTAGCGTCGAAGTCAGCCTTGTCTTGCCATACTTTGGCTAGCGCTTCGGTATCGCCTTTATCTGAATCTTCAATAAAGCCTTCGAAAGGAATGTGTGAAAGAGCAGCGACATTGTTGGCGCGCATTGCGAAGGTTTCAGCTTCGAAAGGTTTCTTGCCTTTCATCATAGCGCCCATATCGCCAAAGTTATAAGCAATCAGGCCAAATGCAGATTGGCGATATTCAATCGCGTCCTTTGCATCTTCAAAATTGTGTGCTTGTGCAGTTGAAGCCAATAAGGTACCGGCAACGAGAGTCAGGAGTAATTTTTTCATCGTATTCTCACAAATTAGCGTCTAAGTGTGACATTGCGCTCCTATTGTACACAAATTAACTCAATGTACTAGAAGCATTTTTGTCAGTTTTTGTCTAGGTAGGAGGGATAAACGTAACAAGTTATTTGTTGGTTGAGTAAATCTGCTAAACTGCCGTTGTAATGCTTAAACAATACTACTGGGGCGATTATGCGAGCCAATTGGGACTTAGTTTTAGAGAAAATTTTGAGCCATGGAAACTATGAAGAACTCTCAGTGTTGTTCCATTTATTGCTGACAGAAGAAGAGCGCAGTGCGATCGCGGGACGATTAAAGGTATTCCAATTATTACTCGATGGTGAGATGAGCCAGCGGCAAATCGCGGCGGAATACGAGGTCAGCATCGCCACGATCACACGCTGTTCAAACTATTTAAAGAATATGGCACCCAGCCATAGAGAAAAAATTCAACAGCTCATCAAATAAGGTCGCTGTGGTGCCTTTATCCTTAATAGCCTAAAACATTGGGGTGACAGGCAACTTATGACGACGATAAAGCGTACGTCTTACCAGAATATAGAAGCTATAGCTTAAGAGTAATATGGCTAATAATGGGTAAAACTTTTCGGGTAAAAACTTAAAGATGGACAATGCACCTAGCAAGTATAAGAAGGGTAATAGGTCATAAATCATCTTAGGGATGCCGCCTGATTTCCTACGTTTGATAGGATCGGTGCGACGGTTTTGGGAGCGCATAGTGTAAATTCTTGCGCCAAGCACAAAGATGACAGCTGAAGCAATCAAAGCATAATTGGGTTCGAGCAGCATAAAGCTTGCAATGCCTAATGCCATATAACCATAAGGTAAAGCTTCATATACCGATTTTGTTAACATATGCACTCGGTCGCATGATATCGAAATAGGTTTAAAACCCTAATATTCCAGTTAAAAATGCTAAATCTATCTAAAACTTCCGTGTTTACCTTTAGATTATAAACATTTGTTGATAAAAAAAGCACCTCCTTATGTAAGGAAGTGCTTCATTATCTTGCTCGGGTTAGTGAGCTTTAGGCGTTACGGCCTAGATTAGCCGCGGCAACCGCAACCGCCATTGCCATCACAACCTGTTTTTGGTGTGTCGCAGGCTTCATGATCGTGGTCATGGTGATGATGACCATGATCATCAGAACCGCCACAACAGCCACCAGTATCTTGGCTTGAACCACCACAGCATCCGCCGCCGTGGTCATGATCATGGCTGTGTCCATGGCTACCGCATCCGCCGTGGGCATGGATATGGCCATGGGCAACTTCTTCTGCAGTTGCAGCGCGAACATCGATAATTTCAATGTTGAAGCTCAGTGCTTGGCCCGCTAAGGGATGATTGCCATCAACGATGACCACATCATCTTTGACTTCGACAACTTGCACTGGGCGTTGACCCATTTCTGTCTCGGCAATAAAGCGCATACCAGGAACGATATCTTCGATATCACCGAATGCTTCTAATGGCACAGCTTGACGCAGACCATCGTGGTAAGGACCGTAGGCTTCTTCGGCACTAATAGTCACATCCAGTGTTTCGCCCTTGGTTTTACCTTCTAATGCAGCTTCTAATCCAGGGATCAGGTTTTCTGCACCGTGCAGATAGAGCATAGGTTCGGCATCAAAAGAGTCTTCTAAAAGTCTGCCGTCTTGATCTGATAAACGGTAATGAATGGTTACCGCGCTGTGTTGGGTGATCTTCATATCGCCTCCGGTTCGGAATGTGCGCGCATAATAACGTGCTTTTGGGGCGCTGGCGATAATTTGAAGTTGCTTATGTTAGATATCGCACAGCTTTTTGTTGATGCGATGAACGGCCATTTGCAGAGGAATTTACGCCAAATTGTTGATGGATATCGCTTGCGGTTTGTTGGCCTCGAAAGTGGGTTTACATAGCTTAATCTAAAGGCATTACGACATGCTTGATATAATTAATTGAATTTAAATGTTTAAAATCAGATGTATTTGCGTGGCATTACGTTTACGTCAACAGTTTTCTATTGATGAAATCGCATTTTTACCCTAGGAAAACTTGATATTAATGAATGTTAAGAGGCGAATTTGAGGCAGTGAAAGATTTGTTCATAAATAATCCAGTTAGGGGGTTGACAAGGCTAGGTGAAAAAGGCAATTCTGTTTTACATCACATTGACATGGATTAGCCCAAACGTATGCATAGCCTAGGTTTTGTAGTAATTACCATTATTACAACCACCACTACAACCAGAGTGGGGGCGGGCTGATACACCCTAAAGAATTTTAACGACGAGCCCGCTTCCCACAAAGAAGCGGGCTTTTTTGTTTCTAGCTTATGTTTCTTAGTCGGGCGCGGTACAGGAGATCAAGATGAAAGTTATGAAATTTGGTGGTACCTCGCTTGCAAATTGGCAGCGATTTTCAATGGCGGCGGATATCGTGGCCAAGGCGGCAAAAGCAGAGCCGGTGGCTACAGTGCTTTCTGCGCCCGCGACAGTGACAAACGCCTTGCTAGAAATGGTCGATGTGGCGGTGAAAGGGGAAGATTATTCGCCAGTCATTCAACACGTTGAGCGGGTGTTTACCTCGATCTATCAGGATGCGGTCAGTTCTGGACTCTCGAGCAGTCAAAGCGAAGTGTTGTTCGCCGGACTGAGTGCGCAGCTTGCGCGTTGGCAGGACAGATTACGCGGTATTACGCTGCTGCAGGAATGCCCTGACGGAGTACGCGCCGAGATCGTTGTTGCTGGCGAGCGTTTGTCTGCTGCTTTGATGGAGCAAGTCATGCTGGCAAAAGGCATCACTTCGGCGCAGCTAGATCCGCGTGAGCTGTTTTTAGGCCGTGGTCGTCCACTCGAATCCGTGGTGGATATTGCCGTCAGTAAACCGCGATTCAAAAATCTTGCCCTCGATGAAAAACGGGTTTGGGTGATGCCCGGCTTTACTGCCGCCGATGAAGACGGCAAGGTTGTGACCTTAGGCCGTAACGGTTCTGACTATTCCGCTGCCGTGCTGGCCGCTTGTTTAGATGCTTCAAGTTGTGAGATCTGGACCGACGTTGACGGCGTATACAACACCGATCCTCGGGTTGTCACCGATGCTAAGTTGCTGTCACAGCTCAGTTATCAAGAGGCGATGGAGCTGTCTTATTTTGGGGCTAAGGTACTGCATCCTAAAACCATTGCGCCTATCGCTCAGTTTCATATTCCCTGTTATATCAAGAACAGCTTTAATCCCGATGCGCCCGGCACTCTAGTATCGAATCAGGCCGATGAAAGCGGTCTGCAGGTGAAGGCCATTTCTAATCTGGATAATCAAACCATGTTTGATGTATCAGGCCCCGGCATGAAGGGCATGGTCGGCATGGCGAGCCGCACACTGGCGGCAATTTCCCGTAGTGGCGTTTCCGTGTCACTCATCACCCAGAGTTCTTGCGAATACAGCATCAGCTTTTGTGTGGCTACAAGCGAGTCCGCCAAAGTGAAGTCGGCACTGGAGCAAGAGTTTGAGCTAGAAATCAAAAGTGACTTACTCGAGCCGATTGAAATGCGCCATGACTTAGCAATCGTCTCCTTGATCGGTGATGGAATGCGTACCCATAAAGGTGTGGCGGCGCGGTTCTTCCAAGCGTTAGCGCAGGCGAGTGTGAATATTATCGCGATTGCGCAAGGCTCCTCCGAGCGTTCTATTTCAACTGTAATCGAGCAGCGAAAGACCAAACATGCGGTTGCCGCCTGTCATCAGGGCTTTTTCGATGTGCAGCAATATTTGGATGTGTTTTTAGTGGGTTGCGGCAATGTTGGCGCAGGCTTACTCGAGCAAATCAAACATCAGGCGAGTGTGTTAAAAGAGCAGCACATTAGTATTCGTGTCTGCGGCATCGTGAATTCAAGCAAGATGTTACTCGATAGTGCCGGTATTGATTTAAATAATTGGCAAAACCTGCTTGCCGACAGTCAGCAGCCAAGCGATCTGCCCGCGCTATTGGCTTGGGTGAAAGAGCAACAATTATTAAACCCTGTACTGGTGGATTGTACTTCAAGCGATCAAGTGTCGAACCAGTATTTAGAGGTAATGAATGCGGGCATGCACGTGGTGACGCCCAATAAGAAGGCCAATACTCGAGACTACGCTTACTACCAAGCACTGCGTCAAACAGCCTTGAAACAACGTCGTCAGTTCTTGTATGAGACTAACGTTGGCGCAGGATTGCCCGTTATCGATAACTTGAAAAAACTGTTATTTGCTGGCGATAAGTTGCACAAGTTTAACGGTATTTTGTCAGGCTCCTTATCCTTTATCTTCGGTAAACTCGATGAGGGTATGACGCTGTCAGAAGCGACTAAACTGGCGCGGGAAAAATGCTTTACCGAGCCCGATCCCCGTGATGATTTAAGTGGTATGGATGTGGCGCGTAAAGTGCTGATCTTGGCCCGTGAAGTGGGTTTGAAACTTGAGCTAAGCGATATCGTTGTCGACTCAGTCTTACCTGACGATTTTGATGATTCAGGCGATGTGGAAAGTTTTATGGCGCGTTTACCCGAGGCCGATGCCGCGATTGCGGCGCGAGTGGCAGAGGCGAAAGCGCAGGGTAAAGTGCTGCGTTATGTGGGGCAGATTGAAGAAGGCGCGTGTTATGTGCGTATCACCGAAGTCGATGCTACCGATCCGCTCTACAGCGTAAAAGGCGGTGAAAACGCGCTAGCATTCTACAGCCGTTATTATCAGCCGATTCCTTTTGTATTACGTGGATACGGTGCGGGTACAGAAGTGACAGCGGCCGGCGCCTTTGCCGATGTATTAAGAACCTTAAATTGGACTCGTGAGGTGAGTGTATGAGTTTGACCGTTTACGCTCCCGCCTCTATGGGTAATGTGGGTGTGGGCTTTGATTTATTGGGCGCAGCACTTGCGCCCATCGATGGCAGTTTACTAGGCGATAGAGTCACTATTGCGGCGGCGGATGCGGGGGTGAGCCTCACTCAAGTGGGAGCGTGGGCGCATAAGTTACCCAGTAATCCCGAGGAGAATATCGTCCATCAATGCGCGGTGTTTTTCTTAAAAGCCCTTGGAAAAGAAAACCAAGGCGTGGCATTAACCCTAGAAAAAAACTTGCCCGTCGGCAGTGGCTTAGGTTCGAGCGCCAGTTCTGTGGTTGCAGCGCTTTACGCGCTTAACGAGCATTTTGAGCGTCCATACGATAAGCAAGCACTACTCGAACTCATGGGCGAATTTGAGGGCAAGATCAGCGGTAGCGTGCATTACGACAACGTCGCGCCCTGTTATCTGGGCGGCATGCAGCTGATGCTCAATGTGCCTGGCGCTATCTGTGAGCCGATCCCCAGTTTTAAACAATGGTATTGGGTGGTGGCGTATCCTGGGATTTCACTCTCAACGGCAATGATGCGTAAACTCATGCCAGAACAATACGATAAGTCCGTGGCCATCGATTTTGGGCGTTATTTGAGTGCCTTTGTACACGCCTCTTATCAGCAAAACGCCAAGCTTGCGATTCAAGTCTTGAAGGATGTGCTGGCCGAACCTTACCGCGCGGCGGCGATACCAGGTTATGACAACGCCAGAGCGGCACTCGCCGAATTAGGCATGTTAACCACTGGCATCTCGGGTAGTGGGCCAACGCTGTTTTCGGTGACAGACAATCTTGCGACGGCTAACGCCGCCAAGGCGTGGTTAGAGGCTCATTATCTGACTGAAGCGGGGGGCTTTGCCCATGTGTGCCGCCTCGATGAGCAAGGCACGCGCCGAGTCGATTAATTTTCTTACTTTTAACAGCATTAAGCCCAAGCCTAAAGGCTTGGCACTGATAAGGTCGAGTGAGCATGGAACTATATAATTTAAAACACCCTTCGCAGAAAGTGAGCTTTAAGGAAGCGGTGCAATTAGGACTCGGTAAAGACAGAGGGTTGTTTTTTCCTACTCAAATCCCAGTGTTGCACGATATTGAGGCGCTGCTGGCAATGCCTTTTGTCGAGCGCAGTAAAAAAGTGCTCGGCGCTTGGCTCGCCTCAGAGCTTGGGCAAGGCGCGGTAGATAAGCTAGTCGAGCGTGCCTTTAATTTCGATTTGCCCTTGGTGGCGGTCGATGAGCAGCGCTCGTGCCTCGAGCTTTTCCATGGGCCAACTTTAGCATTCAAGGATTTTGGTGCGCGCTTTATGGCGCAATGCATCAATGCCTTTGCTCAAGACTCGCGCTTAACCATTCTAACCGCGACCTCGGGTGACACTGGGGCGGCGGTGGCCGATGCCTTTTACGGCCTAGATAAAGTCAATGTAGTCGTGCTCTATCCTAAGGGCAAAATCAGTGAGCTACAGGAAAAGATGTTCACCACCTTAGGTAAGAACATCCACACTGTGGCAGTAGCGTCCGATTTCGATGCTTGCCAGCACTTAGTCAAACAGGCTTTTGAAGATAGCGATGTGCGTGATGGCTTGCATTTAAACTCGGCCAACTCAATCAACATCAGTCGTTTACTGGCACAGATTTGTTATTACTTCGAAGCGGTCGCCCAATCGAAACAGCGCCATGAGGCCGATCCTGTGATTGCCGTGCCCAGTGGAAACTTTGGAAACTTGACCGCGGGATTATTTGCCAAAGCCATGGGCTTACCTGTTAAACGTTTTATTGCCGCCACCAACGCCAATGACACTGTCCCACGTTATTTAGAGAGTGGTGATTGGCAACCCAATCCCACTCAAGCGACTATGTCCAATGCGATGGATGTGAGCGAGCCAAGTAACTGGCCGCGCGTCGAGGCTATTTGCGAGAAACTCGGTTGGCCACTTTCGGACTTAGTGGGTATTCGCCTGTCTGAGGCTCAAACCTCGGAGGCCTTGGCGGAATTACAAGCTAAGGGCTATGTGTCTGAGCCCCATGCGGCGATTGCGGCTAAGGCGTTATCGCTCAACTTAGTGCCTGATGAAGTGGGGATATTTTTAGGCACGGCGCATCCCGCCAAGTTTAAGGATGTCGTAGATAGAGAGCTTAACCTCGATTTACCTTTGCCTGCAGAACTTAAGGCGGTGGAGCATAAACCTATACTCTCGGCTGAATTAGCCGCCGATTTTGCCCAGCTAAAGTCACATTTATTTGCGGTGTTAAGCTGAGCTTGAAAATTACTGTTAAGCGAAATATCAAGGGAGTCAATTGACTCCCTTTTTTACAAGTGTAAATGAGGCTCAAGAGAATTAATTAAAACTTATCATCCACAGTGATTATCAAACCTTTATATAACTACCTGAAATCAAATTAATATTTGTAACTTAGTGTATGGGTTGTCGTTAAGGAGATGTGACTTGCCTCACAATTAAGTCGGATTGAATTCGGTATGTTCGCCCGCCTATTTAGGATTTAACAATTGGATAAACTGTTTTGTTTAAATGTGCCTTATTAGGATCTTGTCTTATCTTTTTTCTTGCCGGCTGTGCAGTTGAGCCTTTGCAACTGCAACAGCGCATTAACGAAGCCTACGATTTTGAAGTGACTCACTGTGATAGTTTTGCCTTAGTAACGGGCGTGAGTCGCCATGCCAATAACCTTGCCGAGGCAAAGCAATCCGCCGCCTTGCAAGGACAGGAGTTAGGTGGTACCCATATAGTGTGGTTGCAAACGGATATGGGCGACCCAACCAAAGTGGTTGCGATAGTGTACAAATGCTTATTGTAAGGCCAAGGGTTTATGCCTTAATGGCGCTTGAGCCAATTTAAGCCTATGGCATCCTCAGGTGATGCGGACTAAGCTTAGGAAGGCGATAGGAACGCTGCGGGTTCTAACGGCAAACTGAATGCGTTAGCTATCCTAGATAGGGACGAGAACAACCGATAATGGGGCGACTATGGTGCCTAGGTTCGTTTTTCAGTTTAGCCATATCTTGCTGTTATGTATTTTTATTTTCCCCACTTTTGGTGCTCCTTCTGAGGCAGTAGTATCTGTCTGTTTAAATCCCCTGAGAGTCGGTTATAACGATTGGCCGCCCTATGCCTGGCGAGATCAGCAGGGTGAAGCGCAGGGGCTTGATGTGGAGCTGCTTCGCGCCTTTGCCGAACACTTAGGTTGTGAGGTGATTTTTATCAATGTGCCCGCTAAGCGCTCACACCAAATGCTGAAAAGTGGTTCCTTAGACATGATGATGGGCGCTACCAAAACGGCCAAACGTGAGGAGTATGCCTTATTTTCAGCCGCCTACCGTGATGAAGAAGTGCGTCTATTTGTGTTGGACGAGAAAAAAGACAAGATCCAGTTGACCCAATGGCAGGATATTTTCAGCCAAAAACTACGTTTATTAGTGCCCATCAGTGGATGGTATGGCGTGGATTATGAGCAGACGCGGCAGCGCTTAGAACAAGAGCACCTGTTGATACTCAGTCCCGATGCCGACAAATCGGTGCAAATGCTTACTTATGGCCGAGCGGATCTGATTATCGGTGATTCCATGGCTATGCCTTATATAGCCAGTCAGCATCAAGGGGTGAGGTTATCGTCACTGAAACCTGTTTTGGATCGTAATCAAATCCACTTAATGTTCAGCAAGCAAACATCCTCGTCATCGCGAGTGAAGCAATTTAATGTCGCCATCGAGGCGCTAAGCGCCAATGGTGAGATTGCCCGAATTGTTTACAAGTGGCAGCAATTTTCGCTGGCGCAACAAACCAAAATGAGTCATCAGTTTAATTCATTCTCTTGGCAATATGCTGACTTGCTCACCATCGAATGACTCAGATAAATACCTTTAAGATTATTGGTATAGCAAATGGTAAGCCTATGACACATTTGCTAAAACTTCTATTGGCTTAAGATACTGCTCTCTCTATCAATTTCTGCTAGCTTGTGGGATTACTTTGCCAGACTTTGGGTCATCATTCGTCAATCACGCCCATTAACAGTCCATTGCTAACAATAACAATAGGATAGAGACTACACATGAAACTTCGTCATTCTGTTGCCTGCTGCATGCTTGCCCTTGGCACTTTGTCCGCAGCCCACGCCATCGCTCAACCCGCCAGCAATCAAGGTTATTACCGTGCGCCAGCATTGCATGACCAGACCTTAGTCTTTACGGCCGAAGGTGATCTTTGGACGCAAACGCTCGGGCAAAAGGCGGCGACGCGCCTGACCACTCTTCCTGCCGAAGAGCTAGGCGCCGCCATCTCCGCCGATGGTAAATGGGTGGCCTATGTCGCCAATTATGAGGGCGCGAGTGAGGTTTATGTTATTCCTGTTGCGGGTGGTGTGGCCAAACGAGTGAGTTTCGAAAATAGCCGAGTGCGCGTGCAAGGCTGGACCGCAAAGGGCGAAGTGCTTTATTCCACCGATAGTGGTTTTGGCCCTGCGAACAATTGGATGTTGCGACTGGTGAATCCAGAAACCTTGGCGACGACCGACTTACCACTCGCCGATGCGGTGGAAGGGGTGGTCGATGCCAATAATCAATATGTGTACTTTACCCGTTTTGGCCTGCAGGTCACCGGCGATAACGCTAAGGTTTATCGCGGCGGCGCTAAGGGTGAGTTATGGCGCTTTAAACTCGGTGGCAAAGACGAGGCACAGTTGCTCAGTGGTCAGCATCAAGGTTCGGTGCGTCAACCTATGCTATGGCAAGACAGACTCTACTTTATCAGCGACAGCGATGGTAACGACAATCTCTGGTCCATGGCTCTGGATGGCAGTGACGCGAAACAGTTGACCCAATATAAAGATTGGCAGGTGCGCGGCGCTCGCATGGACCAAGGTAAAGTCGTGTTCCAGCAGGGCGCAGATATTCATGTTTTTGATATCGCCGCTGCCAAAGACTCATTATTAGATATTGAATTAAAGTCCGATTTCGCCCAACGCCGCGAACATTGGGTAAAAGATCCTATGGATTATGCGACCTCAGCGAACCTTGCGCTTGCGGGCGATAAAGTGGTGATCACCGCCCGTAGCCATGTGGCGATTGCGGGCATTGATGGTTCACGTTTAGTCCAAGTGGCACTGCCTGGTACCTATCGCGTGCGCAATGCGATTATGAGTCAGGATGGTAAATCGGTTTATGCCATCAGTGACATGAGTGGCCAACAGGAAATTTGGCAATTCCCTGCCGATGGCAGCAGCGGCGCGAAGCAACTCACCAAAGATGGCCATACCTTAAGAATGACGCTGAGTCTGTCAAACGATGGCCGCTACCTTGCCCACGATGATAACGATGGCAATGTGTGGTTGCTGGATCTGAAGAAAAACTCCAATCAAAAAATCATCAGCAACGGTGAGGGACTCGGCCCCTATGCGGATATTCGCTGGTCGGCAGACAGTCGTTTTATCGCGTTAACTAAATCCGAAATCGGTAAGCAAAGGCCACAAATTGTGCTGTATTCAGTGGACGAAAATAAGGCCCAAGCGCTCACCAGTGACAAGTATGAGTCCTATTCGCCGACCTTTAGTCGCGATGGCCAGTGGTTATATTTCCTCTCCAATCGCCAGTTTACTGCGACACCAAGCTCACCTTGGGGCGACCGCAATATGGGGCCAGTGTTTGATAAACGCAGCCAGATTTTTGCGATTGCCTTAGTGAAGAATGCCAAGTTCCCCTTCAGCAAACCCACAGAGCTGACGGCTAAGACGGCGGAAAAGGCAGACTCTAAAGATAAGCCTACGCCTGTAAAAATTGATTGGGCGGGAATTGGCGAGCGTTTATGGCAAGTGCCTTTCGATTCAGGCAATTACAGCCAGTTAACTGCCATTGATGGCCGTCTCTATGTGCTCGACCAAGCCATTGGCGATGACACCGAGCCTAGCTTAATGACGATTAAGTTTAGCGAGCAGCGCCCAAAAGCCGAAGTGTTTGCCGAAGACGTGGCGAATTACAGAGTGTCCGCCGATGGTAGCAAGTTGTTGCTGCGCAAAAAAAGCAATGAAAAGTCGCTGCTGATCGTCGATGCGGGCGACAAGTTGGGCGATACCGAAAATGCCAAGGTGCAAACGGATCAGTGGCAATTAGCGATTTCACCCACCCTAGAATGGCAACAAATGTTTGAAGATGCCTGGTTAATGCACAGGGACTCCTTTTTCGATAAGAAGATGCGCGGCCTCGATTGGCAAGCGACCAAGGCCAAGTACCAACCGCTACTTGATCGTTTGACCGACCGTAACGAGTTAAACGATATCTTTATGCAGATGATGGGTGAGCTAGATTCGTTGCACTCGCAAGTGCGGGGTGGCGATCTGCCCAAAGACCCTGACGCGGCCAAAGGTTCGAGTTTAGGCGCGCGGCTACAACAAACTAACGATGGGGTAAAAATTGCCCATATCTATCGTAATGATCCTGAACTGCCAAGCCAGGCATCGCCCTTAAGCCGTATCGAAGTCGATGCGAAAGAAGGCGATATGTTACTCGCCATCAATGGCACACCTGTGACTAATGTGGCCGATGTGACCCGTTTATTGCGTAATCAGCAGGATAAGCAGGTGTTGCTTGAGCTTAAACGCGGCGGCCAAAACCATAAAACCGTGGTGATGCCGGTTAGCACTCAGGTCGATAGCCAATTACGTTATTTAGATTGGGTTAACCACAACGCAGGTGTCGTGACCGAGGCGAGTAAGGGCAAGATTGGTTACCTGCATTTATACGCCATGGGCGGCGGCGATATTGAGAGTTTTGCCCGTGAGTTTTACACCAATTACGACAAGGACGGTTTGATTATCGACGTGCGTCGTAACCGTGGTGGCAATATTGATAGTTGGATCATCGAAAAACTGTTACGCCGCGCTTGGGCCTTCTGGCAGCCAACCCATGGCACGCCTAATACCAATATGCAGCAAACCTTCCGTGGCCATTTAGTGGTGTTAACCGACGAGTTGACATACTCAGATGGTGAAACCTTCTCGGCGGGGATTAAGGCGCTGGGCATTGCTCCGCTCATTGGTAAGCAAACCGCGGGCGCAGGCGTGTGGTTATCGGGTCGTAACTCTCTCACAGATAAAGGTATGGCGCGGGTCGCCGAATATCCGCAATATGCGATGGATGGCCGCTGGGTACTCGAAGGACATGGGGTAACACCGGATATCGAGGTGGATAACTTACCCTTTGCGACCTTTAATGGCCACGATGCGCAGCTCGAAACGGCCATCAGCTATCTTAAGGATGAGTTGATTAAGCAGCCTATCCCCGCATTGAAGGCGCAGCCTATGCCGGCGAAAGGAATGGCAGAAGACATAAAAGCTAAGTAATTAGCTTAAAAAATAGAAATTTAACTAAGGTTTAAGTTAGCCGAGTTAAGCTGGCTTGGTTCAATGTTAGGGTGTTGTCTTGTGGTTCCCGAGACAACACCTTTTTTTATGCCCACTCATTAGTGCTTTCGCTGGCATCAACATAGGCTTGCAGGGTGTTGACTTGTTGTTGATTCGCCATTTGCCCCACAGTTGCAGCCCTAGCCGAATCGTTGTGACTCAAATAGTAAGCCGTGGGAGCCGAAATCCCATCGTTCGTTCCCATCGCGATATTGACCATGTCCGATGCGACCTGATACTTCATTTTGGTCGCTTGAATATGGGCATATTGCTCAACACCCGCCTTCACTTTGCTTAAGTCTGGCGCATGAGGTTGTGGGATCGGGTCCACCTGCGACAGTTGTTTCGCTTCATTAGACAGGGTCACAGTGCTCGCGCTGGCGGGTGCGGCTGCTGCCGTACTCGTCGTGGCTGTTGCTGCTGGCTGTTGATAGGGGGTTGCGGTATTACGATAGGCTTGGATTTGCATAGCTGACCTCGAGTGTGAGCGTGCGATATGGCGTTATCATACGGTAACTGAGCTTGAGCTAAGCTGAACGGGTGGGGAAATAGGTCATCGGAAAGGGCAAGTTTATCGCGATAAACTTGCCCCAAATCGTTAAAACTTAATTTGAATGTCTGTCGCTAACGTATTGGCGATAAAGCAGTTTGCGTGTGCTTTTTCGTGAATTTTCTCAAGAGTCTCAGCAGAAACCTCGACACCTTCGGCAAACACTACCTTAGGATTTAAGACCATTTTTGTGACCGCAAGCTTGCCTGCCTCGTTTTTCCCTAGCTCAGCCGAAGCCTCGTCGACATAGGAGGCGACAGGGAGACGTTTAAGATGAGCGATGGCGAGGAAGGTCAACATATGACAGGAGGACAAGGCCGCAAGCAGGCTTTCCTCTGGATTAACCAAGTGTTCATTGCCCTTGTACTCGGGGGCAGAAGATGCCTGAATCGTTTGACCGCTGCCAAACGTAATGCTGTGGTCACGGCAGAATTCGCCTTCTTCGGCTGGAGAGGTTTGCCAATTCACCGTTAAGTTAAAGCCCATGTTTTTCTCCTCATTGCAGGACATCAGGGCACTATAGCTTAGCTAAAAAGACTTCTCCAGCATGGGGCGCACAGTTTAGTGCGCCGCCTTGGAAACGGTTTAGATCCCACCCGTTAACAGTAAGCTGCAAGTCAATACACTGCCGGTGACTATACCGATGGGAAGATGGCGCGGGCTGTAGCTTAGGGTCAAAATCACAAGCATCGCCGCAAGCGAGATGATCCCCATAAACAAAATGCTGCCATAGGCCCAACCTTGTCCCTGGGCGCAGGTGCTTAGGCTGATGATTAATAACAGCCAAGCAAACAGGGTTAACAGACGGCTCTGCCACTGCGATGGTGGGCGCTTAAACACATCCTTAAAATGGCCAAACTTGGCTAACGCAAACAGCGCAAGGGAGAGATAACTGAGCCCGAGAATGCCGAGCACTGGGATAAATTCTGGCATCATGATTTTGCTTCCTCCAAGGGAGACGACGAGGCAAGTTCGTTAGCATAACTCGGTTCAGGTTGTTTTCTCCTGACTTTTTCAACTGCTGTGGTATTTTTTCGACTCGGCTTTTGCAATGTTTTCACCACGGCCGAGAGTCGAGTGCTCGCAAAAAGCATGGCACAACCCAGTAACAGCGCGAGCACATCAAACCCAACCAGTGCCCATTGTTGGCTGCGGATATTATCAATTAAGTGGCTCGGAGACGTGGCCGCATTTAACAGCGGCAGTGCGCAATAAAGCGCTCCGATAAGCATCAAGGCGAATTGCCAATGGCGTCGGCTTCGACCGAAAAATGCCCATACGCCCATCGCTCCTAAAGTGATAAAGAAGCTATGTACTTCCCAGGCTGAGCGGGCGGCAAAATCCGTTGGTAGTAGGCGGTTTGCATAGAAAAATGCCGCCGCGCCTAAGGGCAAGCCTAAGATAAACATGAAGTTTAATCCTTCGACTAAGCGCAGACCACGACTCGCTTTCTCGCCTTTATCGATTGCCTTTTGCTGCTTCTGGCGTAGACGAATCGCCCACATTAAGGTGCCCGTTGCGACCATGGCGCAGCCGAGTAAGCCACAGAAGAAGAACAAAATACGCAGCAGTGGCGCGGCAAAACGCGCGGTGTGCAGCGACATCATAGTGTCGTAGGTCACGACGGTTGCCGACATCTCATGGGGGCTGGCGTACTTGAGTTCACCCGTAACACCGTTAAACACTAGGAGTGTTGATTCGTCGGTGACGTCTTTACCGGTATTTTGGTAGAAGGTCACTTGGCTATTTTGATCTTTCGGATAGGAAACAATCACCTGCTTGATAGGTGCATCGCCCCATTCTGCCTGAACTTGGGGCAACAGTTGGCTTAAGCGCACTTGCTCTGCCTGAATGCCCGAGGCTTTTTCTGTTTGTCTCGCCGGATTGAGTTCTTTTAAAAAGGCTTGATTATCCTCAGGATAAGCTGTGCTTACCGTCCATGGGATATAGATCAGCATTAAAGTGATGAGGCCAGTATAGGTGATCATTAAATGGTAGGGCAGGGCAATCACAGAGCTGACATTATGGGCATCTAACCAAGAGCGAGCGCCCTTGTTCTGACGAAAGCTAAACAAGTCTTTAAAGATACGCTTATGGATAACGATGCCGCTGATAAGGGCAATTAACATAAACATAGTGCAGACACCCACAATGTAGCGCGCCGTAATGGCTGGCATGTAGTGTAGGTCGAAATGTAAACGGTAGAAGAAGTCACCGCCGCGGCTGTCGCGGACATCGGTGATCATGCCACTGCCATCGGCCTTGGTGACATGCTGCTCGATTTTGCCTCGGCGTTGACCCTTTTCAGGCGGCAGTTGCCACGCAAAGCTCAGCATGGGGCTTCTATCGGTTGGGAAATTGATTAACCAGCGTTGGGTTGCCGCCGCGGAATGCGCTTCAATGTAGTCTTGACCTTGGTCAAGCTGAGTCGCTACTTGATTCGTTTGATAGTCTTGAAAGGCGCCGCGGTGGAGTTCTGGCTCGGCCCACAGGCTCATTTCATGGCGGAAATAACTCAGGCTACCAGCAAAAAAGATCAGCAGTAATACCCAGCACACGAGCAAACCCGCCCAAGTGTGCAGCCAGGAGAGGGTTCTAAAAAAAGTTTCTTTCATCTTACTGTCCACACACCTTAAGCAGAGCAAAACACAGGAGGCTAAATAGGCTTAAGTCACGCCACGCATGCCACGTTTTACGCACACAGAAGGCGTAAATGATGGCGATGGCATAAAACAAAAAGGCCAGCATATTGGCGGTTAAGGTGCTTTCAAATCGAGACATAGGCAGGACTTGGGTCAACATACAGGCTAGTGTTGCCGCAGCGATATAACCCGCTAATAAAGCGGCGCTGGCGCGCACAAACACCTGCAAACCAAACTGGGTCTGGTCTTGCTTAATCCAGCGAATGACGGCGTGATAATAACTCGTCACAGCGGAAGCAGAGGCTGCCGATGTTGGTGTATTGGAAACTGGGATATGAGACATAAGTGTTGCTTATTTCAGTCAATATTAAAACCGTTATGGCGATGTGCCATATCATGCATACCACTCCATTGATTATTCTTATGCCTAACCCAGTCCGCTTGGGTGCATGAGCAAAGGAGAGTCGCTACTCGGCTTGGAGTATAACCTAGTTTATTTAAATGATAAACAATATCATTTGCGTTTATCTGTGAGATCCCTAACGAATTTGTGACAGCGTAAACATCACGCTGGAGTCGCTTAAGCGGCAAACATTTCATAATGTGCAATTTGTCACAAATGTTTGTTTTTATTGATGTGATTGATCTTGCTTGTTTAGAATTTGGTTAATTTTTATGCTCTCACTGTGAGCTTAATCAAAGCAGGCGTTCTGTGCTTTTGGCAAAATGCGGCGCAACTTTCACATGGAATCCGTTAGTGCGCCCTATGCAAACACATTCAAAAAATGGTGAAAAACACCTATCCGAAAACGCTATTCTCCTCTCGACAACCGATCTGAAAGGCAACATTAAGTATGTCAATCAAACCTTTTCGCAGATCAGTGAATATAGCGTTGCCGAGTTGCAGGGGAGCCCGCATAACATAGTGCGCCATGGTGATATGCCATCAGCCGCCTTTAAAATGCTTTGGGAACGGATAAGAAGCGGCAAACCTTGGATGGGGATTGTCAAAAATAGAACAAAAACCGGTGGCTATTACTGGGTGAATGCCTACGTCGCCCCTGTGTACGAAAATGGCAAAATTCATGAGTATCAATCCGTTCGCCGCCAAGCAACCCCAGAACAAATCAAGGCGGCCGAGGAAATCTATCAAGGGATCAATCAAGGACAACAGCCCAAGGCGCTGAAAAAAGACCGCTTAGGATTTCGCGGAAAAATACTCGTGACGATGTTGTTTACCATCGCACTAACTGCCTACTTGGCAACGTATTCGCCCATCTTAGCTGCCCTTGCTGGTGGACTACTTGCTTTGGGTCTGTGGTATATGCTCATGCAGCCTTTTCAGGCATTAGTACAGGTGGCCAGCAATATTATCGATGATCCCGTTGCTATGGGGGTTTACACCGGCAGGCAAGATGAAATCGGTAAGCTAGATCTGGCGCTGCGATTTTTGATCACCGAAATTGGCGGCGTAGTGGGCCGAATGGCGGATTCTGCCAGTGAGATCCAAGAGCAGAGCGTGAATCTGAAACAAACTATCACCAATACTTGGGAACATGCCGATAGCCAGAGCGCGCAAACCACACAGGCTGCAACGGCGATGGAGCAAATGAGTGCCAGCTTTGCGGAGGTAACGGATAATATCCATCGCACCGCATCCGAGATGGTTTCTAGCCATGAGGCGGCGCAGCGTGGTCATTCACGGCTTGAAACCGTTATCGAGGCGATACATCAGCTGAGTGTACAGGTGAGCCATTTCTCCGATGTGGTGCAAACGATTGAGCAGGACAGCCAAGCGATTCATCAAGTGCTAGAAGTGATCCGCGCGATTGCCGATCAAACCAATCTGTTAGCGCTGAATGCCGCGATTGAAGCGGCGCGGGCGGGGGAAAGCGGTCGCGGTTTTGCGGTCGTTGCCGATGAAGTCCGGCAGTTATCTAGCCGAACCAGCCAGTCGACCTCGCAAATTGAACAGATTGTAAGCCGCTTTAAAGACAGTACGCAAAGGGCGGTATCAACTATGACGGCGGGTCAAGAGCAGGTTAAGCGCTCAGTTTCATTAGCGCAGGATGCCAGCATTGCCTTTGGTGAGTTGTTATCTTCTATCGCTAGAATTAACTCTTTGAGTGATGATAATGCGGCCGCAATGACTCAGCAGACCTCCGTGGCGGCAGAAATCAGCCGTGCTATCCATGTGATCAGCGATTTGGCGCAGCAGAGTTTGCAGCAGACCCAGGATGCGGCGGCCAGGGGAGATCAGGTTTCGCGATTATCGACTAAAACCCACCACCTATCGCAGCAATTCTGGCAACAGAGCGTACAACGTAAGTATTAATCCTT
The DNA here is from genome assembly GCF_000014685.1 of Shewanella sp. MR-4. NCBI lineage: Bacteria > Pseudomonadati > Pseudomonadota > Gammaproteobacteria > Alteromonadales > Shewanellaceae > Shewanella > Shewanella sp. MR-4. The sequence goes on from NC_008321.1 coordinate 1,353,022, forward strand.
GGTATTCAACTGGTTGGTTTATATTTTTTGTCGATTATAAATCAACCAGTTACTCATTTTTTTAGTTCCCTTATCGTGTCATTTCTTTGATAAATCTCACATTTAGCAGCTGCTAATACCCGTTTGGCTCGAAATATTTGCCTAGGGGGCTTGTGTTTTATTTGCCATGCCCCAAGCTCTAATAGTGAAGTGAAAAAAAGTAAAGACACTAAAAGGGACAATCTATGAAAATTAATCTTTCTGGTCACCATGTCGATGTTACTGATTCTGTAAAAGAACACGTTAACGAAAAGTTTTCAAAAATCGCCACTCATTTCCCCACACTCATCGGCCTCGATATTATTATTGCGAAGGAGCATGGCGAGTTTCAGGTTGAAATTCGGACAAATTACGAAGGTAGTCGCATCTCAGCTTCGGGTACGGATGAAGTCATGTATCCCGCGATTGCCGCAGCAGCTAAAAAACTGGATGCTGCACTTAAACATCGCAAAGGCCAGTTAAAGGCGGACTTACATGAAAAGCCAACCTGCACAACGCCACCTATCGCCCATGAAATTATCCAAGAGATGGATTTGCGCTAGGTTATTACCTTAACGATGCAATAAAAAAGGGCCAACTGGCCCTTTTTTATTGGCTGTGTGACACGTCCTAAATCAAATGGTAAAGCCATAATATTTAGAGCCAAGGCATTTATAAGCCAATCCTTAAATTTGCCGCATTTCTTAAATCAAAGAGAGCTGCAACCCCTTAAGCACGGCTTGGGTGCGGTCACGGCAATCGAGTTTAGCCAGTATGGTGGATACATGGTTTTTGACCGTGCCTTCGGCCAAAAACACTGCATTGGCAATTTCTTTATTGGAAAATCCCCCCGCCATAAAACCTAAGATCTCCCGCTCGCGTTCGGATAATAAGTAGTGAGTCGGGCCGCTTTGCGCTGTTGCAGAGGATTGCTGCATCTGTTCAAGTACTGAAGGTTCAATCAAGTGTCCGCCCTGGGCCACGATTTCGATGGCCTCAAGTAATTTATCCAGAGAGACATCTTTCAATAAGAAGCCATTCGCGCCCGCCTGCAGGCTATTTAAAAACAATTCGCTGTCATCAAAGGTGGTTAACATAATGACTGGTATGGAATTTTGTGCGGCGCGAAGCTGTTTTAGCAGACTGAGACCATCGAGCACTGGCATACGTATATCGCTTAAAAGCACATCTACGGCATCCGTTTGCAGCCGTTTTAGCGCCTCTTGACCATTCTCGGCCTGCCAGCTCACCTCGATATGCTGTGAGATGGCTATCAAGCTGGCGATACCCTGACGTACAAGCTGTTGATCTTCCACTAATCCTACTCTGATTGTGCGAGCGGTGGGCTGACCATAGGTTGTGACTTTATGCTGAGATTCCATGGGGGATTCATTCCTTGATTTAGCGTGTCGGTTTACATGACGCATTACAATGTGTTGCCGCGCGGTAGACGAATCATTAGCGAGCAGCCTTGAGTACGCGAACTGTCTACGCCTGCCTGATTAGCTTGCAAACGCGCACTGCCGTGAAAGGGAGATAACCTTTCTTGCATGCTACTTAGCCCAACACCCTGAGAGGGGCTTTGGCTAATTCCTTGGCCATTATCTTTAAGGCAAATGATAAGCTCGGCTTGCTCCTCTTGCATCGACAGCGTGAGTTGATTGGCTTTGCCATGGCGCACAGCATTACTTATTCCTTCCTGCAACACGAGCAATAAGGCTTGGGCCAGTTCAGTCGACTGGAGCGGCATTAACGATTCATACTGCAGGCTAACATTGGGTAAACGGCTTACAATGGCATCGAGCGGCGGCGTTAAATCGAGACCAATATTCACCCGCTGAGCCCGAACTACGGCGCGGATGCTCTCTAATAATTCCTTGGCAAGTGATTTACTCTGATTGACTGTGGGTTTGAGCTCCGTAGGCGCTTGATGACTTAAGAGCTCAAGTTGCAACGATAACGCCGTGAGCTGGTGGCCGAGAATATCGTGCAGATCCCGTGAGATCCTCAACCTTTCTTGCTGTTCGCTAGTTTGGCTCAGCAAGGCTCTGGTGGCGATAAGTTGTTGGTTAAGATGTTCCTGTATCCGGCGAGACTCGCGCTCGGATAATCTCGCTTGGCTACTGCTGTAGGCAAACAGTTGAAACCCCATGTAAATAAGCACATTAATCATCACACTGTTTGAGGTTTGTGCGTGCAGGATCAGGTAATAACCAAGATTGGCTAACAGGATCTGTGCAATCGCGACGCGGCGATTAAAAAATTCTGGCAAGAGCGAGGCCCAAATCACCAGCAGAATGGGGAGCAATGGATGTTGACTCAACAGCATCAATCCGAAGACGCTGCCGACGAGTGCGGTGCTTAACAGCCTGCTTAGATTGAGGTTTTTTCGGGGGAAGTCCAGCGTCGTTAATAACAAGAAGAACAAGATAAACAAGGAATAAAGGGCGATATGGCTAAAGGTCGCGAGCGTGGGGAGCTTTGCTTGCATATCCTGATTGAGCCCTAGCCAAGCGACGAGCGCCCAGGTGAGGCTGCCTGCGCCAATCAGCATAGTTTCTGCTCTAGTTAATCGATTTCCCTGCACCAGCTTGTTTCCTTTTATTAACATTTTCATCCATTCTAAGGCAAGAATGGGATAAGTCACTATGGCAAATATGACTAGGTGTTAATGCAAGTCTACTCATTAGCAATTTGATTTATTTCACTAAAATGTCATCAAACTTGGCTTGATCTTCTTTAGCGACTGGCATAACTTGGCCCTATGCACAAATTTACCGTTTACTTCACCCACACTACGACCACAACTGCTTCGGCGGTGCGTGCGTAGCGATTTGTGCTTCAAAAAATCGATTACTCAACCCCGCCCAAAGTGGCGGGGTTGTTTTTTCCGTCTTTTGGGCAATAACGCTGGAGAATGTGATGGATAACATGAGCTTGCCTAAAACTGCGCTGTTAATAATTGATATGCAGCAGGGGCTGTTTTACGCCGATGCGCCGCCCTTTAATCGGGAACAGGTGCTAAATAATATCAATCTCTTAATTGCTAAAGCCCGTGAGGCCGGGGCACCGATTTGGGCGGTTCGCCATACGGGGCCAGAAGGTTCCCCCATTGCCGCCGGAACGGCAAATTGGCAATTGATAGAATCCTTAGCGATTAATCCACAGCTGGATAATATCTTTGATAAAACCAAGCCAAGTTGTTTTTATCAAACCGGATTAGCAGAGGCGTTAGCCCATGAGGGGGTCAGCGAGCTGGTGATAGTGGGGATGAAAACCCAGTATTGTATCGATACCAATTGTCGGATTGCGGCTGTACTTGGCTGGCAGGTGGTGTTAGCCGATGATGCGCATACTTGTATGGATACGGCGCAGCTCTCGGCAGAGGCGATTATTGCTCACCATAATGCCACGCTCCAAGGCGCCTTTGTGCGTTTAGCCAAGAGTGCGGATATCGTATTTCGTTAATATCCGCAAACAAAAACGCAGCCATTAGGCTGCGTTTTTTGATATCAGAATCAACTTATTCTTGAATGTCTGCATTGTGATACACGTTTTGCACGTCGTCACAATCTTCTAATGCGGCAATAAACTTATCGAATGTCGCGATATCTTCGCCAGACACAGGCGTCATGTTCTGTGGTACGAAGGTGATGTTTTCCACTTCGAAGTTGATGTCTGGCATCGCATCGGTCAGTGCGGTTTTCACTTTGAAGAACTCAGTGTGCGGCGCGATAACGCTGATCATGCCGTTTTCCACTTCGACGTCGTTTACATCGGCATCGGCCATCATCAGGATCTCGAGGATGGCATCTTCGTCTTCACCCGGGAATACGAACACAGCAGATTGATCAAACATGTGGCCCACAGTGCCTGGGGTGCCGAGTTTGGCATCGTTCTTCACGAAGGCTTGACGTACTTCGGTGAAGGTACGTTTTACGTTGTCGGTTAAGCAGTCCACGATAACCATACAGTTACCTGGGCCGAAACCTTCATAACGAGCTGTATCATAATCTTCACCGCCGCCACCCTTGGCTTTATCAATAGCACGTTCGATAACGTGTGCCGGCACTTGGTCTTTCTTAGCGCGTTCGATTAAACGGCGAAGTGATAAGTTGCCGTCTGGCTCAACACCACCTTGCTTGGCGACTACGTAAATTTCTTTACCGTAGCGCGAGTAGAGGCGGGTTTTCTGGCCAGCTGTTTTCGCCATGGATTCTTTACGGTTTTGATATGCTCTGCCCATCTTGATCTCGTTAGCTCAAAAAAATTGCGCCGATATTAGCAGTTTTAAGTCTGATTGTGCAGTCACTCTCGCGGGAATTATTGCCGATAAAGCGATGGATACCACATTTTAAGATGGCATTTATTGCTGACACTTTTGGTTCCAGAGCGTGTGCAATTCGGTCATATCTATACTAAGGTCTAATGCCATAAGCGCTGTAGAGTGCTGATGATAGCAAGATAGGTTATATTTCCTAAGGGCGAATAGTTCAATTCAGTCAGAGGGATAGACTCACTATACCGTTCTTAATCTTGTCTGCTCCGCTTGGCTTAGGCGAATCGAATGGTAAAGGATAGCCAGTGAATCTCCGCTTCTCTCACTTCCTTATCAGTCTTCAGTGAGAAACATTATGGAATTACAACATAAAGTCGCCATTGCGCTCAGCTTCGTTTTAGTCGTACTCAGTAGCCTGTTACTCAACGCAATAGCACTGTCCGGTTTAACCCAGGCATTGGTGTTGGGGGTCATTGTCTGTGCTTGGGTGTTGTGGATTGTGCAGCGCTTTTTTAGCCATAACGCGCCAGAGCCTGAGCAAGTGGTGAAATCATTTAAATCTATCAACTCGCCAGAGCATGAGATAAGCGTGCAAACCAGTAAGATTGCGATTGGCTCGGCCGAGGTGTCGCATTTTATTGATCTATTGAATAAATCCATCGAGTCCAATGGCGAACATGCCAGTGCCATCGCGGTGGCTGCGTCAGAATTAAGCCATACCACGGCGCTGTTAGGCGACAATGCCACGCATATTTTAGGGCAAACTCAAGAGGCGGAGCGTTTAAGTGTGCAGGGGCGTATCCAAGCACAAAAGGGTGTATCGGCGATTGAATCCCTCAGTAGCGACATCAATACCGCCGCACAGCAGGTGCAAGCGTTAAAGTCTAAAGCCGAGCAAATTCAAAAAATTACCGAAGTGATTAACTCTGTTGCCGAGCAAACGAACTTACTGGCTCTCAATGCTGCCATTGAGGCGGCGCGGGCGGGCGAGCAGGGGCGTGGTTTTGCCGTGGTTGCAGATGAGGTTCGCAGCCTTGCGGGAAAAACGGCAGGAGCGACCAAAGATATTGGTAAGATGTTGCTCGAAATCCGCGCCGAAACTGATAAAACCTCGGGGCTGATGGAGCAGGTTGTCTCACAAACCGCCGATGTGGTTTCTGCGATGGGGACGCTCGATGGCCACTTTACCGACATTTCGACTTCAGTGACCCACTCGGCGCAATCCCTTAGCGATATGGAAGACTCTCTCAAGCAATATAACCACACGACCAATGAGATAAGCAGCTCGGTGACCCAGATCCGTGACTCACTCACAGTGACAGGTAAACAAAGCCACAAACTCTCGGAGCAGGCGTTTACTCTGTCATTAACCACTGAGGGTATTTTCAGAGCCCTAGCGAATTGGGATACCCATACCTTTGACCAACAAGTGTTATTACTCGCCAATGAAGCGGCTAAAGCCTGTGGCGAAAAACTCTCCCAGGGATTAGCGAATCGTAGTTTTACCGAGACTGAATTGTTTAATCCACAATATCAACCAATTGCGAATACTCAGCCACAAAAGTATAGCACGGCCTTTGACCGCTATACCGATCAACATTTTCCAGCCATACAAGAGCCGATCCTCGCCAAGCACAGTGAGATAGTGTATGCCGGCGCCGTGGATAGAAAAGGTTATTTCCCGACCCACAATAAACGCTTTAGCCAAGCCTTAACTGGTAAGGTAGAAATTGATATGGTGCATAATCGCACTAAGCGTTTGTTTAACGACCCGACTGGAATACGCTGCGGCGCCCATACTGAGCCTGTGCTGCTGCAAACCTATAAGCGGGATACCGGGGAAGTGATGCATGATTTGTCCGTCCCGATTTATGTCAATGGCAAACATTGGGGCGGTTTTAGGATTGGATTTAAGGCGAAATCTTAATTAGTGTATTTATTCTAGGTTTAGTGCATAACGACGCAGAATAAAATGTTGACCAGTTGTGATCTTTGGCGCGTATTCGCTTAACAGAATAGAAATAGTTTGGCATCTATTTGCCGAAGTGCTTAAATAAGTGGATATTCATGGCGCTAAGATTTTCCTAAGGGTTGTTTTTAGGCTTGTCGCATGATGTTTTTATAGTTTTTTGATTTTTAAAGGTAAAATGCATCTTGGAGTTTTGTTGTTATAAGAGATGAAGGGAGACTCTTGCCACTTTGATCGATAGCAGTAGATTCTGCTTAATGTGAGTTAAAAGTTATGCAAGCAACACAAGCGACAGTTACCGTTTTGTATTATGACGCGCCAGTCGGGTTAATTATGCACAACGCGGTGTTAGAAGGTTTACCTGTGAGCGATTCCGGTCGTGTGATGATACCTGCGAGTTTTCGTAAGGGAAAATCCATCATCGCCGTGCTTGAAGGTGAGTGTAAAATATTGAACTCACTCGGTGAGCGGGTATTTGCGCAGGCTAATATAGGTTAATAAAAACGAAAAATAGCACTGGTAACACTTGAAACTTAAAGGACGATAAGTGGATTTATTGTCCTTTTGCGTTTTTGGGGCTGCTTAACTAAGCACGCCGTTTTTATCTGCAGACATCATCAAACAATTTATCGGCCAATTGTTGCAGGATTTCCGCCTGCGGATGGGTATGGGCAAAGGTTCTTAACCCATAAATACCCATCATCAAGTATTGCGCCCGCTGCTCACTGTTAAGCTCGCCTTGCAACATCCCTTGGGAGGCTGCTAATTCAAATTGTGCCGTCAACGCATTCTGCCAAAGCATGAGGTTTTGACTGATAATGTTTTGGATTTCATCATCTTGTTCTGCAATTTCATTTAACGCTTTAGTGAGCAAACAAGCTTGCTGGCTATCGCAGCTTAAACATTCGACCACGATATTGTCCAAGTAGGTCTTTAAATTACCCAGCACGGGACGGCTATTGGAGAAGATAAGCTTGAACTGCTCGTTTCTATCCTGCTGATATTGCTCGATAGCGGCGATCAGCAATCCACGCTTATTGCTAAAGGCGCAATAAATGGAACCGGGATGTAACCCCGTTGCTTGGGTCAGATCCTGCATGCTGGTTTTGGTGTATCCCTTGTGCATAAAGGCGGCCATCGCCCCCCTGAGCACCTGCGCCCTATCAAACTCTGCGTTTCGCATTGCAATCTCACCTCTCACCGATACTTGCGGCTGATTCTAACTAATTTTGAACAAACATTCAAAAATGTTCTTGAATGATCGTTCAAATAAGAATATCTTGAATGCACATTCAAGAATGGGGCAACAGCAATGACGATTGAACATGCAGCGAATTCCGTGGGTAATTTATTCGATACCTACACACTTAATGACACTATTACCTTAAAAAACCGTATTTTAATGGCGCCATTAACGCGCTGTATGGCCGATGCGGATTTAGTACCGACCGATGACATGGTGGCTTACTATGCTCGCCGCGCCGAAGCGGGATTGATTATCTCCGAAGCGACGATCATTCGCCCTGATGGTCAAGGTTACCCAAATACGCCCGGCATTTTTAATCAAGCGCAGATCGCCGGTTGGCGTAAAGTGACGGATGCTGTGCATGCCAACGGCGGCAAGATTTTTGTGCAGTTATGGCATACTGGCCGTGTCGCGCACCCACATTTCTTCGGTGGCGGCGATGTACTGGCGCCTTCGGCTGAAAAAGTAGAGGGCAGTGTGCCCAGAATGCGTGAGCTGACCTATGTCACTCCAAAAGCGGCAACTCTTGAAGATATTCAGGGTTTAGTCCGCGATTATGCGAAAGCGGCCGAAAACGCGATTGAAGCCGGATTCGATGGGGTTGAGATCCACGGTGCAAACGGATATTTAATCGATGCATTCTTACACCATGACAGCAACCGTCGTACCGATGAATACGGCGGCACACCGGCCAATATGTCACGCTTTGCCTTAGAAGTGGTTGATGCGATTGCGGCGCGTATTGGTAAAGACAGAACCGGTCTTCGAATTTCTCCCGGCGCCTATTTCAATATGGCTGTCGATAACCGTGACCGCGCCGTGTTTGATTACCTGTTACCTGAGCTCGAAAAACGTGAACTGGCCTTTGTGCATATCGGTATCTTCGACGACAGCATGGAGTTTGATTACTTAGATGGCCGTGTTTCTAGCTATGTGCGTGCTAACTATGGCAAAACCTTAGTGGGTGTAGGTGGTTACAGCGCCCAATCGGCAAGTGAAGCGATTGCCGCCGATAAGTTTGATTTAATTGCGATTGGTCGTCCCTTTATTGCCAACCCAGATTATGTGGCAAGAGTGCGCCAAGGTCATGAATTGGTGACCTATAGCGATGAAATGCTGGCAAGCTTGGTGTAACTCAGAGCAGCAATTACCGATAAGAAAGGGTTAGCTTAGCTAACCCTTTTTGCTTTTGGTCCAACTATCAATTGGCTTTAGGGAGCGCCCTCAGGGCATTGAGTTTTTGCTGGGCAATCCCAAATACGCACTCTGGGGCATAATGGCCTGTGTGTTTCCCATCATCGCCTCCTAAGGTCGCCGCCGCTTTGCCCAGGAGTAGTGCCATCGCTTGGGTGACATGGCTAATCGCCCAAATATGGAATTCTCCACGCGCAACCGCTTCTACAATGTCTTGGCGTAACATGAGATTGGCGATATTCGACTCGGGAATAATTACCCCTTGGCTCGATGAGCGGCCCTTAATCTTACACACATCGAAAAAGCCTTCGATTTTTTCATTTACGCCGCCGATGGGTTGCGCCTCACCAAACTGATTCATCGATCCGGTAATGGCAATATCCTGCCTCAAGGGCAACTCACTGATGGCGGAGATGATGGCGCAGCATTCGGCCATCGAGGCGCTATCACCATCGACACCGCTGTAGGATTGCTCGAAGGTGAGATAGGTGGTGAGGGGGATTTGCGCGGTTTTTCCAAGGACCGAAGCCAAATAAGCCGTCAGGATTAACACCCCTTTAGAGTGAATGCGGCCACCGAGCTTAACCCTATGCTCAATATCCAGCACTTCCCCCTTACCAAAGGCGGTGGTGGCGGTAATACGATTCGGCAGACCAAATTGATGATCTGAGGTAGATATCACTGATAACGCATTGATTTGGCCGACAACTTTATCGTGGGTATTGATTAATGTTGTGCCGTTGATAAAGCTCTCCATAATATTGTCGTGCAGGCGTGAGACCCGTTGCTCTTGGTTTTTCAGTGCCTGCTCAACGTGCTGTTTTTCAATACATTGACTTGCGGCGGCCTTAGCGCAGAAGTTTGATTCCCTAAGCAGATTGGCGATGTTTGCCGAATGCAGCGACAGCTTTTGTTGGTCCTGCGCCTCACGGGAACTGTATTCGATGATCCGTGCGATGGCACTGCGGTCACAGTGCAACATATTGTTATCGTGGACTATGCTGGAAATAAATCGTGCATATTGCGCCTCCGAAATATCGGTTCTGTCCATCACATCTTCAAAATCGGCCGTGACCCTAAATAACTCACTAAAATCAGGATCATAATGCTGTAAAAGCTGATAGGTTTCATGATCCCCAAACAGAATGATCTTCACATCTAAGGGAATGGGTTCCGGCGCCAATGAGATAGTGCCCGAGAGTGAGACTTCCCGCTCCAAGGAGCTTAAATCTAACTTGCGGGAGCGCAGTGCACGTTTCAAGCCGTCCCATACATAGGGGCGCTCCAGTACTTTGATGGCATCCATCAACAGCACGCCACCGTTGGCCTTGTGTAAGCTTCCTGGGCGGATGAGTGAAAAGTCGGTAAACACTGTGCCCCTAAAGGTGGCGTTCTCAACATAGCCAAACAGGCTGTGGTAGCTTGGGCTTTCTTCAACCACAATCGGGAATTTTTGCTCCCCTTGGCATACGATGACGTTGACCTGATAGCGGCGTGGCATTTTCTTTTCAAGGGAGGCGTAGGCGAGGGCGAGTTGCTCTTCACTCTCCTCAAGGAAAATATCTAAATTACTTAAGATATCCGACTGCATCCCCGTTAAGAAGGCTCTGACTTCGGGCTGATGTTTGTATTTGTCTTTCAAGGGTTTGAAAAAGTGCACCAGCACATCTTTAGCGACTTGTTCGTCGTGTTCCTGTTGGGTATCGCTAAACTCTTCTTCCCATTCGGTATTTTGTCGAATGATGCCGCGAAGTTTAACTTCGAGCCCATTGATATTGCTTTCAAACTGGGCGCGCTCGGCTTCGGTTAAGGCGCCAAAGGAGACCTCGTCATGGGGCTCTTCGCCATTGAGGGCAACCATTTGATAATCGCCCTGCAGGGTTAAACTGAGGCTAATGTTTTTCTGTTTGGCTTCTTCACTCAGCTCTGTCAGCGCGGCTTCTTGTTTTTGTGCTAGTTGGCTTTTGAGCTTTTCAGCTCGGGCATAATACATTTCGTTATCGAAGGCTAAGGGCAGCGCTTTGACCAGTTTTAGCATGAGTTTTTCGATGGACTTTTTAAACTCTTGCCCCGTTCCTGCGGTCAGCTTAAGCACTTTAGGGCTGCGAGTATCGTCAAAGTTAACCACATAGCACCAGTCAAACAGTGACGGTTCAATAGGATCATGGCGATTCAGGTAACGCAGCATCATTGTGCGTTTACCTAAGCCGTTTTGGCCAATAGCATAAATGTTATAGCCCTTTTCCTTGATCCCCATGGCGAATTCCACCGCCTGTTGGGCACGCTCCTGCCCAACAATATCATCGAGTGGCGTGAGCTGAGCGGTAGACTGACACTCAGGGTTAAGCTGTTTAAGTTCGGATTTACGATAAAGCTGTTGACTCGTTAACGGGATGGCGGGTGTTGCTGTGGGCACGGTAGGCATAGAGATCCTTGTTTTTCATCCTGAATATTTCCATTGTAGACAATAGGATAATGTTGTTGTCAATGAAAAGGCGCTAAATTGTATTTAAATCAGTGTTGGGATTGATGAATGGTTTTTTGTCAGTTGAAGGGACTAAAAATTTCTTATTTTCATTAGGTTAGATTTGCTAGTTTTTTCGTGGCGATATTTGAAACAAAGTAATCGGCGATTGGGCCAAATATTTATGTATTAGTGAATGACGATGATTGAGTGTCTGCGGTAATATTGTTGAGCGAGCCTGAGTGTTAAAGCGCTTGAGCGACTAATCTAAGCTGGCGGTTAAGGTTGGATTGCAGTGTGTTAAGGCGAGGGCATGCCCTCAATCAAAATGGAATTGTAGGGGCTACAGTTAGCAAGCTTATGATTGATATTACAATTTCACCAAAACAGTTGTCGGATTGGGCAAACGATTTACAGTTGGTTGCCGATATGACTCAGTCACATGCTGTGGTCCTACAGGCCAGTGTGGCGGGTGACTATCGTCTATTAGTTCAGTCGTCTCAATGCCAATCATCTGATATTGAAGCCCTTATTCGGCATTTTAATCTTAAAGCGCATTTAAACCTGCATCAAAATGCCACTCCTAAAGTCAAAGTCGCCTCTTCTGCTGACACCGCTTATAACCCCTTCAATGAATCACGCACCTTTAGTCACCATCAGGTGGACCTTCCCGAGGATATTCGTCAGGCGTGTGCCTATAAGCGCGCCTTGATCCAAAATATCAGCAGCAATCTCCAATGGTGCGATACTGGGCTTGGCAGTTTGATTTACCTGCCGATCCTCTGGACTTCGGGGGCGCATTTTGGCGTCTTGTGTGTGTATAACAGCGATCCTTTACATTTAGGGGATAGGGCGCTGCAATTGGCTTCGCTCACGGTCAATAGCCTACAGCTCAATTTGAGCGAGTTGCTAAAGCAGCATAAATACGCCTTGGAGGCGCAGCGCGGGCAAGTCTATGCGCCCGATGTCATTGACCTACAAACCTTTATCGATAGTTTTGAAGAACATATTTGGGTTAAAAATACCGAAGGTGTTTATACCATCTGCAACCATAGTGTTGAGAAAGCCTGGGAGTTGCCACGCAGTGAAATTGTCGGCAAGACGGATGAAGACCTTTTTGGTAAAGAAATCGCCGAGATTTTTCTCAATGGTGACAGGCTTGCGATTGAAGCGGGGACACCGATTATCGTCGCCGAGTGTTTAGACGGTGAAAAACAGAATAAACACTTATGGTTAGAAACCCTTAAAATTCCGGCTACTACGGCCGACGGCGCGCTTGCCGGTGTCATAGGCATGACCCGCAATATCTCCAAGCATAAAGAGGTTGAAGAGCAGCTCACGCTGGCGACTAATGTGTTTAAACATACCCTCGAAGGTGTGGTGATCACTGACAGGCATGGCAATATCACCGATGTGAATGGTGCCTTCTATGAAATCACTGGCTACTCGCGGGAAGAGTTGCTCGGCCAAAATCCACGATTATTTAACTCGGGTCGCCACGAGAAAGCCTTTTTCGATGCCATGTGGAATCACTTACTCGAGACGGGTAAGTGGAATGGCGAAATTTGGAATCGCCGCAAGGATGGCACTATCTTCCCGCAAAATATCACCATCAGCACCATTTATGATGAGTTAGGTGATGTGCGCTATTTTGTGGCGGTATTTTCCGATATTTCCGCTCAAAAACAGAGCGAGGCCCAGCTCGCCCATTTAGCTTATTTCGATCCTTTGACCCATCTGCCAAATCGCATGAAGCTGATGATGCAGCTTAAACAAGAACTCAGACATGCAAAAAGGCTCAATGCCCAACTAGCCACAGTGTTTATTGATGTGGATTTGTTTAAACATATCAACGACAGTTTCGGCCACAGTATTGGTGACGAAATGCTAGTGGAGTTGGCTAAGAGGTTACGCAGTCAGCTGCAAGAGCAAGATGTGTTGTCGCGAATTGGCGGCGATGAGTTTGTGGCGCTGATCTCGGGCATTCAAAGCCATGAGGATGCCGCCGCGGCCATTAACCAATTACGCCAAGTGTTTGAACAGCCCTTTGTGGTGAGCACTGGGGATCATCTGCGTCTGACAGCCAGTATGGGAGTGTCCATCTATCCCGATGATGGCAGTAATGCCGATACCTTACTGCGTAACGCCGATGCCGCCATGTACCGCGCTAAGAGTGAAGGCCGCAATAACTTTGCTTTTTACACTGAGTCGCTCACTAAGCAATCCTTTGAGCATCTAAAACTGCAGAGTGCGCTTTATGGCGCCCTTGAGCAAAACGCTTTGTATTTGATGTATCAGCCTAAATTGGATTTAGTCAGCCGTAAAACTATAGGGGTTGAGGCGCTACTGCGTTGGAATGACCCGATATTGGGACAAATTTCCCCAGGGGTATTTATTCCCGTCGCCGAGAAAATCGGGCTGATTTACGATATTGGTTTGTGGGTGCTCGAAACCGCTTGCCTTCAAGGTGTGCGTTGGCTTGCCGAGGGGAAACCCTTTGGCCGAATCGCCGTTAACGTTGCCGGACAACAGCTACAACGTAGCTCCTTTGTTGAGGATGTAAAACGCATCCTGACACAAACAGGATTGCCCGCCACTTGCCTTGAGCTTGAAGTGACTGAAAGCGTGATGATGCATAATCCCGATGTGGCGATTCGCGACTTAAAGCTGCTAGGGGATCTTGGTATTGAGCTTTCGGTCGATGATTTTGGTACCGGATACTCCTCCCTTAACTATCTGAAAAAACTGCCGATTCATAAGCTTAAGATTGACCAATCCTTTGTGCGGGATATTCCCTTCGACACCAACAATACCGCTATCGCTAAAGCCGTAATTGTTCTAGGGCATGCGCTCAAGTTAGAGATAGTGGCAGAAGGGGTTGAGACTCAAGCACAGGCCGAGTTTTTAACCCAAAACCTGTGCGATCAGGCGCAGGGGTATCTCTTCAGCCGTCCGCTATTACCCGCGGATGTTGAGGCGTTTTTAGCGAAAGCCTAAGCGCGTCTAGTGAAAGCCTAAGCGTGCCTATCGATCATCAGGCTGATTAGGCACGATTAACGCCGTGAGCAACTGACAGATGCAATGCAACTGGTCGCTCTAGCGGCTGTCTGTTAACATGGCGCCATTATTGTTTTTGGTGATCTTCCATGTCTTTTAGCGCGCTTTCCCTACATTCTCAGTTAGTGAATACCTTAGCCGAACTTGGCTATCAGCAGCCCACGCCTATCCAAATTGAAGCCATTCCCGCTATTTTGGCAAAACAGGATGTGATGGCGGGTGCACAAACGGGAACAGGGAAAACCGCAGCCTTTGCTCTCCCGGTTTTGCAGCAATTACTCCTCGATAACCAAAGCCAAGATGCACCTAAGGATATTCGAGCCCTAGTGCTAGTGCCGACTCGTGAGTTAGCGGTGCAAGTGCAGCAGAGTTTTGGGAAATATGCCAAAGGCACTGACATTCGTATCGGGATTGCCTACGGCGGCGTGAGTATCGAGGCTCAGCAAGCCGAATTTAAGGCCGGCATCGATGTGCTTATCGCGACGCCTGGGCGCCTGCTCGATCATCTGCGTCAAGGTGCGCTTAACCTTAAGCATTTGAGTGTGCTGGTATTTGATGAAGCCGACCGTATGCTCGATATGGGATTTATGGATGAAATCAAAGCGGTGCTCAAGCAAGTGCCGGCGCAGCGACAGACACTGCTGTTCTCGGCTACCTTAGATGATTCGATTTTCGGTTTCAGTAAAAACCTTTTGCGTGAGCCTAAGCTTATCGAAGTCGCGAAACGCAATACCACGGCCGCACAGGTGGAGCAGCGGGTTTATGCCATCGACAGTGATCGTAAAACCGAGTTTGTCAGCCATTTAGTACGCAGTAAAAATTGGCAGCAAGTGCTGATCTTTAGCCGCACAAAGCAGGGTGTCGATAAGCTGACTACTCAGCTTAATCAACTCGGGGTGGCAACGCAGGCATTTCACGGTGACTTATCCCAAGGCGCAAGGGAGAAGGTTTTAAAGGATTTTAAACAAGGACTAGTGCAGGTTTTAGTCGCGACCGATGTTGCCGCTCGTGGCCTCGATATTGCCGACTTACAGTATGTGATTAACTTCGAACTGCCCTTTATTGCCGAAGATTATATCCATCGTATCGGTCGCACTGGGCGTGCGGGTAGCACTGGTTTGGCGATTACGCTCTTTAGCCAAGAGGATGCACTGCTGCTTGAAGAGGTTGAAGCATTGCTCGATAAACGCCTGCCGCAGCAATGGTATCCCGGCTTTGAACCTGATTTTAATAAGATGGAACCCGAGCCAAGACGCAATAGTAAAGCGGCTCAAAAACAGCGAGCTAAGAAGCGCGCCTTAGGTGGCAAGAAACGCTAGTTTGCCTATCGGGTATGGCTTAGCTTGTGGGTTGAAAGCGTTATCAAAAGTCCTGATTTAGATACTTATCCGCCCCAGAGATGGGGCGGATTTTTGTTTTTCAACAGTTGACGACTCCGCCGTTATTTTGCGCGGCAGTTTACTTATCTTTCACCGTTCTCACACTGCCGATGGTATTTGGGGTTGCATCTCACTCATTGTGTGTCTAGTGACTTGCTTATCAAGGTCTTGTTTTTCAGGTTCTTAGCACAAAATATTAAGCATTAACTAAAATAGACTTCAGCTTGATTATTGCGTTGCCGCTCTTCATTTTTTTCAGTCGCTTCTTTAATTAGCTCAGCTTTTTGGGCTTCGAGTAGCGCTATCTGCTTGGCCTTTTCTTCTTCGGATAAGCTGTCATTGGCGGCAATTTTCGCCATTTCTTCTTCTAGCTGCTTCAGTTTTTCCCTGTCGACTCCGGTGCGTTTGTCGAGGATTGCCTGCATGGCCTCCGCTAATCTGTCTTCGGATTTTGCGCTCTCTTGAGAACCGGCAATATTTTGCACATTGCTGGTGTAATGTTGTTTGGCGTTTGGCGCAAGCTGGCTATAGGTATCACTGGTTTCAGCGCTTCGAGTCACACCGCCCGATAGGGTGACAGTATCTTGCGGAGCTGTCATTTGAGGGCTCGAACTTTCCGCGGTGCTTGGTACGCCCTGCGTTTGTTGAGTCTGAGCCGATTTTAGCTGGCTTAGTGCAATGGCTGCATAGCTATTGGGATTGATGACCGTCATTTCCTTATTCTCCCTCGTCGATGTTTACTTCCTGATGCCGCGCCAATGGGGCGAATAAACTAAGCAATATCAGGGCCAAGCCCTAGCGACTTTCGTTGGATTTTTAGCGTCAGAAAAATTTTATAAAAATTTGTACAAAAACTTGATCCTTGTACAAGAATGGTCCGTAATATTATTCAAAGTGATACAAGGAATAGCATTATGTACAAGTTTAATCCGCAGCGAATTCAAATTGGGATCAGTGCCTGCCTACTAGGGGAGAAGGTGCGTTTTGACGGTGGGCATAAAAATTCTTCCTATTGTAATCAAGAGATTGCCCCTTTTTTTGATTATGTTCCCTTGTGTCCAGAAATGGCGATTGGCCTAGGTGCACCGCGAAAAAGCATTCGATTAGTGCGCGATGGTGAGCAGATCCGAGTGCAGAGTGGTGATGGCAGCTTAGATGTCACCGACAAACTCAATCGCTTTAGCGAGCAAAAGGTTGAGGAATTAGGCTTTTTAGGCGGTTACTTACTCTGCGCCAAATCGCCAACCTGCGGTATGAAACGGGTGACTGAGTACAAAATCGGTACCAATAATGGCACTAAATCAGGCATTGGAGTGTTTGCCCGTAAATTAATGGAACGCTACCCCTATCTCCCCGTCGAGGAAGAAGGTCGCCTGCACGATATGGTGCTGCGGGAAAACTTTTTTACCCGAGTCTATGCCTATCACGACTGGCATAAGATGTGTCATGAGGGCCTAACCAAGCACAAGTTAGTCAAGTTTCACTCCCGCTATAAGTACCTATTGATGGCCCATAGCCCTAAATGGTACCGCGAGCTAGGGCCGATTGTGGCCAATATTGAAGACTTAGATCAAACCGCCGAGCGCTATTTTGCGGGCTTTATGACCGCCTTAAAAATCAATGCGACCCGTCGAAACCATACCAGCACCTTACAACATATTCAGGGCTATTTTAAAAAGCATTTGAATAAGGAACAGAAGTTAGAACTGTCTGAAATGATTATGAAATATCGCCAAGGGCTTCTCCCTTTGCTGGTGCCTATCACTTTGATTAACCACTATTTGCGCCAATTTCCCACCCCCTATATTGAGGATCAAGTGTACTTAAATCCCCATCCTGAGGAATTAAAGCTGCGCTATGCCTATTAATACAGGTAGCTGGCGAAAATACGCACTTGAACGATTAGATAATGCATTAAGATTAACGAGTTAAGTGATTGACATGAAACAACATGATTCAAAGATTGAGGCCGAAAACCTCGAGAGTCGCGAGCTGCTCCCGATAGGGGAAGTGTCGCTACTCACAGGGGTTAACGCGGTAACACTAAGAGCATGGCAACGGCGCTTTGGGCTGGTGATCCCTGCACGTACGCCTAAGGGCCATAGGTTATACACACCTGAAAATATTCAACAAATCCATGAGATCAATGCATGGTTAGCCAAGGGGGTCGCCATCAGTAAGGTCAAACCGTTACTGATGAGTTCAGCTCGTGCGACCGAGGATGACCATACTACACTGCAAGAGGGGGATTTGTGGCAGGAGCAGATCACAGCTTTAAATAGTGCGCTGTTTGAACTGGATCAATCAAAGCTGCACCAAATCCTTGATGAAGCCCTTGGCTTATATCCCTTTCAATTAGTGAAACAAAAATTGTTGCTGGCTTGGATGGCGCAGTTACCTGCTTTGCTTGAGCCTCGTTTAGATGCCGAGCTGTTGCTTGCATGGCTAGAAAGTGAGTTAGCCAGTCGCATCGGAGGGCGCGCCAGTTTTGCCGGGCAGGCCAGTTTGGCGCAAATCGGTGTCGTGTGTTTGCCATCTATCCAAGGGCAAAAAACGGCAGAGCTGCACGCGGGTCATTCGAACATGATTCACTCGAGCGCAAGCAACTCAAGCACAAGCAACTCAAGCATAAGCAACTTGAGTATGACTAATCGCTTGTATAGTCTGGTTTTACGCTTAGAGCTTGCCGAGTTAAGAGTGTCAGTCATTCATCTTGGCGTACTCGACACCACAAGTCTTGGGCTTATCAATAATCGACTCAAGGTAGATGCACTCTTGCTAGTGCCTGAGGCGAATCATCCACCATCGAAAATCTTCGAGCTGCAAAGCTTGCTCGAGCAAATGCCACTTTCCTGTTATCTCATCGGCCCCTTTGCACTGACTCTCACGGCCTTATCAGCGTTTATGGCGCCAGACTTGGCTGAATGGGTTAGCCAAGTTTCGGCGGCAAAAGAGCAACAGAAGAAACAGCTACGTAAGAACAAAAACGCGGCCGAAGCGGAGCAAGGAGGGCAAGCCGATGAGTGATAATCAACCCCAAGCGGCAAAGCACACGTTGATGTGGTTTCGCCAGGATCTGCGCCTAACGGATAACCAAGCACTGACGGCAGCCTGTGATTGGGTGCGGCAAGTGCCTGGCGCAAAACTCAGGGCGATTTATATTGCGACTCCGAGCCAATGGCTCAGCCACGATATGGCGCCGATCCAGATTGATTTTATCCAGCGGCATGTGAATTTGCTCGCTCAAGGACTCGCAAGCCTAGGGATTGAATTTGAGCTTATTCAACTTGATAGCTTTAAAGAAGTGCCCGCCTTTTTAGCGAGTTACTGTGAAAAGCTTGGAGTTGAGCGGGTGTTCGCGGGGCGAGAACCCGAAATCAACGAGCAAAAGCGCGACCAAGCCTGTCTCGATGTGGGTATTCCCTTGGTGCTCAGCGACGAGCATTGCCTATTACCGCCGGGCACAGTGCTTAACTTAAGCGGTGATATGTATAAGGTGTTCACGCCCTTTAGCCGCAAGTGGCGAGAAGTTGCCGCCAAGCGCGCCATTTTGCCGCTTGCTGTACCTGCGCCGCTTGGCCCTATGTTACCTGAACCAAAGCCAATCAGTTTTAAAGAACGTTTCCCATTCACTAGCAAGCTAACCTCTAGCGAGCAATGGGCGGCGGGAGAGGGGCAGGCAAAACGTATTCTTACCGCATTTATTCAGCAAAAAGCCCAAGACTATAAACAGGATAGGGACTTTCCTGCTCTCGAGGGTACCAGTGTTATCTCCCCTTATTTGGCGCTGGGTGTGCTGAGTCCAAGGCAATGTATTGCGGCGCTGCTTGGGCGTTTTCCCGAGGTAATTGTCGATGATACTAGCCCTGGGCGAACCTGGTTGAATGAGCTGATCTGGCGGGAGTTTTATCGCCATTTGTTAGTGGCTTTTCCAGATTTATCCAAGGGGCATAACTTTAATCGTCAGGCCGACCATGTGCAGTGGCGCAACAACCAAGCTGAGTTTTTGGCATGGTGCGAGGGCAAAACGGGTTACCCGATTGTAGATGCGGCAATGCGCCAGCTTAATCAAACTGGCTGGATGCACAATCGACTGCGCATGGTGGTGGCGAGCTTTTTAACCAAACACTTGCTTATCGATTGGCGCTGGGGTGAACGTTACTTCCGGCAGCATCTTATCGACGGCGATCTGGCGGCTAATAACGGTGGCTGGCAATGGTCGGCGGGCTGTGGCTGCGATGCCCAGCCTTATTTCCGCATTTTTAATCCTATCAGCCAGAGCGAAAAGTTTGATCCAGATGGCAGCTTTATCCGTAAGTACTTACCAGAGCTGGCATCTTGGGGAATCAAGCGTTTGCACCAACCCAATATGCAAAAAACGCCTTCGTTATTTGAGGTGCCAACGCTGGAGTCTGACTCGGCTTATCCCTATGCAATTGTGGAGCACAATGCGGCAAGGGCGAGGGCGCTAGCGGTACTTGGGGTGCTGAAAAAGGCCTAGGCCATAGGCTCAACCTTACAACTTATCCCTTAGGGAGTTATCTGGATGATAAACCAAGCGAAGATTGAACAGAGCGGTGTGGTTGATGAGTTTATCGCGCTCTATCAAGCATTAAACAAGGACAATCTGCATCTGCTGGCTCAGGTCTACGATGACAATATTTGTTTTATCGATCCTATGCATCAAGTGAATGGTTTAACTGCCTTGACTGAGTATTTTGCCAAACTCTACAAAAACGTTGGCTACATTCACTTTGAAATCAAAGAAGTATTGCAAGATGACTCCCAAGCTTCGCTATTCTGGCAGATGCAATATTGCCATCCTAAATTAAACAAGGGCGAACTTATCCGGGTTGATGGCATGAGCCAGCTTAAGTTTCATCAGCTGATTTACTTTCACCGGGATTATTTCGACTTAGGGCAAATGCTGTATGAGCATTTGCCTTGCATGGGCGGTCTCATTCGCCTGCTTAAAGACAGGGCGGCAAAGTGATGACCTCGGTACAGATCCACAAAATCAACACTGTGCTGATCACAGGGGCAAGCTCGGGGATTGGGCTGCAATTAGCCAAGGATTATCTCGCCGCTGGTTGGCATGTGATTGCCTGCGGCCGAGATAAAGCCAAGCTCGATGCACTTGCCGAAACCGTGCTGATTGGGGCGACTTGCATCAGCTTTGATATTAATGAGCGCAGCCAAGTCCAAGAGAATGCTCTCCGTATCAAAGATTTACTGGCTCAGTGCGCCTGTCAGCTGGATTTAGTAGTCCTTAATGCGGGTGGCTGCGAGTATATCGATGACGCTAAACACTTCGACGACAGATTGTTTGAGCGTGTCGTGCACACCAATCTGATAGCCATGGGCTACTGTCTCGGCGCGTTTTTACCTTTAATGCCAAGAGGCGCGCGCTTGGCACTGATGAGTTCGAGCGCAACGTATTTAGCCTTTCCCCGTGCGGAGGCCTATGGCGCTTCTAAGGCGGGCGTGCAGTACTTAGCCGCTAGCCTGAGGCTCGATCTTGCTCAACACGGGATCTCTGTGAGTGTGATTTGCCCAGGATTTGTGGCGACGCCTCTAACAGCCAAGAATGATTTTGCCATGCCGATGCAAGTCGATGTAAAGGCGGCGTCAACGGCAATTCGCCGTGGGCTCTCGCGCGGCGTAACCGAGATCCATTTCCCCAAACGATTTACTTATTTATTGAAATTGATGTCATTTCTACCAGCCTTGGTTTGGCAAAAAATGATCCAACGGGATAACCAGCCAAGGGCGCTTAAGGATGCAGGACGATGAAAAATATTGCCATTGTAGGGACGGGAATTTCAGGGCTGACCTGTGGCTATCTACTCAGCCAATCCCACAAGGTTACTGTGTTTGAGGCCAATGACTATATAGGCGGCCATACCGCGACCGTGGATGTGGAGCATCTTGGTAAACACTATGCGATAGACACTGGTTTTATCGTGTTTAACGACCGAACTTATCCCCGTTTTGAACGGCTGTTAGCCCGTTTAAATGTCAGTATTTTGCCGACCGAAATGAGTTTTAGTGTGCACAACGCCCTAACGGGGCTTGAGTACAATGGCCATAACGTTGCCAGTTTGTTTGCCCAAAAGCGTAACCTCCTGAATCCGCGCTTTTGGGCCTTTTTAAATGAAATTGTGCGCTTTAATAAAAGCTGCAAGGCGATTTATCAGCAGGATAATTACCCCGCTGGCAACTTGGGTGAGTTTCTCGACCGCGAGCAGTTTTCTCACTTTTTTGCCGAACATTATATTTTGCCCATGGGCGCGGCAATTTGGTCATCGAGCATCGAGGATATGCGCGCCTTTTCGCTGCGTTTCTTTATCCGTTTCTTTGAGCACCATGGCTTATTAAATGTCAGTAACAGACCGCAATGGTATGTGCTTAAGGGTGGCTCACGCAGTTATATACCTGATTTAATTGCCCCTTTTAAAGACAGTCTGCATTTAAACAGCCCAGTGAGTGCCATCGAACGCCATGCTGACGGCGTAAAACTCTATGTGAATGGTGAGTGGAAGGAATTCGATGAGGTGATCCTCGCTTGTCATAGCGACCAAGCGCTTAAGATGTTAACTGATGCCAGCTCGGCCGAAAAAACGATTCTGGGTGACTTGCAGTATCAAAATAATGAGGTGGTTTTACATACAGATACCAACCTTTTACCTAAGCGCAAGGCGGCGTGGGCCAGCTGGAATTATCGTTTGGATGGCAATCAAAAACGCCCCGCCTCTGTGACTTACAATATGAATATTCTGCAGCGCCTACCTAGCGACGCGCCAACCTTCTGCGTAACGCTTAACCAGACTGAGCTGATTGACGAAGCCAAAATTCTGCGCCGTTTTAATTATGCGCACCCAGTGTTTAATGAGCAGAGTTTACATGCGCAGGCGCGCCGGGAAGAAATCTCGGGCCAAAACCATACCCATTTTGCGGGCGCCTATTGGCACAACGGTTTCCATGAAGACGGTGTCCGCAGCGCCTTAGATGTGTGCGCTCACTTTGGGGTTACGCTATGAGTGAGCTCAATAGCGGTATTTACTATGGCAGCGTGACCCATAGTCGCTATACGCCAGTAAAACATCACTTTAGCTACCAAATGGCTTTGCTGGCGATTGATTTAGACGAGGTCGATAGTATCAGTGCCATGGGGCGCAGTTTCGCCAGTCAGCGGCGCGCTCTGCTCAGATTTAATCCCAAGGATTACCTTCGTACTTTTACGACAAGGGATAACCAGAGTCGGCAGCTTGAGATAAACGAGCCAAGCAGCTTTGCCCTTAAGCAGCGGGTGCTTGAGCAAGTTGCTGAGTTGGGCGGTCACCAGCCTTGCGACAGAGTGTTGTTTGTTGGGCAAATCCGTCACTTTGGCGTGTACTTCAGCCCAGTGAATTTTTACTTTTGTTATCAAGCACAACAGCCTCTATATATGCTCGCTGAAGTAAGTAACACCCCGTGGGACCAACGCCACTGTTATTTAGTGGATTTATCCACCCCTAAAACCACGGATAAAGTGTTTCACGTTTCGCCTTTTATGAACCTCGATATGCGCTACCAGTGGCATGTTGAACCGCCCGCTGAACGTTTAAACATTGGCATCGAGAATCTACCTAATCAGTCGGGTAAGCGTTTGTTCAATGCCAGCCTGTCGATGACTCGCCAAGCTATCAATGCTCAATCCCTTCGCGCCTTGTTGTTTCGCTTTCCATTTATGACGCTGAAAATTTTCGGCGGAATTTATTGGCAGGCGTTAAAGCTGTTCTTTAAGCGCGTACCTTTTGTGCCACATCCTGCCCAAGTGGAGAAATAAAATGGAAAACACTGCATCGCAATCTTCTGTTATTACGGCAAAATTGCCTGACAGTCTGGCCCGTAAGCTACTGCTTAAAGCATTAGAAAATCTCCCCCACGGCTGTTTAACCTTAGTGGAGGGCGACAAGAGCTATCGCTTTGGTGAGCATCACAGTGATTTGCATGCCACCCTGGTGGTGAAGCATCCTAGCTTCTATCGCCAAGCGATGTTTTCGGGCTCCATTGGCGCCGGTGAAAGCTATATCCAAGGTCATTGGACTAGCCCAGATCTCACTAAGGTGGTGCAACTGTTTGCCCGCAATCTGCCCTTGCTCGATAAGATTGAGGCGAAATTTGGTTGGCTGACAGGATCGGTTAACCGTATGAAACATATGCTGAATCGTAACTCACAGCAGGGCTCTAAACGTAATATCTTGGCCCATTACGACTTAGGTAATGCCTTGTATGAGCAGTTTTTAGATCGCGAAATGTTGTACTCCAGCGCTCTTTATCCCGATAGCGGAGCGAGTCTGGAACAAGCGCAGCTGCATAAACTGAAAACCATTTGTGAGCGGCTCGACCTACAACCTGGGCAGACCTTACTCGAAATCGGAACGGGGTGGGGCGCCTTAGCCATTTACGCAGCTAAACATTATGGCGTGCACGTGACGACCACAACGATTTCGGATGCGCAATATGCTTACGCGAAAGCGCGAGTCGAACGGGAAGGCTTAAGCGATAGCATCACCTTATTGACTGAGGATTACCGTAATCTCGGTGGCACTTACGACAGACTAGTGTCTATCGAGATGATAGAAGCCGTTGGCCATGAGTACCTGCCGGGGTTCTTTAAAAAGCTCGAATCCCTACTCAAACCCCATGGCCGCATGTTATTGCAGGCTATCACCATCGCCGACCAACGTTACGACAGTTATCGCAAAGGTGTTGATTTTATTCAGCGATATATTTTCCCTGGCGGTTGCTTACCTTCGGTGCACCAAATGGTTGGACACTTGGCCAAGCGCACCGATATGCAGGTGTGGTCGATTGATGATATGGGCCTCGATTATGCCAAGACTTTAAGGGACTGGCATAACAACTTCGACCGCGCCATCGAGCAAGTGCAAGCCCTTGGCTATGGCGACGACTTTATCCGCATGTGGAAGTTTTACTTAAGTTATTGCGAAGGAGGCTTTTTAGAGCGCACCACGAGCACAGTGCATTTGGTTGCGGTGCGCCCAGACTACCGTTTGCCGAATGCGGTGAGCGGCAACTAAGGTGGTGATGAGATGTCCTCTATGGCGAGAAATATACTCAATATCTCAAAGTATCAGGGCTTTATACTCTATAACGCCTTGAGTTTTCAATGTGTGTGGTGGACTGGCGTGTTGTTTGGCAATCGCGCGCTGTTACTGAGTATCCCTCTGTTAGTGCTGCATTTTATATTACTGCCGCGAGTGGAAACCGCCGCCGCTATCCCTCGGGACTTAAGTACAATGCTTAAGATTGGGTTACTCGGTATGGCGGTTGATAGCCTGCTTACGTTGGCTAGTGTATTTGAATTTTCGGTTTTTCCCGCTTGGTTGGCGTGTCTCTGGTTGCATTTTGCGGTGAGTTTGCACCATAGCCTTAAGCTTATCCGCGCGTTTGCGATTGTATTACAAGCTATTTTAGGGGCAATCTTCGGTAGCCTGAGTTACTTGGCTGGGGCCGCATTTTATGCCGTGAGCCTTCCCTATGGTGAGGGCGTTTCTGCGGTGTTTCTCGCGATTATTTGGGCTGTGTCATTGCCTCTTTTCATCAAACTCTCGCGTAGCCATAGGTCTATGGGATGAGCTATCTAGGCGCGTTTATATCGTCGTTAATCCTTGTCTTGCTGGAGAAATCTGATGCTTCATCATTCATCTATCTTGTCAGCGATGTTGTTAAAAAAGCGATATCTCGGCGCTCTGTGTGGATTAATGCTGCCAGTCGCAGGATATAGCGCCACGCAAGCGGCCATCGAAAATACTATGGCCTCAGGGCTGGTTGAGGTTGGCCGAGGTGAGATGGATTGGCTCTGGTTTAATGTCTATAAAGCCACACTGATGACTACTACGGGTAAATACCAGAGCGGGATTTATCCGCAGTTATTAGACATTGAATATTATCGTGATATTGAGGCGAATGATCTGTTAGAGGCGACGGCAGATCAGTGGCGACACTTAGGCTACACCAAGGATGAAATTGCCAATTGGCTGCAATTACTCAAGGGAATTTGGCCTAATGTTGTGCCTGGCGATCATTTAAGTTTCAAACTCATCGATGCGCAGCGCAGTCAGTTCTTTTTCAATGGTCAGCTGCTTGGCGTTATAGAAGAGCCCAAATTAGCCGAAGCATTTCTGGCGATTTGGTTATCGACCAATACCAGCAGGCCAACCTTAAGGGCGCAATTATTAGGAGAAAAATCATGCGATTGCTAAAGCTTAACTGGGGAAAGCCTGTTGTCTTAGGGTTGTTGATGGCCAGTCTTTTGACGAGCTGCTCCAGCGTCGATGTGAGTGACTATCGAGATACTAATCCCCCCTTAGTGTTAGAAAGCTTCTTTAATGGCCCGCTTAAGGCATCGGGCATTGTTGAGAACTTCAGTGGCAAAGTGATACGTCGGTTTAATGTCACTATGGAGGCGAGTTGGCAGGGGGCGGAAGGCACCATCAAAGAGTGGTTTATCTATGATGATGGTGAAACCCAAACTCGCATTTGGCGCATTCAATCCCAAGGAGAAGGGAAATACACTGGCATGGCTGACGATATTATCGGTACCGCGGAAGGGAAGGCGAGCGGGAGTGCGCTGCGTTGGCGCTACGATATGCTACTGCCCGTCGAGGGTGATGAATACCAAGTGCACTTTGATGATTGGATGTACTTAGTGAACGACAATACCATTATTAATCAAAGCGATATTATTAAATGGGGCGTCACTGTCGCCAAAGTGACCTTAGTGATCCAAAAGCATTAACGGTATAGCCTAACTAATAATTTTTCGTTTATTACAGTAGGCTGACAAAACACTTCAATCCTGCATGGCTAAGTCGATGAAAAATTATTGGATGTTAATGCTGGTATTCGTAAGTCTGTCTTTAACGGCCTGTTCGAATATCGATTTTCAGTTTGAAGGCCAGTCAGATGAGCAAGTCGACCCTAATCAACCAGCAAGCGATCCTATGGTGCATGATAATGAGCGCCGCGTTCGTGATGCCCGTGAGGATGGACGACTAGAGACAAAGAGTGAGTTTAAATTCTAGAGCTGCTTGATTCTAGAACCTATTTAAAACTCAATATCGAGCAAATCTAGCGAGAGGGCGATGTTTTCAGCCCTTACTGAAAAATAAGGGCTGAACGTTAGGAGGATTAACCCGCTTGGCGGCTATTGTCGACCGCCTTTTTATCGTAATACTCGAAGGGAAATTGGTTACGGATCCGCTGCTGCAGGTTGTCATTCACATTGGCAGAAATATGCAGACGCACGCCGGAGTTTTTTTCTGCTCTAATAGTGCAAGTCAGCTTTTCCGCTTTGGCCAGCTGGCGACATTCGCGTTCGAAACGCTCGGGGATTTTGCCTTTATGTTGAGTCATGCGACCATCTTTAAAATGCATTTCAAAAATAGTCAGTCCCTTCTTACCTGCAAAGATCAGTTTATAAACCAGAAACAAACCAATCGCGATAAAAACGAGCTTTAAAATAGTGGCTGTCATAATGCCTCCTCTCTTATGTTTATAGGACAAAGATACTCTGGAGTTATTGCTTTTAACAGTGCGCTAACACGCAATTTTAATTTGGCAAAGGAATGATTTTGGCATAGTCTTAAATTGCTCAGGAAATGTACTACTTCAGTTAAGGAAAACGCCATGTACCTATCTAATGCTGACCGTTGGTCTTTATTGTGCAAAAAACAAATTGATATTATTGATAAACTGTCTGCACAGTTTCCAGAACGAAAAGAACCGCTTAATGAGTTGACCCATGGTTGGCGGCATTTGCAACATCAAGTGCAGGCGGGGGATAGGCCGATAGTGCATGAGACGACCAAGTAAATTACTTAAGGTACCGATACAAGAGTCGGACTCGGGAACTACTGTAATTATCGAGAGTAAGTCAGTTGCTACCTACTATTGATGCTGTGACTTTTACTCAAAATCTAGATACAAAATATGGAAACAAAAAAGCCACTCATTGAGTGGCTTCGTTGTTTTTATGGTGCCGGCACCAAGAGTCGAACTCGGGACCTACTGATTACAAGTCAGTTGCTCTACCAACTGAGCTATGCCGGCGAATGGTGGTGCCCGAACCCGGAATCGAACCAGGGACACGAGGATTTTCAATCCTCTGCTCTACCGACTGAGCTATTCGGGCAACTAAACTAAGCGTTAGTTAACTACTTCAAACCGAGTGTTTAACACCCCATTCGTTCGAAGTGCGCGTATCATATAGTGCTCGCTTTCACTGTGCAAGCCCTTTTAATTCGACTGGCCAAGTATTAAACAAAAAGCGCCTTATTTAAGGCTTTATAGAGATGCGAATGGTTTACTTGGCCTAACTATCAATGGGTTAATTCGATTTAGTCGTGGGATAAATGAGTAAAAGGGCAGTGGATGACTGGGAATTTTAAATATTCACAGTGCTAAGGACTAAGCTGTTAATCAGTATTTTGTTTATATGACGTCATGCCCAAGAACCGAACTTAAGCACTGTTTAAATGATTGATAGCTGGTTAGTCGTAATGTACTTGCATCGAACATTGAAGGAGTGTGAATTCATCCAAATACCAGAAACAAAAAAGCCACTCAGTGAGTGGCTTTTTTGTTTTTTATGGTGCCGGCACCAAGAGTCGAACTCGGGACCTACTGATTACAAGTCAGTTGCTCTACCAACTGAGCTATGCCGGCGAATGGTGGTGCCCGAACCCGGAATCGAACCAGGGACACGAGGATTTTCAATCCTCTGCTCTACCGACTGAGCTATTCGGGCAACTAAACTAAGCGTTAGTTGACTACTTTAAACTGACAACTTAATGCTGCCTCGTTCGAAGTGCGGCTATATTAACTAGGGTGTTTATCCTCTGCAAGTGCTTTTTCCTGATAAATGATGTGTTCGACTGTTTAATGTGCACTTTGGCTGTTTTTTATCTATAAACCTGTTGGGAATGAGCCTTTTTGATGCCTCAAAGTTGTATTTCCTGCCGCGTGAGTGACCCGTTTAAGCCCCACAATCAGCGTTAACACCATAATAGCGTTAATCTATCTGAATTTTAGAAAGATATGAGCGATTTTTACTGATTTTAGTTTTTAATTTTCGTTTTATGATAATGACTATTATTTGATTGTGCGACTTAAGTGCAGAGGTGTGGAGTAGCTATATGTTTAGAAATACTAAGTTGAATTATGGACTTATTGCTATTGCCAGCCATTGGCTGAGTGCGGTTGTGGTGATAGGACTCTTTGCCGTCGGTGTGTGGATGGTGGAATTGACCTACTACAGTGCCTGGTACAAAACGGCACCACATTGGCATAAAAGCATTGGAATTTTGCTGCTGGCGGTAACCCTGTTTCGTTTAGTTTGGCGTTTGGTTAATCCAAAGCCCGCTCCTGAGCAAAATCACCAGACATGGGAAAAGGTGAGCGCCCACATTGCCCATGGCGCGATTTACCTCTTATTACTGGTGATTATGGCCGCTGGTATTTTGATTTCGACGGCAGAGGGCCGTGGAATTATGGTGTTTGACTGGTTTGAGTTACCCGGCCTAACGCCGCTGATTGAAAATCAGGCTGATATCGCGGGGGATATTCATCAATATGCCGCCTATAGCTTGATTGCTCTGGTTTTACTGCATGCGTTAGGCGCGTTAAAGCACCATTTTATCGATAAAGATTCAACACTACTCAAGATGATTAAATTTAACCGAGGATAATATAATGAAAAAACAACTATTAGCTGCTTTGATTGGTGGGTCTTTACTGGCTCCAATGGCTGCATCTGCCGCCGATTATGTAATTGACCGCGAAGGTGCTCATGCATCTATTACCTTTAAAGTAAGTCACTTAGGTTATAGCTATGTCGTAGGTCGTTTTAACGATTTCAGCGGTGATTTCAGCTACGACGCTAAAAATCCAACGGCAGCTAAAGTGAATGTTAAAGTGAACACCTTAAGCGTTGACTCTAACCATGCCGAGCGTGATAAGCACATTCGTAGTGGCGACTTTTTAAATACGGCTAAATTTGCTGAAGCGACTTTCGTTTCGACCTCGGTTGAAGACAAAGGCAATGGCGATATGGTTATCACAGGTAACTTCACGCTAAATGGTGTGACTAAACCGTTGGCAATCCAAGCGCATGCCGTGGGTGAGGGTCAAGATCCTTGGGGCGGATACCGTGCAGGTTTTATCGGTACTACCACGTTTGCGATGAAAGATTACGGTATCAAGATGGACTTAGGCCCAGCGTCTGCCAATGTTGAGTTAGATTTAGTGGTAGAAGGCGTGCGTAAGTAAGCTTAACGTTACTGAGCTGCATTTATCAACGAATAAAAAAGCGCCCTTGGGCGCTTTTTGCTTTTATGGATAGGCGCTTAGGCTTATTCCTGACCCTTTTCAGGCACAAAGCCTTCAATTTCCACGTCTTTACCTTCGAAGAGGAAAGAGGTCATTTGTTCTTCCAAAAATTTACGATCATCAACATTCATCATGTTGAGTTTCTTTTCGTTGATCAGCATGGTCTGCTTTTTCTGCCATAGGCCCCAAGCTTCTTTACTGACGTTATCGAAAATACGTTTACCTAAATCACCTGGATACAGTTGAAAGTCTAGGCCGTCGGCTTCTTTGTTTAAATATACGCAATTGACTGTACGCGCCATGATTATTCCTTACTGACTGTCGAGGTTGCTAGCAATAGCTACGAGTGATCCCAAGTTGGCCAACACGCGCTCTGTTGCGGCGGCGAGTCCCACTTTGGAAGGTTGATTGATGTTATACCAGAGAGACTGGTTTTGTTCCATGACTGCGCCCACGCTCTGCATAGCCGAGGTTTGCTTGTCGTAGCCATTCGCTTGGCTATCCAAATTCAGTAGCATGGGTTGAATATCTAAATGGAAATGGCTAAAGGTATGCCTAAAACCGATTAATGGTTCGAGTTGTGCGGCGTGATAACCTTGGGTTTCAAGCTCTGCATTGAGTGCGGCTTGAGTACTAAATTCGGGGAAGCACCAGAGTCCGCCCCAAATGCCGGCAGGAGGGCGCTTAGCCAAGAAGACTTGGTTATCTTTGAGTAAAACCAACATCCAAGCGGCTTTCTCTGGGATAGTTTTCTTAGGCTTTTTACCGGGGAACTCAGTTTGTCTTCCCATTAATTGAGCTTTGCAATCAATAGCCACAGGGCAAGCGGCACAATTGGGTTTGCTGCGAGTACAAATACTGGCACCAATATCCATCATGGCTTGGTTATATTTTTGAATATCCTGCCCTGGCGTTAACTGCTCGGTTAATTGCCAGAGTTGTTCTTCCACAGGTTTTTGACCGGGCCAGCCCGCAATCGCGCCATGTCTTGCTAATACGCGCTTAACATTGCCATCGAGGATCGGATGATGTTGCCCAAGTGATAGGGATAACACTGCACCTGCTGTCGAGCGGCCAATACCAGGCAGCGCTAACACTTGCTCAAAGTCTGTTGGAAATTGCCCTTGATACAAATCGCGAACCATCTTAGCGGCTTTATGTAGATTGCGAGCCCTGGCGTAATAACCAAGCCCAGTCCAATGATGCAGTACTTCATCATCCGGCGCGTTAGCGAGGGTTAACACATCGGGGAAACGTGCCATAAAACGCTGGTAATAGGGGATAACAGTCGCTACCTGAGTTTGTTGCAGCATAATCTCTGAAACCCATACGCGATATGGGGTTTTATCTTGCTGCCAAGGGAGGGTTTTACGACCGTGGTTGTCGTACCAATTAACGATACGTGTAGCAAAGGTGGCTGTAGATTTCATCGGCGCAGTGTAGCGGGAGATTGGTTGGCAAACAAGTAACACCCCATCGAAAAATCGGCCTAGATTCGCTCTCTAGGATAATCTTGTTATACTTCGCCTCCATTAGTGCTTGCACTGTAAGTTGAACTTTGGATAATGCCCTTCTTTTTAGATGGTGTTGTCCACGAGACGAGGCAAAAATGAGCGAAGTCACTACCGCTGAATTTAATGAAGAAGGCAAGTATCTGCGTAAGATCAGAAGCTTTGTCCTAAGAGAAGGTCGTTTGACTAAAGGTCAAGCGCAAGCCATTGAGACTCAGTGGCCAACAATGGGCTTAGATTACAGCCCAACACCATTAAACCTGACCGAAGTATTTGGTCGCGAAGCCGATACCGTACTGGAAATCGGTTTCGGCATGGGCGCCTCTTTAGTACAAATGGCACAAGAAGCTCCAGAACAGAACTTTATCGGTATTGAAGTCCATAAGCCTGGCGTGGGTTCATGCTTAAGTGACGCTGCCGCTGCTGGGGTGACTAATCTTCGCGTGTATCACCATGATGCAATGGAAGTGTTAGAACATGCTATCGCCGATGGCAGCCTTGCGCGCGTGCAATTGTTCTTCCCTGATCCGTGGCATAAAAAGCGCCACCACAAGCGCCGTATCGTGCAGGCGGAGTTTGCTGAGCTTATTCGCCGTAAACTGAAGATTGGCGGCGTGTTCCATATGGCGACCGACTGGGAAAACTACAGCGAACATATGCTGGAAGTGATGAATGCGGCCAATGGTTACAAAAACCAATCCGCCGATGGTACCGTGGTGCCGCGTCCAGATCATCGTCCACTGACTAAATTTGAAGCCCGCGGTCATCGCCTCGGCCATGGCGTGTGGGATCTGATGTTTGAGCGTATCGCTTAACATCTTTTATGGTTTTTATTTTTTAACACAACGGGGAAAATCACTATGGCAAAGAATCGTAGCCGTCGTTTACGTAAGAAAATGCGCGTTGATGAATTCCAAGAGTTAGGTTTTGACATTACTTGGACCTTCGATGCATCTGTCTCTGAAGCCGATATTGATGCAACAGTCGATAAGTTTATCGATGAAGTCATTGAAGCCCGTAAGTTAGGTTTCCACGGCGGTGGTCATATCGAGTGGGAAGGTATTATTGCGACCCAAACTATCGGTAAGTGCACCGAAGAAGATGTTGCTGCAGTGAAGGCTTTCTGGGCGGGTCAAAAAGTGACTCAACTTGAAGTTAGCGATCTGTACGATATCTGGTGGAGTTAATGCCAGAACAGGCGTTATTAGAGGAAGTGGTCGACAAAGTTCGGCCCTTGCTCGGCCAAGGAAAGGTTGCTAATTACATCCCTGCGCTCGCCAATGTTGATGCTGGTAAACTGGGCATTGCCGTAACCACGATTGACGGTGAAACCATAGGCGCAGGCGATTACCTTGAGCCATTTTCAATTCAAAGTATTTCTAAAGTTTTCAGCTTAACCTTAGCGCTAACTTTATATGAAGAAACCGAAATTTGGAGCCGCGTCGGCAAAGAACCCTCGGGACACTCCTTCAATTCATTAGTCCAAGTTGAACTCGAGCGGGGTAAACCTCGCAATCCCTTTATTAATGCTGGCGCGTTAGTTATCGCTGACTTATTACAGAGCCGTTTAGGGGCGCCTAAGCATCGGATGTTGGAATTGGTCAGGGCGCTGAGTCAAAACGATAAAGTCTGTTTCGACAAGCAAGTGGCTGATTCTGAATATCAGCATAGTGCTCGCAATGCGGCCATCGCTTATCTGATGAAATCCTTCGGTAATTTTCAAGGCGATGTCGATACAGTGCTGCGCACTTATTTTCATTATTGCGCCTTAAAAATGAATTGCGCCGACCTATCGCGGGCGATGTTGTATTTAGCCAACCGCGGTAAAACCTTAGATGGCACTGAGCTTATTTCGCAGGTACAGACTCGGCAATTAAATGCCCTGTTAGCAACTTCTGGCTTATATGACGGCGCAGGTGAGTTTGCCTATCGTGTTGGTATGCCTGGTAAAAGCGGTGTTGGCGGCGGCATTATTGCGGTGATCCCCGGGGAACTCTCGGTCTGCGTTTGGTCACCCGAATTAGATAATCAAGGTAACTCCCTCGCAGGGACGGCGATGCTTGAGCATCTCAGCCAGCGTCTCGGACGTTCAATCTTCTGATTTAACTCTTTTATTAGCACTGTTAGGCTAAATATTAGTGAAATTTACTAATCTGCTCTCGGTGCTAATTTTTATAACTTCATAATAATCATGTTGTTACAAAGTTGGCACATCTTCTGCTATTCATCTTTTAGCACGTTAGCTTAGTCGAATTCCTCAGATTAAAGGATGAACAACAATGAAGATAAATACACTATTAACCGGAGTGGCATTATCGGGTGTTATTTTAAGCGCTTCTGGCTTGCAATCAGCACAAGCGAAAACCGAGCCGCAAATCGATGAGCGTTGTGAGGTTTCTCTTAACTATGATGTGAGAGTCGAACCGAAAAAATTAGTGATGAGCGAGAAGGGCACCGAGAAGTATCGCATCGAGGTCGACAAGTTATACGTTGAAGGCAAGCAGGTAACCTTAACCGACAAACAGAAAAAGCTGGTTAGCCAGTATGCCGATGAGGTGTCGACTCAGGTTCCTGAGGTCATTGAATTAGTCAACGAAGCGGTTGCACTGGCCTCTCAAGCTGTAAGTATGGCATTAACACCACTGATGGGCGATGCGGCTGGCGCTAAGTTTGATGAGATGATGGCGGGCGTGCAGAAGCGTGTTGATACTGTAGCCTACAAGCAGGGCGATAGTTTTTACCTTGGTGCGACCGAAGAGTCGATGCAAAACACCTTTAACGACGAATTTGATAAGGAAATGGAGCAAATCGTACAAAACTCCATTGGCACCTTGATGATGAATATCGGCAGCCAAATCCTTGCGGGCGACGGTGAGTCCTTCGAAGCTAAGATGGACGCATTCTCACAAAAAATGGATAGATTAGGCGATGATATTGAGCAGCAAATTGAATCCCAATCTAAGGGGATTGAAGCGAAAGCCGACCGTTTATGTGACCGTTTTGAAAACCTGCTGGTGCTTGAGAATCAACTGCGTAAAGAAGTGCCAGAGTTAGCCCCCTATGTGTTGACTCAAAACACTCACCATGAATTACGTGAATAGTGATCTGCAGAGTAGTTTAAAACCTACACTAGTTGGAGTCAGGTAATGTCGACCTAACTGACACCATAAATACAGTGATATAAATGAAAAAGCCCCAGTACGTTAAGTGTCTGGGGCTTTTTCTTGATTCATTTTAGCCAAGCGGAATGATATTAATCTGATTGCTTGCGGCTATTTACTATGGAATATTACATTCTAAAGACTAATGTTTGGTATACTCTTAAAATATAATGAAAAGCTGGCAATTCAGTCAGATATAACACTCTACTTTAGCGGACTTTTTCGGTCTAAATCTCTACAACGAACCCAATTGCTGTGAGATATTAAGGCATTGAGGGATGCTTCAAGGCATTTGTGCTGCATTCCTATGCTATTCCGAAAGTTAATATCACTGTCGAAACTGCTTAAGGCGACTTTCCATGTTAGAACTGTTAGAACCTATTGCGATTTTTACTCATGTGGCCAGAGCTGGTAGTTTTAGTGCCGCCGCAAGAAGGCTTGGGATCTCTAAATCTAAGGTCAGTACGCAGGTAGCCGATCTCGAACATAGACTCGGTGTTCAACTGATCCAGCGTACCACTCGAAGCTTAAGTCTGACTGAAGCTGGACATTTGTTATATCTGCAAGGTGAAGAGTTGCTTCGCGATGCCGAACAGGCCATTGCTAGCGTGCATAACTTAAACGATGCCACCCGCGGCGTGTTAAAGGTGGGTATTTCCCAGTCCTTTGGTGCTATGCATATCATTCCCGCGCTGCCATCATTTATGGAAAAACATCCTGAGCTCGAGCTGCAAGTCAGCTTATTAGATCATAAGGTGGATGTAGTCAGCGAAGGTTTAGACCTATTGTTAACTATGTCTGAGCAGCTTCCCTTGGGTATGGTGGCGCGTCCTTTGATGAAGTGTCAGTTCCTACTCGTTGCCTCACCTGATTATATTGCTAAACATGGCGAACCGTCGCGTCCAGAGCAGTTGGTCGACCATAACTGCTTGGTGTATCAAGGTGAGTGGCATGAGCACAGCATGTGGCAGTTTAAAAAGGGCGATGATTACTGTGAGATAGGTGTCTCTGGTAACTTCAGAGTGGATAACGCTCCCGCTTTAAAATCAGCTGCGATCAGTGGCTTAGGGGTTGTCTATCTTGCTAGTTATTTGATGGAAGATGAAATCGCTAAGGGCACATTAGTGCCGCTGCTGAGGGACTGGCAACTGACTCATCATTTACCGCTACAGGCCGTTTATCCACGCCGTAAACACTTAGCTCCTAAGGTGAGTGCCTTCATTGAGTTTATTAAAGACCATATTGGTAATCCGCCTTATTGGGATATTCCCTATGCGGAACTCTTCAGTGAACGTCAGTAATTTTGGAAACATTGTTCTTAAAATGCGGTTAATGCGAATTAAGAGAGTTTGTTCTTGTTAAAATTTGAATAAAATCAGTATTTTGGCTTTATGCTGGTTTGTATTTTAGTTTGATTTTTTAGAGTTTGCTAAAGCTGATTTCCTGATAGTGTATTGAAGTCTGTTCTTAAATGAATACAATGGGTGCCAGATGATTCGGAATGACCTGAGTCCTACGCTCTTATTGGAAATGACCCCTTTCGATATCAGTGTACAGGTTGGCAGCAATGCAGTTTCGAATCACAGCCAGCAGAAGTTTGCGAACTAAAACAATGTTGGCTTTTAAACCATCATCCTAGTTTTTGGTTTACCTCAGCTCATTAGGCTGAGGTAATTTTTTTCTGATGGTTGAGTGCGCAAAACGAGTTTTGTCTCTCTGTACCCTAAAGTCACACCGAGTGTTAAGTGCTTATGCTTAATACATTAAATATAGTGACCCACAGTGAGATAGGGTTTTATGACCAAGCCGGTGATAAATCCAATAAAAAAGCCACTTGATAGTGGCTTTTTTATTGGCTGCGATTTAACGATGTTATTCGCAACGGCGTTCAAGGGAGGCTAGCGTTAGCCTCCCAAGGTTTTATGCTTAGGCTTTGTTAACGCTGGCAATCCATTGATCGACTTGCTCTTCTAGCACATCCAAGGGCAGTGCCCCGTTAGCCAAGACTAAAGTATGGAAATCCCGGATATCAAACTGATCACCCAGTTGTTTTTCCGCCTTGTGTCTCAGTTCGAGTAACTTAATCATCCCAACTTTATAGGCTGTGGCTTGAGATGGCATAACAATATGACGCTCTACCATTTTCTTCGCATCGGATTTTGCGTTAGGAGTATTATCGACGTAATAAGCTATCCCTTGTTCGCGGGTCCATTTCTTGGCGTGGATCCCTGTATCGACCACTAAACGACAAGCTCGCCATAACTCCATCGCCAGTCGACCAAAATCGGAGTAAGGGTCAGCATATAAGCCCATCTCCTTCGGGAAAGATTCACTGTAGAGTCCCCAACCTTCGATATAGGCGGTATAGCCACCGAACTTACGGAACTTAGGAATATCCTTTAGCTCCTGTGAGATAGCGATTTGCATATGGTGGCCAGGGATCCCTTCGTGGTAAGCCAGTGCTTCCATCTGGTATTTAGGCATGGCTTTCATATCGTAGAGGTTGGCATAGTAGCTGCCAGGGCGAGAGCCATCGGGCGCTGGTTGTTCATAGAAGGCTTTACCCGCGGATTTTTCCCTAAAGGCTTCAACCTGTTTGACTATCATGGCTGCCTTTGGCTTGACCTTAAAGACTTCATCCAAGCGTGAGCGCATATTATCGATAAGCTTGGTTGCATCGGCTAAGTATGCTGCCTTGCCTTCGGCGGTATTTGGATAATAGAACTGTGGATCATCGCGCATAAAGGTGAAGAACTCTTGCAAGGTGCCGTTAAAATTCACCTTTTTCATAATGGCGCGCATTTCATTATGGATGCGTTCCACTTCGGCAAGACCAAGTTGATGAATTTCATCCGCCGTCATGTGGGTAGTGGTCGTGCGTGCAAGAGCATTGTTATAAAACGCCTCGCCGTCGGGGAGTTTCCAAACACCATCGCGGGTATCGGCCTTGGCTTCTAAGGTTTTGATATAGGCGATAAGCGTCTTGTATGCAGGCTCAACTTGTGAGACGAGTGCTTTTTCAGCGTCGGCAATCAGTTGGGCTTTTTCTGCCTCGGAGATACTAAGTGCATTTACTTTTTTGCGAAAATCTGCCAACAGGGCACTGTCTTCGCCTTTATCGAAGGGGGCGCCTTTAATGATGTTTTGACTGTCAGAAATCACGTAACCGAACACAAATTTAGGGGCAATAATACCTTTATCTGCGCGGATCTCGAGCGCCTGTTGCAGTTGGCTTAAGCGTTTGGGCACGCCATTTAAGCGGCTGATATAGGCCTTAGCATCGCTGACATCGGTGATCTGGTGTTGATTAATCAGGAAGGAGGCTATCATCGAGTGGCCACCATGCATCTGATTCACTGGGTAGTTATGGTAACGCCACTGATAGTCTTTGATATCGTTATTCAGGTTTTGGGTGAGTAACGTCAGGCTTAGGCGAGTTTGTGGATCAAGCTTACTCGCATCCAGTTGATTCACTTCGGCTAGCTGTTTCTTGGTTCGCGCCAACTCACGGGCATCCGCTTCATCGCCAATGTCGTCCCACTTATCATAGTCCTGCTTAATGCCCATATAGGTTTGCGCAATGGGGCTTGCCATGATGTTTTCTATGAAGATGGTTTCAAACAAGGCGTTGGCTTTTTCTGACTCGCTTTGTGCGGCAACACTGGTACTGGCCACATTATGTGAGTCACTTAAGGTAGGCACCGCATAGGAGGGCAGTGCAAGCAGGGTAGAGAGAGTAAATGCGACTAAGCTGATGTTCGTTTTTATTGGCATGATCAGGCTTCCTTAACAATGTTCAGGCAATTCTAAAGAAGCAGGGGAAAAATGTATGAATATAAATGTTAGAAAATGTGTTAGCTATAAAAGATGCTTCATCGAGAAACCTAGGCTAACACATTATTTATATGGGAATTTAATTAGGGCGTGTTGACGTTTCAGGGTTATTTTTGCAGCAGTTTGGCTGGCTTTTATGTAAGGCAAAGTCCGTGCTGTGTAGTTATTCTACATAAACGGACGATAACGCAGCAGAAATGCCAGCCAAATGCTGCCCGAAGGGTTCGTCTAGCAAGCTCGTTCTCTTTGTCACTCGTCATTTGAGTAGAATAACTACACATCATTCCTCGTTTCGCGAGCACGTGCTTGCCAGAACGAACAAAATCTAATCTCGAAACGTCAACATGCCCTAGGAAATTAACAAAATTGTGTCAGTAAATCGTTCACAAACATGTGACCTTTACTGGTTAATTGCCAATGTTCAGCCGATTCGGTCAGTAAACCCCGTTGTTTGGCCTTTTCCATTCCCTCTTTCAAGGTATCTCGGTGTAAACCAGTTCTGTTTTCAAACTCTTGCTTAGGAATAGGCGTCATTAAGCGCAGACGATTCATCAAGTATTCGAGGGCGCGATCTTCTTCGGCGACCTCAGTCTGCTCGAAGTTATATTTGTCGGCAGCTAAATAACCCTTAGGGTGTTTGATTTTAACCGTGCGAATAATGCGGTTCTCTTCGGGCAAGGTCACTTTGCCATGGGCACCGCAGCCTATGCCTAAATAATCGCCAAACTGCCAATAGTTAAGGTTATGCCTGCATTGATAGCCGGGTTTGGCATAGGCCGAGATTTCATACTGCTCATAACCGAGTGCCGCTAACTTTTGTTGCCCTTGTTCGTAGATCTGCCAGAGATCTTCATCGTCGGGTAGTTGCGGTGGTTTTGAATGAAACAGGGTGTTAGGCTCAATCGTCAGTTGATACCAAGACAAATGCGGCGGATTGAGCGCCGCTGCGGTATCGATATCCGCCATGGCCTCTGCAAAACTTTGATTCGGAAGTCCGTGCATCAAATCCAAGTTAAAACTTAAATAACCCGCTTGGCTGGCTTTTTGGGCGGCGGTTTGGGCTTCGTTTTGATCGTGGATCCGCCCCAGCAGATTGAGCTTATCCTTAGAGAAACTCTGTACTCCAATGGATAACCGGGTGACCCCTGCGGCGCGGTAGGCACTAAAGTCATCGTGCTCTAGGGTGCCTGGGTTGGCCTCCATGGTGATTTCAATATCGTCACTGAAGGGAATTAGTGCATTGGCACCATCTAATATCCGTTTGATTTGATTGGCATCAAACAGAGACGGCGTTCCACCACCAATAAAAATAGTGTGCAGCTTACGGCCTTGTACTAAGTGCAAGTCTTGGCGTAGGTCCGCTAGCAGCGCATCCACATAGGCCTTTTGGGGTAATTCGCCATTTTGTCCATGGGAGTTAAAGTCGCAGTAAGGGCATTTTTGCACACACCAAGGGATATGGATGTACAAGCTCAACGGCGGCAGGGTTAACTGAGGTGACACATTCACTGACATTATTGGGCGTTCCCGTCGGTAAATACGCCTTTTTCCTGCATGGCAGCAATCAGTTGCACTAAAGCTTTACCACGGTGACTCAAGGCATTTTTCTCGTCACTGCTCAATTGGGCTGCGCTGCAATAATGGTGTTCTGGAATAAAAATCGGATCGTAACCATGGCCGTTGTCACCCCGTTGCACGAAATCGATTTGGCCTTCCCACGAGGCTTGGCAAATGATGGGCGTTGGGTCTTTCGCATGGCGCATATAGACTAAAACGCATTGGAATCTTGCCGTACGCGGCGCAGGATTATCCTTTAATGTGTCTAAGAGTTTTAACACATTGTCTTGATCTTTGGCATTTTCCCCCGCATAGCGTGCAGAGTAGATCCCCGGTGCGCCTTGGAGTAAATCGACTTCTAATCCCGAGTCATCGGCAATGGCGGCAAGTCCAGTAATTTGCGCCGCATGTCTGGCTTTGATAATGGCGTTTTCGACAAAGGTGGTGCCCGTTTCGGCCACTTCGCTAACGTTAAATTGGCTTTGTGGCAGCACTTTTACGCCGTAGGCGGCGAGCATTTGATCGAATTCGGCAAGTTTACCTTTATTGCCACTGGCGAGGACGATTTGTTGCATGGAATACCTATTGGATTGGGTGCTCTTGTCTGTGTGTCACTGAGTGTGAACATTGAGCGATGTCATTGGACTGTATGCGGCAATGATACCCAAGCTGAGCGGTAAAGGACAGAAAAAGGCAGGACGATACTTGGTATCGTCCTGCCTTATGAGGTTGAGATTATTCGACGTAGAACTTTTGCTTAAACTGCAGATTGGTGTTGAGTTGATTACCGTGTTTGATGGCGATGTTGAAATTGATTTCTTGATCGTCGCGGTAAGGGACTTCGGCGATGTAATAAATCGCCTTACCCTCACGGATCTCTCTAAATTTCAAATCGATACGAGCATCGAGTAGGTTATTGGCAACGCCAGTGATTTCAACGGGCACTGCGGGCGAGCCTTCTTCACTCATATCTAATACGGCAATGTTAATGATGCCTCTGTAGCTACTGCGTTCGATGCCATAGGATTTTGCAATGCTCGGGGTTAAAAAGGTGCTGCCCAGCGCCATGTAATGAATGTCGAAATTACCGACGGTTTCTTTTTGCTCGGCATTAGCGACGCCACACAGGCTTGCAGTCAAGGCGAGCATAATAAGGAGATTACGTAACATGATGTTGTACCTTCATATGAGGGATTACTTGAGTATAGGTCGCGGGAAGGAGACTTCCAACGGTGCGTTTATTCGAGCAATGTCGCGATTTCTGCCGGAACGTTTTTGGGCGCGCTAATCCGTACCTGCTTATGACGTCCTAATTCACCCTTAAGGATGTGAACATCGCTTTTAGGGACTTTAAAGGCCTTCGCTAAATACTTGCTTAAATGGGCATTGGCCTTGCCATCGATAGGCGGGGCGGTAATGGCGACTTTTAACTCATCACCGTGTAGCCCGACAATCTGATCGCGACTCGCTTTAGGTTGAATATACAAATTAAGCAGCAAGTCGCCTTGCTGCATAATGACTGCGCTCATTAAATCACGGCCCAGAATGGTACGTATTGCGCCAATAGCATGTTGATAAAGTTCATGCCGATAATCACCAACATCACCGACAAATCTAAACCTCCAATGGGCGGAATGATGCGGCGCACTGGAGCCAAAATGGGCTCTGTCAGTTGACCCATGATCATCACAATGGGGTTATAGCCTTGATTGAACCAACTTAAGATGGCGCGGATGATCAGCATCCAGAAGAGCAAAACGCCCGCCTGTTTGATAACAGTGACAAGCGCAAACACAAAGAACAGCACTATATCAATACCACCACCGGCGATAAGGCTTAACAGCAGCACTTTGACCATCACGACTAATAGGGCGAGTACAAATGAAGAAGTATCGAATCTTCCCATTGAAGGAATTAATCGACGCATAGGCGCGATCAACGGGTGAGTGGCTTTGACCACAAACTGACTGAAGGGATTATAAAAATCGGCACGGGCCAAGGGGAGCCAGATCCGTAATATCACCACCATCAAATACAAATCGAAGAGTGTGCTGATTAAAAAGGTTAATGCATTCATCGAGATTTCTGCCTATATGAGTCCGATTAAAAACGCCCGTGTTAAAAGTGAGTGAGTCATCCAGCTATTGCTGAATTAAAAAGTGTTAGCCATTTCCTCTGCACGTTTGATGCAGTTTTCCATCGCATTTTTGACCACACCACGAAGATCCGCCGCTTCGAATGTGGCGATGGCTTGCGCCGTTGTGCCACCCTTCGAGGTGACATTCTCCCGTAAATTACCTAACGTAAGCTCGGGATTTTGCTTTGCCATCATAGCAGCACCGAGGGCTGCTTGCTGTACTAAGCTTCTGGCTTTGGCTTCATCCATACCCATTTGCTTACCGGCATCAATCATAGATTCCATCAGCAGGAAGAAATAGGCAGGTGAACTACCCGCAAGGGCAATGACTTGATTAATCTCAGATTCCTCATTCACCCACACAATTTCACCACCGCTGGACATCAAGCGCTCGGTAATGGCTTGCTGGGCATCAGAGAGGGGCTGCGGGGCGTAGAGTCCCGTCATACCGACACCGATTTGCATTGGCGTGTTTGGCATAGTGCGAACTAGTGTGATGGGCTGTGCTAAATACTGGCTGTAGCGCTCTGCTTTAATCCCCGCAGCAATGGTTATGACCAGCTTGTTAGACATATCAATGCCTTGCAGTGCTTGGCAGACTTGTTCCATCAACTGTGGCTTAACGGATAATACGATGACATCGGCATCTTGGGCGGCGCTAACATTGTCTTGGGATACTCGCACACCAAAGTCGGCGGCGAGGGCATCGAGTTTACCTTGGCTAGGATTGGTGGCTTGCACTAGCGCAGCAGGATAACCGCTACGAATTAAGCCGCTGATAATACTGCGGGTCATATTGCCCGCACCAATAAAGCAGATTTTTTGTTGACTCATGTGTACCCCATAATGTCTGGCCTAGGCTGAATGGATAACATTCAGCATTAATATCATTGAATTAGCGTTATTAGGCCGGATAAAAATTTCTATTTAATGTTCTCTAACAGTATTTGGGCTTTAGCCTCTAAAAACAAGGCTAAAGCCGATATTGCTGACTCGCCTTTGGCTATCCCTGTGATTTCCCTTAGCATCAATCGTACAGATGCATTAACCCGTAACGACTAATTGCTGGT
Organism: Shewanella sp. MR-4; assembly: GCF_000014685.1. Classification (NCBI taxonomy): domain Bacteria; kingdom Pseudomonadati; phylum Pseudomonadota; class Gammaproteobacteria; order Alteromonadales; family Shewanellaceae; genus Shewanella; species Shewanella sp. MR-4. Next base: position 1,396,295 of record NC_008321.1, read on the forward strand.
CGTCTCTTTTGCGCCATAATCCCGTTCACCAAAGATTGCGCTGCCGATACGCACCATGGTTGAGCCGCACTCAATAGCCACGTCTAAATCATTACTCATGCCCATAGAAAGCGTATCGACAGCGGGATAATGCTGCTTTAGCGTATCGAATAACTGCTTAAGCTCGCTGAGTTCGCGGCTTTGCTGCGCAATGTCATTGGTGGCGCTGGGAATCGCCATTAAACCCCGCAGTTGTAAATGGGGTAATTGGCTGATGCTATCGGCCAGTGGCAGCATTTGCTCGGCATCGATGCCGGATTTAGTGTCTTCATCACTGATATTGATTTGAATACACACATTGAGCGGCGCAAGGTGTGCTGGGCGCTGCTCATTGAGCCGTTGGGCAATTTTCTCCCGCGAGAGGGTGTGCATCCAGTCGAAGTGCTGGGCGACTAAGGCGGTTTTATTGGATTGCAGTGGTCCAATAAAATGCCATTCAATATCAGGGTGTGTGCCCTTTAGCGACTCAATTTTTGTCACACCTTCTTGAACATAGTTCTCGCCAAAGCAACGCTGGCCCGCGTCATAGGCTGCTATAATATCTTCGATGGGTTTAGTCTTACTGACGGCAAGTAAGCGAATACTGTGAGGTAGGCGTGCGCATTTTTGCGCCGCTTGCGCGATCCTGCTCTGGGCGACTGCGAGTCTGTCTGCTATTGTTGTCATGATGTAATTATCTGGTTGCAAGGATATCCCAAACTATGGAAATCACTGAGTTATTAGCCTTTAGTGTAAAACACAAAGCCTCGGATCTACACCTCTCTGCAGGGATATCTCCCATGATCCGTGTCGACGGTGAAGTGAGAAAAATAAACCTGCCCGCGCTCGATCATCAGGGTGTACACAGCCTTGTGTACGACATTATGAATGATAAACAGCGTAAGGACTTTGAAGAGCATTTAGAAATCGACTTTTCGTTCGAAGTCCCTAATTTAGCGCGTTTCCGTGTGAACGCCTTTAACCAATCCCGCGGCGCTGCGGCGGTGTTTCGTACCATTCCCAGCGAAATTTTGTCGCTCGAGCAGTTAGGGGCGCCTGAGATTTTTAAGAAAATTTCCAGCTTTCCCCGCGGCTTAGTGCTTGTTACTGGGCCTACAGGTTCGGGTAAGAGTACCACACTTGCGGCCATGGTGGATTACATCAATGAGAACCGCCACGACCATATCTTAACCATTGAAGATCCTATCGAATTCGTACATCAGAATAAGCAATGTTTGATTAACCAACGGGAAGTGCATCGTCATACCCACAGTTTTAACGCGGCGCTGCGTAGCGCACTGCGTGAAGACCCTGACGTAATCCTCGTCGGTGAGATGCGTGACCTTGAAACCATTCGTCTGGCGATGACGGCGGCCGAAACGGGTCACTTAGTCTTTGGTACCTTGCACACCACCTCGGCGGCTAAGACCATCGACCGTGTGGTTGACGTTTTCCCTGCCGGTGAAAAGGACATGGTGCGTACCATGTTATCTGAATCATTACAGGCGGTTATTTCGCAAACCCTGATTAAGAAAATCGGTGGTGGCCGTGTGGCTGCCCACGAAATCATGATGGGTACTCCCGCTATCCGTAACCTTATCCGTGAAGATAAAGTGGCACAGATGTACTCAGCCATTCAAACGGGGATGGCCCATGGCATGCAAACGCTCGAACAGTGTCTGCAAAACTTAGTGAACCGTGGCCTCATCACCCGTGAGGATGCCATGGCGAAGAGCTCAAACAAACAAGCGACGTTTTAAGGATTTATGATGGATGTCCGTCCGTTTTTAAAAGTCATGGTGGAGCGTAAAGCCTCGGACTTGTTTATTACCGCAGGTTTTCCGCCTAGCGCCAAAATCGATGGTGAGTTACGTCCGTTAGCCGAGAGTGCCTTCACGCCCGCGCAATCTTTGGATTTTGTCGAGTCCGTGATGACCGAGGCACAAAAGAAGGAGTTTCACACGACTCGCGAGTGTAACTTTGCTTTTGCGGTTAAGGATTTAGGTCGTTTCCGCGTCAGCGCATTCTGGCAGCGTGAATCTCCTGGATGCGTAATGCGCCGGATTGAGACCAAGATCCCTGAGGTAGAAGACTTAAAACTGCCACCGATTTTAAAAGATCTGGTGATGAGTAAACGGGGTCTTATCATCATGGTTGGGGGAACGGGAACCGGTAAGTCGACCTCCTTGGCGGCGTTAGTGGGTTATCGTAATGCCCATGCCCGTGGTCATATCCTCACCATCGAAGACCCGGTGGAATTTGTGCACGACCATCGCAAAAGCATCATCACTCAACGTGAAGTGGGTATAGATACAGAATCCTTTGATGCGGCGCTGAAGAGTTCGCTGCGTCAGGCGCCCGATGTGATTTTGATTGGTGAGATCCGTACTCAAGAAACCATGGAGTTTGCGCTTTCTTTCGCCGAAACGGGTCACCTCTGTATGGCGACACTGCACGCGAACAACGCTAACCAAGCGTTAGATCGGATCATGCACTTAGTGCCAGAGAGTAAACACCAGCAGTTGTTATTCGACTTGTCACTCAACCTGCGCGGCATTGTGGCGCAGCAACTGGTGCCTAAAGTCGATGGCACAGGACGACGGGCGGCGATTGAAGTCTTGATCAATACGCCACGTGTCGCGAGCTTGATTGCTAAAAACGAGCTGCATTTGCTCAAAGAAACCATGGCCAAATCGAATGAACAGGGCATGCAGACCTTCGACCAAGCCTTGCTGCAACTCTATATCGATGGGGAAATCAGCTATGCCGATGCGCTTCACCATGCTGACTCGCCAAACGACTTACGTTTAATGATCAAACTGCAAAATAAAGAGCCTACCAGTTCAAGCTTTATGGAAGGCGTGACCTTGGATATGGATTAATCCTGTCTGCGGTGATGTTAAAGCAGCTCCCTTGAGCTGCTTTTTTTATCGCTTAAGCCAATCGATAACTCGCTGTAGCTTTTATTTTTTTATTCAATATGATCTCTATATTAGTGAGTGACGTAATAGAGAATAACGAGTTAGCCAATCTTGGCGCGCCCAATGAGAAGGACATTATGATGAAACTCCCCTTAGTTATCTTTGCTAGCCTGTTAAGCACTAGCGCATTTGCGGCAACTTGCCCGAGTTATCTGGGTGTTGAAGTGCGTAAATTGCACTCGGATGAGAAGATTAATCTGTGTGAATTGACTCAGGGCAAGCCAGTGTTACTGGTCAACACTGCGAGTAACTGTGGCTACACTCCGCAATTTAAGGCCCTCGAAGCGCTTCATAAAGAATACAAAGACAAAGGCTTAGTGGTGATTGGTTTCCCTTCCGATGACTTTTTCCAAGAGGAAAATGATGAAAAAGACACGGCTAAGGTGTGCTACATCAACTATGGTGTTACCTTCACTATGCTCGCGACATCGCCCGTGCGAGGCAGCGATGCTAACAGTGTATTCAAATACTTAGGAGATAAAGCTGGCTCGCCTAAGTGGAATTTCTACAAGTATGTCGTCAGTGGCGATGGCAATACTGTGCAGCAGTTTAATTCTAAGGTGAAACCCGATAGTGCCGAGCTTAAGCAGGCAATAGAATCAGTGCTTTAATGCCCAATTTATTCATTTTACTCATGTTAAGAGGCTACTTTGGCTAGGTTTTCAGGATTATCAAAAGAGATGGGTCACGCAAAGCGTGGCAAAGTGGGTGTGTTGTTACTTAACCTTGGCACACCCGATGCGCCAACAGCATCGGCGGTGAGGCGTTACCTTTCCGAGTTTTTATCCGATCCTCGGGTGGTCGAAATTCCAAAACTCCTGTGGATGCTGATTTTACATGGCATAGTGCTGCGCGTTCGCCCTGCCAAGTCTGCGGCGCTCTATCAGAAGGTCTGGACTGAAGCGGGTTCACCACTGATGGATATCAGCTTGCGCCAAACCGCTAAGTTATCAGAAAAATTAACGGCCGATGGGCATCAAGTATCAGTACATTTAGCCATGCGTTATGGCAATCCTTCTGTGGCGAGCACCTTACAAACGATGCATCAACAGGGGATTGATAAGCTGGTGGTGTTACCGCTCTATCCGCAATATGCAGCGCCGACAACCGGCTCGGCCTTCGATGCTATTGCAAGGGAATTAACCCAGTGGCGCTATCTACCATCGCTGCATTTTATTCACACGTATCATGATAACCCCGACTTTATTACCGCATTGGTGAACTCAATTCGTGCCGACTTTGAGCAACAGGGTAAGCCGCAAAAGTTAGTGCTTTCTTACCATGGTATGCCGGAGCGTAATCTGCACTTAGGCGATCCTTATTATTGCTTTTGCATGAAGACCACCCGTCTGGTGGCCGAGCAATTAGGGCTTACAGCGGATGAGTTTGTGATGACTTTCCAATCTCGCTTTGGTAAGGCTAAATGGTTACAACCTTATACGGATGCAACCATGCAGGCGTTACCAAGCGAAGGTGTACGTGACGTGGCGATTGTGTGCCCAGCGTTTAGTGCAGATTGCTTAGAGACCTTAGAAGAGATCGTGGGTGAGAATGGCCATATCTTTGCTAATGCTGGCGGGGAGAAGTTCCGTTACATTCCGGCACTGAACGATAATGATGACCATATCAGCATGATGGCTAACTTGGTTAAACCTTACCTGTAAGGTTTATAAGTGCAGAAATAAAAAAGGATAGCTTAGGCTATCCTTTTGTTTTTATGATTTATTATTCACCGAAATGATTTTCAAAATAGCTTTCGACAATCAATACGGCTGACACTGCATCGACTTGACCTTTGGTGAGGGCTTTAAAGCCGCCGAGTTCAAATAGCCGAGCTTTTGCATCTGTGGTGGTCAGTCTTTCATCTTGAGTGACAATTTTGACCCCAAACTTAGCGTTCAGTCGGTTGGCGAACTTTCTCGCCCTGTGGGTCATTTCCTGCTCTGTGCCATCCATATTGAGCGGTAAACCTACGACGACTAAATCGGGTTGCCACTCTTTAATGAGTTTGCCAATTTCATCCCAATTGGGAATACCGTCGACGGCTTTTAGGGATAGCAGTGGTGTGGCGCTGGCGGTGATTTGTTGCCCTATGGCGACACCAATACTTTTTGTTCCAAAATCAAAACCTAAAACGGTTTTTGCGTTCATCTGTATATTCACTCGTCACAATAAAATCGGCTAGGCGTGGCCCGCCTGTGATGACAATTGCCAAGCATCAAAGCCGAGCGCACGGCTCGCTTGTTGCCATCGATCCTCGTGTTTGACATCGAAGAGCAGGGCCTGATCGGCAGGGATAGTCAGCCATGAGTTATCGGCCAGTTCTTGCTCCAGCTGGTTTTTGCTCCAACCCGCATAACCTAATGCCACGATAAATTTTTCTGGCGAGCGCTCGCTGCCAATCGCCGTTAGTACATCCCTTGAGGTGGTGAGCATGAGGCCAGAGCTTAATTCTGTACTGTTGGCCCAATAGGGCTGAGATGTATGCAGGACAAAGCCTCTATCTTGGGAAACGGGGCCGCCCATTAACACCTGCGCGCCCAGTGCCAGATCGGTAGACACTTGCTCAGCGGGTAAATCCATCTGCTCGAGCAATGAGTTCACTTCAATGCCCAGCGGTTTATTAATCACGAGCCCCATGGCGCCTTTTTCATCGTGCTCACATAGATAGATGACGGTGCGCTCAAAAAAAGTGTCATCGAGCGACGGCATGGCGATTAAAAAATGGTTCTGCAAACTCTCCATTAAATGCTCCGTTCAGCCCACAGGCGTTGACCAATAGATTAAATCCAGCGGCTTAGGCTGGTGGCGTATCAACCGCCGGCTAATTTGACTTTGTAGTTTTGTTTTTCGAGCAGTAGTTTTAGTTGCTCACGATTGTCGGTTTGCACTTCGATAGTGAAATCTTTGACTGTGCCACCACAACCACATTGTTTTTTAAGGGTTTGTGCAAGTGCTTTTAAGCCCACTTCATCAAGTCCTAGGCCTGAAATGACCGAGACACCTTTACCTTTGCGGCCCTTGCTGTCTCTGTGGATACGTACAATCCCATCGGATGCAGGGATAGCTTTGGCTTCTGGCTCGGCAGTAATGCGGCCCTTATCTGTGCTGTACACTAAGGAAACGTTGGGATCTACTCTCATAAGTTATCTTTTATCTGAATATACGCCGTTTAAGTTTACCAAACTCAACGTCTTTCGGGGAGGTAAAAAAAGGCCACTGACAGAGACTGAAAGTGGCCGAAGGTCAATGCTAGCTCTTTGCAGGGAAGTAGCATGTTTAAAAAGCAGACTTAGAGATGCTGCAATACCACAGCGATTAATGCCAATGCGGTGAGTAGGGCGCAGGGCATGATAAAACGATGCAATTTAGGGAGGGCGATTAAGCAAGCGGTGGCAACAAACCCAAAGGCGGCAACCGTCGTATAATTCGCACCGTTTGACACAGTCTCAAAGACGAGCCAACTCAATACGACTAAAGGTAAAAAAAGCAACATCATGGGGAGATGAGGTGTGAGCTTACTGTTATGGGTATCGGCTGAGACTTTTTGCGGTGCGAACCAGAAAATCGCCGATGCCACAATCAATGCGCTAATGAACCAGTACATGTTATTTATCCCTTAATCGTCTTAAGTGATAATCATTATCATTTAAAGCGATTACTGAAGTCAAGCTGAATAACACACTGCTTTTTCATCATATTGAGTTGTAGAACCGTCCATTGCTCTGTAAGCTAAATTTATTTTCGGCTTATTTGTGTTCGATAAGAACGACCAAGGAAATCACCATGAAAAATATAATTGTAGGTTTAGCCGTACTGGCACTGAGTGCCTGTAGTTCGCTGAAGTCGGGTTGGGATTTTGACCCTAGCGCCAATTTTACTCAGTACAAGACCTATGCGTGGGTCGCACAAAAGACCGATGCTTCGGGTTATCACCTCGATGGTTTAATGGATCAGCGCGTGCGAGATGCGGTGAATTCTCAGCTTTCATCTAAGGGCATGACCTTGGTTGATGCGAAAGATGCCGATGTATTAGTGAACTATCTGACCAAAATCGATAAGAAGATTAATGTAGATACCTTCAATACCAATTTTGGCTATAACCCTTACTATGGCCCAGGTTGGGGCTGGGGCGGTAACATGCAAACCCAGACCACAGTCAGAGAATACGAAGTTGGCACCCTGATCATTGATTTAGTTGATAACAAAACAGCTAAGTTAATTTGGCGTGGCTCAGTAGCTGATACTATCCGTGATAAAAATACTCCTTCGGAAAGAGTACAGCTGATCAACGAAGCAGTCGGCAGCGTGATGGCGAATTTCCCGCCAAAGCCTGAAAACAAATAATTTACTTTTAGTCTAAAAAAGCGGCCCTTTGGCCGCTTTTTTGTGGCCAAAATTTAGACTTGAGTGTCTCTAAAATGAATTATTCGTAAATAATCCAATTTTAATTGATTTTGCTTTATTAAAACTTATCAAAAAATAAGCTTAATTGAATGTGGTTATCTGCAGGTTGTTAGTTAATGTATTGTTATTGAAGGAATGTGGTGTAACGCGATATAGAAAAGTAGAAATGACTAATGCACAATCTCTACCGATAGATTAAATATTCTAATGACAAAATTTAAATAATCTCATTATTCTAACTCGGAATTATCAGGCAAAATCCGTTCTTTATGCATGGGTAATAAGTAGTTTAAATGCAAGAAGCGCAATTTATCGGATTATTATGGCTGATTGGAATTTTGGCCGAGGCCATGACTGGGGCATTAGCGGCTGGCCGTAAACAGATGGACTTATTCGGCGTGGTTATCATTGGCTGCGCAACGGCGATTGGTGGTGGCACCCTAAGAGACATGCTGCTTGGAAATTACCCTTTGATTTGGGTCGAAAATGTCCATTATCTGATCGCGATTGCATTTGCCTCTTTGTTAACGGTTGCGATTGCGCCAGTGATGCGTTACCTGTCTAAATTATTTTTGGCCATTGATGCCTTGGGTTTAGCCGTATTCTCGATTGTTGGCGCACAAAAAACGCTAATGTTAGGGTTTAGTCCAACGATTGCTGTGGTGATGGGACTCGTCACTGGGGTATTTGGTGGGGTGATCCGCGATATTCTCTGTAACCAAGTGCCTTTGATTTTTAAGAAAGAACTCTATGCGGTGATTTCACTCTTTACCGCAGGCTTATATATCACGCTCAACGCCTATCAATTGGCGGAGTGGATAAACCTAGTGGTCTGTTTAACGCTGGGCTTTAGCTTGCGAATGTTAGCACTGCGTTACCATTGGTCTATGCCAACCTTCGACTATCAAGCCAACGGCGACCAGCATACTCACTAATAAAAATGGGGCATTAAATGCCCCATTTTTATGCTTATTGCTGTGCTTGAATGCTTTTTAACGCTTCAAGCGCGGCGTCGTAATTGGGGTGTTCGGTAATATTGGGCACCAGTTCTTGGTATTTAAGCTGACCTTCGGCATCGATAATAAAGATGGCCCGAGCGAGCAAGCCGTAATCTTCAATCAATAAGCCATATTTCTCGCCAAAATCACGCCACACTGAGTCGGAGAGGACTTTGATTTTGTCGACATTCTCGACCTTACAGAAACGTTTTTGCGCAAAGGGCAAATCTGTACTGATGGTCAGCATGACGACATCATCGGAAAAATGACTGACTTCGCTATTAAAGCGCTTTGTTTGCAGCGCACAGACGCCGGTATCTAAACTGGGCACGGCACTGATCAGCACGGTTTTCCCTTTAAAGTCACTTAAACTAATAGGGGTAAATTGTTCGTCGACAACTTTAAAGCGTGGCGCCATTTGCTCAAGCTTGGGTAATTTCCCGGCGAGAGTGACAGTCTTGTCGCCCATCATCACTTGGGTTTTCTCGTTGGCGATAGCACTAGGGCTGAGGACCATTAAACTAAAAATACAGCCAGCGGCTAGAAATGAAACATACTTTTGCATTTTCTCTCCCTTACTCAGGTATGTTGTGCACATGGGGTTAAGGTACGACAAAACCTAAGGTATCACCATAAAAAAGGCCGGTATTTACCGGCCTTATAATGTTATTGCTGATTATTTGCTCTCTGGCAGTTGCTTCACATGAATATCCATTTGTGGGAATGGAATTTCAATGTTGGCTGCATCGAGTGCATTTTTGATTTGTTCTAAAATTTCGAAACGTGCTGTCCAGTAATCGGCAGTTTTAACCCAAGGACGAACCACAAAGTTGATTGAAGAATTCGCCAACTCAGAAAGACCTACGGTGTAACCTGGCTCTTTCAGTACGTATTGGTTGTTATCTAAAATCTCTGTTAATACTTTTTTGGTTTGAGCAATATCCGCTGAATAAGACACGCCAACTACTAAATCGATACGACGATTTTCTAACGCAGAGTAGTTTGTGATAGTGCCATTCATGATTGAGGAGTTTGGCGCCACAATCACTTTATTATCTGGTGTGCGTAATTTGGTTGAGAAAATGGTGATTTCATCAACAGTACCAGCAATACCCGCCGCTTCAATATAATCACCTACACGGCATGGACGGAATAGCACCATTAATACGCCTGAGGCAAAGTTAGACAGAGAACCTTGCAGTGCTAAACCTACGGCTAAACCAGCAGCACCGATAACCGCGACTAGAGAGGCGGTTTGTACGCCGATTTGGCCTAAGGTAGCGATAATGGTGAACACAAACACCACGGCCCAGGCTAAGTTAGCCACAAAAGACACCACTGTTGGATCAATCTTGCGGCTGTTAAGTAACTTGCGTACTAACCTTTGTGCGACGCCAGAAAAATATTTACCGACAAAGAAAATAATCAGTGCAAATAAGATCTTTAAGCCATAGGTCATGACTAGATCCGGTGCCTGCTTTAATAAACCTTCGAGGTTTTCCATTAAATTACTCCCTAAAAATACGCTAACAAAACTAGTTATTATTGACGATAAATTGAACTCGTCGATTTAATCTGCGACCTTCGCTGGAATGATTATCCGCAACCGGTTCAGATATACCTTTACCGATAACGGTAAAGCGATTTGGATTGAAGCCGTAGTCCTCAACCAAAATTCGTTTCACATTTTGTGCCCGTCGTAGCGACAACTGATAATTAAACTCTGGCGTACCGACAATATCCGTATGTCCCACTAAAGTTAATCGAGTCTCAGTATTCGCGTCTAAAAAAGCTTTTACTAAGGCTAAAGCTTTCCATTGCGATAAATCTACTTCGGCGATAGCAAACTCAAAATACACAATGGCGGTCTCAATATTATGACAATCAGCGGCTGAATAAGTACTAGGGTCATTGAGATCACATTGAATACTGCTGGCTTTCTCTTCGGCTTGATAAACACAGCCATTGGCCATCACTGTGGTGTTTGCTGGTGTGTTCGGACAGGCATCTTTAATATCAGGGACGCCGTCTTGATCTGTATCTTGCCATGCATAAGCAGGCAAAATCAGGCTTAAACTCAGTGCTAAACACGTTAATTTAATCCATTTCATTACGGATGTTTTCACCACAAATCACCTTGTATTTTATCTTGGATAGTTAAAACCACTAAGAGATTTGCATTGCATTAGCATGAGCATCTTAGTCGGGTATTTTATCTATTTATCGGCCTAACGCCAAGTTTTGCCCGTTATTTGATACAAATCAATTGCATCAGTGTAGAGAACATCGGCTCCTTGTCGATTTTATCGGCAGATATAAAGGCAAACTATACAAATTTTTCCTTTGAGGCTAGAGTCGCACTAGCGCTCTATATCAGCGTTGGGGATAGGCAGAAGAAGTCGAGGACAAGATGATAGATTTACGCAGTGATACCGTGACCCAGCCAACAGAGGCGATGCGCTTAGCCATGTCGAGGGCTGAAGTAGGTGATGATGTTTATGGTGATGATCCGACCGTCAACAGCTTGCAAGATATGGCCGCCGAGATGTTTGGCTTTGAGAGTGCGCTGTTTACCGCATCTGGCACTCAGGCCAATTTGCTCGCGCTGATGGCACATTGTGAACGTGGAGATGAATATCTGTGCGGCCAGCAGGCCCATAACTATAAATTCGAGGGCGGTGGTGCGGCGGTACTCGGGAGCATTCAGCCGCAACCGCTGACCAATCAGCTGGATGGCACCATTGCCCTGACCGATATTGAAGCGGCGATTAAACCCGATGATATTCACTTCGCGCGCACGCGCTTATTGAGCCTAGAAAACACTATCGGTGGCAAGGTATTACCCCAATCCTATCTTGCTAATGCGCAGGCGCTGGCATTTCAGCGTGGTTTAAAAATTCACTTAGATGGCGCTCGGGTTGCTAATGCCGCCGTGGCCCAGGGGATTGGGATTGCCGATATTGCGGGGCATTTTGATTCTGTCTCCATCTGTTTATCCAAGGGGTTGTGTGCGCCTGTTGGCTCACTGCTCCTAGGTGATGAGCGCCTAATTAAAAAGGCCACGCGCTGGCGTAAAATGCTGGGCGGCGGTATGCGCCAGGCGGGGATATTAGCGGCTGCGGGTAAATTAGCCCTCACCGAACAAGTTGAGCGATTAGGGGAAGATCATGAGAATGCTGCGTATTTTGCTCAGCAATTAAGTTTGTTGAGTGAGTTTGAAATCGATTTGGCCGCCGTACAAACCAATATGGTGTTTGCAAACCTCGCGCCCCATGTCGATGAGCAAGCCCTAGCGAAACGTTGCTGTGAGGCGGGGATCCTCATCAGCCCTAGCCGTACTCTGCGCTTTGTGACCCATAAAGATGTCTCGCGTCAGGACATTGATAAAGTGCTGCAAGTGTTTAAATTACATTTGCAGGTATAATCGGCGTGACGCCCAAGTGAAAGCTTGGGCTTTTTTATACCTCTGGCTTGCAATATCGCGGATTTAAAATCAAAAGTCGAATTGTGAGCCAGATGATAGGCGAATCTTTTTAAGCCTATCTATACTAAAAACAACAAGTTCACATCATTGAGGTCATGCTGGGTTGAAACCTAACAATAATACTAATAAAGGGGTCGATTATTGGACAAAACGGATCAGTGAATTGGAAATGCCAGCGCTCTGTTCCACAGTCCAAACGTTAGAAAAGCTTGCCAAGGATGACGTGTCGTCTCTCGCCTTACTCGGGCGAAGCGTGATGCACGATAACGCCCTCACATCCCGCATCTTACGGGTCGCCAATAGCGCGATTTACCATAAGGGCAGCACTCAAATATCGACAGTGAGCCGAGCAGCGATAGTGCTAGGGTTTGATGCCGTGCGTAATATCTGCATTACAGCCCAATTATTATCGAGCCTTTTAGAGAGCAAGAATCTTGCCCCCACCGTTTACCAACGACTTATCAAATTAATGGCGAAGGCATTTCAAGCCGCTATGTTAGCGCGGATGATGCTAAGTGATTATGATGAGGATATTCAGGAAGAAGCCTTTATTGCGTCTTTGCTTTACCACATAGGTGAGAGTGCTTTTTGGAGTATCGGTGGCGAGTTTACCGAAGTTTTGGACAGTCAGCTCTCAGCCTGTGACACTCCCGCCGATGAGCGCAGCATTATTCGTGAAGCCTTAGGCACCTCATTTTCGCAGCTGACGCAGAGTATTGCGCGCCACTGGGGATTAGGGGAGTTATTGATCCAAGCGGTGAATTATCCTGACGACCAACGTCCTGAAATTCGCTCGATTTTTCTTGCCGATAAGCTTTGTGAAATTCTCTCCCAAGAGGTGATAGATAAAACCGAGTTGGATAAGCGTATCAGCCAAGCCGCTCATTTTACCGGATTGGATGAGAAAGAATTAACCCTGAGAATGCAGCGCTGTACCAAGGCAACCCATAAATTAGCCGAAGCCTATGGCGCCAAGGTGTTGATTGACTATCTGCCCGATCCTAAGCGCATCAATAAGCTTGAGCCTAGTGTTCCTGCAGTTGAGCTCCCCGTGTTTGAGGCCAATTTAACTGTGCAATTGGCTAAGCTACGTGAACTCACCGCCTTTGCGATCAACAGAGCCGATTTCAATCAAATCATGCAAACCGTGCTTGAGGGAATTTTAGAAGGGGTCGGCGTGGACCGCTGTGGGGTTTTACTCTTATCGCCCAGCCGTAAACAGCTTCAACCTAGGATCATGCTTGGCAGAGATGCCGAGGATATGAAGCAGCAATTTATTATCGACCTGAGCGATAAGAAAGGGTTATTTCCGCAGGCGATGGAACATAAGGAATGTCTGTGGATTGATAACCCGAATGCGAAAAAGTGGCTAGAGCAATGCAAAGAATTAAAGACTCAGTTGCCGGAGTCTGGGTTTTTGGTGGCGCCACTGTTGGTCGATAGTAAAGTGATCGGTTTTTATTACGCCGATAAGGGGCCTTCACAACGAAGCTTTAGCGAAGTGGATTTTCAAGCCTTTATCCACTTCTCGCAGCTGGCCAATGTGTGTTTTACCGTGTCGCTAAAATAGCGACTTACTGAGCGTTTTTAATTTCAGCGGTAATGTGTTTGGCTATCGCATTGGGGATGGGAAAGCTCAAATGGTATTGGGCAATTTTCCATTCCCCATTGGTCTTGATTAGGGTGCCAGTACCGCGACTCACACCGTAACTTGGGCTGTTGAGTAGTTCATCGAACAGGATCACATCACCATGCTGCACTAAATGGCGCGAAGTTAAATCGTAACGCCAACCTTTGGTCGGACGTGAATAGCGTTCAAACTCGGCCATGCCCCAACGTTCTGTCGCGTCTGTTCCAATAAAAATGCCATCCTGCCGATAGAGGGCGAAATACTTATCCCAGTCGGCACTACTCGAATATTGATTCAATTTATCCAGCACTTGAGCGGCCGTTTGCTCATCGCTCAATGTTGCTGTGGTTTGTTCGTTGGCATTAGCATTTTGTGCACCAAAGAATAAGGCGGCAAGCAGAAGCAAACTGGTGCCAAATATTGCGAGACTATGTCGAGCGTTAGCCGAATGGGATTGGTACTCTGCGTGAGTGGAGGTTGTCATCGAAAATTCCTTATCGTTATGGTTATTAGGCTAATCGCTATGTTAATTAGATCAACGCCAGTTTATCGGATCGAGTTGATAAAAATGGCTCAACTCGCGATAAAGAGCGGGATGTTCAAGATTAAGCGCTTCTGGCTTTTCAAAAAAGACCTCGGTCACCACGGCAAAAAATTCCGCCGGATTGGTCGCCCCATAGTAATTAAATAGGGAAGGACGGCCAAGGGCGGCAGCTTGGACTAATTCATTAAATGCCTGACTGAATACGCTCGACCAGGACAGGTAATCCTGACGGTGTTGTAAAATCGGCGCGCCATTGGCATGGCCATCTTCTTGATCTAATTGATGGGCAAACTCGTGGATCACTACATTGTTGCCATCATGGGGATTCGCTGCGCCTTCGAGAGTATTCTTCCATGACAGTATCACTTGGCCTTGCTCCCAGGATTCTCCCGCCAGCACATTGCGTTGCTCCCAGATTAAGCCTGCGGGATCTTGGCGTTGACTGTCGACAATAAAGGCGTCGGGATAGACCAAAATCTGCCTAAGATTGGGGTAAAAATCAGTGTTGCGATTAAGGAGTAGCAGGCAGGCTTGGGCGGCAATAGTGACGCGAATTTCATCGGTTATCTGTAGTCCATCGCAACCGACGAATCGTTTCTCATCCAAAAAAACTTGGATGTGGCGCTTGAGTTGTAGTTGAAGATCCGCGGGTAAGGCGTGGAAGTAGGGCAATCTCTTTTTCAAAATCGCTCGCCAAGCCTTAGGAAATGCGCTGGTAATCACGCGCTTTCGGTGAAGCGTTTTGCGCCAGCGGCTCGAGGCCAGCCAAGCGATAGCACCGAGACCCAGCGTTAAGATAATGAAGACTGCGAGCATGAATTCCTCAGTGCAATATTTTCCTTAGGTATATTAGCTAATGGGGATTCAGTGAGGTGAACTCAATCCTTGCCTAAAAATAAATCGATACAGGAGCTTATAGGTTACGAAATTCAGGGTGTCTCAAGGCTATTGTGCGATTGCGTCCGGCTTGTTTGGCCTGATACAGGGCTTCGTCCGCATCAGAGATAACTAGATTGGCATCGAGTGACTGTGCTGGTTGCCAGCAGGCGACCCCTAAACTAATGGTCACTACTCCCGAGTGTGACGAGCTCTGGTGAGGGATGGCTAATTCCATGATGGTTTCGCGCAGGCGCTCGGCAATTCTATAGGCGTCTTCACAGTGGCTCGAGGGCAGTAGTAAGGTAAACTCTTCACCGCCATAGCGGGCGAGGATATCGGTTGGGCGTTGCAGAATCGATTTTGCGGCATCGACGACTTGTTTTAAGCACTGATCGCCAGCGACATGACCATATTTATCATTGAATTCTTTAAAGTTATCTATATCGAACATCACAACACTGAGGGGCATATTGTGATCGTTGGCGTAACTCAATTCCTTCTTGATTTGGCTGTCGAGGTAGCGGCGGTTATAGCAGCCGGTTAAGCCATCGGTTTCCGCCATGGCTTTCACTTGGGCGGCGTAGGTTTTTAGGGTTTCGAGCGAGCTCACCATTTGTTGTAGCTCTAAGTTATCGGTAATGGGCATTTCGGTGTCGAGTCTTTCGTTAGCGATGGCATTCATTGCATCCCGAGTAGCGATAACGGGTTTGATAATGCCCTTGGCGATAAAATGCCAACTGATCACCCAGATAAAGAAGCAATACACTATGCCGCCACAAAAGATCAGGATGACAAAGGCGGTGCTGTCGCTGTTAAGGTTCGTTCCTGCAACTTGGATCTCGTCTTCCACATGATTAACTAACACTTGGGTAAAGCTGGCGATCTCCCTCGCTGCATTGGCTTGATAGCCAAAATGCGCATTGGCAATTTGAGTGCTTTTTAAGGCATTACGGGACAGTTCAAACAGATTGTCATTGCCAACCATGTTTTGTTTTATTTGAGATAGCCAGTTGAGATAAATCGTATTATCTGGCGGTATTGAGGTGGCGACGGCTTCCATTTCGATAAAAAGACGCATGGCATCCCGTTGAAGCTGGTTGAGGCCTATGCTCGTTTGGGTATTTTTGACTTCATTGAGCAGTACAAATAGGTGCTCACCTTGATGCAAATAGTCAGAGATTTTCTGATGTTCATTGAGGTTATAGCTTATCCCGCTGAGATTGTGCTGTGCAATAAGTTGAGCATTACGTTTGTGGCTTAGGTCGAGTTGCGCTTGCATCTCGTCGGAAAAGGCCGATGACATACCCGCGAGGTTCGTCTGAATATTTTGCGCCTGTAATTTGGCCTGTAATGCGCTGTCGGTTAGCGTATCGAGCAGAGGCAGTTGCTGCTGAAAGTACAGCTGGGTATCAATCGTTCTATTGAGTGTCTCATGTATATTGGGTGTGTTTTCGAGGCTCAATAGGACTTTTGTGTCTTGTAACAGTTGCTCCCATTGATGGGTTAGCTCCTGGAGTAAGCTGAGTCGCTGCTGCTCAGTGTCATAGTGATTCAGTTCGGTGGTGATGATTTGCAGTCTTTCGCTATTCTTGGCTAATTGCAGTGCAGTGGTGACTTTGACGACATCGCTGTTGACCAATTGCTCTATTTTGGTTCTTAACTGTTGTGACAATAGGATGGCGATAATGCCATTGAGCAGTGCCATGCCTAGGATGATGTATAAGGCCAGCGCGATTTTATGTTTTAGACTGGTGAGTCGCTTAACATTCATTGGTTATTTTTCTTATCAATTGCAGGCACTTCCCCATAGGTATTCTGCAGGTGTTTAATTTTGCTGCTTAACTCAATAAAAATATCGGTACTGTTGGCTTCGTGTCGGCTTGCTGCATAACAAGCATGACTTAATTCGGGATAAATCTGCCCCATAGCGGTAGTGGTAAAGTGTCCTACTTCCAATACTTTAGTAGACCAAAATAAGTTAGCAATTTGGCTCGCCTCAAAGGCGCCAGCAATGGATCTCTTAGAGGCTTGTTTAAATTCTGGCGCTGTGACCACATCCATTCTGCAGGGATTGCCGCCGCCGAGGGCGTAGGCATATTGGGCTTCATAGGTGCCCATGTATTTGAGTAACCAATAGGCGGCTTGCGGATTTTTACTGTCGTAGCTCACGGCAAAAGCGTAGGCACCGTTATAGGGCATGCCGCCAGGCACTTGAGCCACGCCAAGCCGAGCGCCTGGCACATTGGCCTCGACTTTAAAGGAGACCGACCAGAGATTGTTGTAGGCAAAGGGCCAAATCGCCACTTGTCCGCTTGCCAGTGCATTGGCCGCTTCATTGAAGGCAAATTTATCATCCGCCGGAATGGCGTAAGGCATTAGTTTTCGATAGATAGCGCTTGCCTTTATCGCCTCTTGGTTGACTGCGGGCACTTCGAAGTGGGTGATCTGCTTTTGCGGATTATAGACGGGCCACATCCAAGCGCCCCCTAAGCTCCAAATGATGCTCGAAAATTCATCGTTAATATGGGGCTTGTTGCCAGACATTAATGCCAAGCCATAAAAGTCGTGGCTTAAGGGCTTGCCCGCAAGCAGTTCGCCTGCTTTTCGGGTAAAAAATACCGCTTGGTCCTGTAGTTCATCGAAATTAGTCGCGGGTTTGAGTGGGTAACCAAAGCGTTGCTGAAACTGAGCTTGTTCGGTTTTATTCTCAAATAAATCCGCGCGGTAATGACTCCCCATCACATAGTTATTGTAGGGAATAGCGTGTAACTCACCGTGATAGGACAAAATATTCAGCAAGGATGGGTAATATGGTTCGAGATAGCTTTCCATCGCTTTTTCACCGTCGGGATCGTAGAGTTTTGCGAGTTCTAATAGGGGGACGGTATAGCCATTGGCGGCCCACTCTTTTGCCCAGCCGGCTTCCATGGTTAGCAGATCATATTTTCCTTCGCCTTGCAGCAATGCATGGGTCTGTAGTTCGAACATGCCTTCCAGCTCGGTACTGACCACATTGACTTTAACGCCGGTTTTTTCGGTGAACTTGGGTAACATTTCCTGCGTTAGGTAGTCAGTCCAAAAGCCTTTTTCGGCGACTAAGGTGATGGGCGTTTTGTTCGTGAGGGGGGGAATTTGTGCCAAGGAAAATTCCGCTAAGGCAGGTGCTGCTAGCGTGAAACCCAGTCCGACAAGTAAGAGTGACAAAGGTTTTAACAAGAATAACCCCTCGGATACAAGTGTTAACATGCTAATAAGTAGCATTAATCATCTCGACTGTACAATAAGGATAGGCTTGATAAAAAACTATGTCTTAATTTTTGTAGGGTTTTGAGGCGAAAAAAAACGGTGATCGAATTAACTTGGATCACCGAAAAAGGTTGGGAGATGGCGCGATACTAAGATTTTTTTATTTGCTGCTCGCGCATCTGCCGCAAGGCGGTGGGCAAGGCATAATGTTGTTCAATCAAAAAACGGATCAATTTCGATTTGGATATGTCACTTTCTTCAGAGAGCTTGGCTAAATGGCTGATCGCCGCTTCACTGAGGGAGAACGTCGCTTTTCGGTAATGTGGCCGCTCCTCTTCAATACTCGCATCGAGCAGTCTGGTTGCCGTTTGTGGTCGATGTAACGTCACCACATTGGAAGAATCCAGCGTGACTTCGACTTGGGCTTCTTTGACTAAATCGACCGCAACGGCAGAGCCCGTGCTCGGAAGGCGGGTCTCTCCCATAGCATAAAGGGTTGCGGCATCAATAAACTCATCGAGGGAGAGGGGCTGCGCGCCACCCCTAGATGGCATAGCGTTTTTCTTGAGGTCGCTGAGTCCCATATTGTCCTCTCAGGTGATTTGGCTGAGGTTGATTGATAGCACTGCGTGATGCGGCCATTGGCGTGCTTGGCCTGAGTAATGCCGTTAATGAGGCGGCGCAGTCAACCTGGAACATTTCGCAGGCAATGGCGCGGATTTCGTTGGCTGCCTTGCCGTTGGGCTCAATCTCCATCACGGATAATCCCGATTCTTCGCTATCATCATAGATGTTACGGCTGTAGGTGATCGCATCTAAAACATTGATATCGTATGTTTTACAGACTTCTTTTGCCTCTAGAATGCGGTTTGCTTGATTCGGCAGGTTAGGGCATTGAGTGATAACGAAAGAGGCATGTAATTTGGGGTTAATCATCTTACAAGTGGCGACGATATCATCCATATGGCTCACTGTTTTTAAGTCGCGGCGTTTTGGTCGTAGCGGCATCAAGATATGCGAAGCCACCGACATGGTCGCCCTTAATGCGAGGTTATCCTGTCCACCACAATCTACGAGAACGAAGTCATAGTGCTGCTCTAAACTCAGCAAGTCATTACGGATTTTGCCGTAAAGTTGCACACAGTTGATGCTAGCAAGTTTTGGATTGTTGTTTCTGGCTTGGATCCAATCGGATGTGGTGCGTTGTGGATCGCAATCCACCATGATGACAGAGGCACCACATTCAGTGGTGAGAAATACTGCGATATTTTGTGCGAGGCAACTCTTACCGCTGCCGCCTTTTTCGCCGCCGACTAACACTATCATGACGAATTCCTCAATGCTTAGGGTATCACTTGGGCGGCTGTTATAAGTGTCGAGCTTTTACCGCACCTTGTTGTCATAAATGAATGTAAACCCTATGTTAATTGAGGTCAATTAGCTGATTTTTGACGTTTTTTTATAAAATGTCGCGCGATTATTATTTGACGTTACAGTGACGTGTGCCGTTTATTTGACTCTTATATCGAGCAAAGATAAATGAGGCTGATTTGTGATTAATTACATGATTTAAAATGCTTTTGTGATTCTTTTGGGCGTATTTAAGTCAGCGTCACTACTTGAGTCGAGTGCAACGATTGCCTCAGTCTTAATTCTTATATTTCTTTTATGAATATAATTTTTGGTATTTATTCTTAAACATTATTGAAAACTTGTTCTTTGCTTTATGATTTTCAGTCGAAAGTTGTCTTGTTGCTGTTCTGTATGTCATCAAATTGCCACCTAATTCAGTTAGGATTTTCCTATTATGCCGTCTAATCACCTCGATTTTTCTACCATTCGTGAAGGGATGCCAAAATGGATATTAAAATGCTTATGCCTATTGAATTTGAGTTGGTTGAATCTGCACCTTTATTTCATGAGCTGCTGAATCTACGCGATGCTGCGGGGCATCCCTCTATCGGTGTGGAAATAGGGGAGGGTCATCCGTTACAGCCTTTATATTGGGTGTCGATTCGGGTGACTGGGGAACAAGAGAAAAACTCGCCGTCAATCATCGCGACCAGCTGCGTGTATGGCGGTAAGGCTAACCATTTGGCGATTGAGGACTTTATTGTTTTACCTGAATATCGCCATTTAGGCTTGGCCAGCATCATGTTAGAGCGGGTGATGACTTTCGTTGATGAGCATGCAACGCTTGGCACTTGCGTCAGTATTAATGTGCATGGCGAAGAGGAAAGGCTCTGTAGCGATTATGGTTTTGTGTATTCCCCCTGCGCCAATCTTGGGCCGAACATGCGAAAAATGTATCTTTAGCATTGCCATATTCAGGATAAGTTGACGGCTTATCCTGAATTATTGGGTCTGTATGGCGGCATTATCCGCTTAAGTAAGCTTTACTCGACACCTTTATCATAGATTTTAGTCGCTTGTTACCTATCTACTTCACTTAATCTGAGTCTATTGATTCGAATCATTAACTTTAGGCATTTGTCCGTCAATAGCGTAGCATCCACCTATTAGTGTGTTTTTTGTTTGAAGTGGTAATGCAATGGATCAACAACAGCTTATCGATGCCGTCAATCAGGTGATGCCCTTTGGCAAATATGCCGGTCGCCGCTTACTCGAATTGCCCGAACCCTATCTAGTGTGGTTTCATCAACAGGGGTTTCCGAAGGGAAAGTTAGGTGAGCAGTTAGCGCTGATTTATGAGGTAAAACTCAACGGCCTTGAGGGCATGTTAAAACCGCTATTGAAATGAGTTCCCTACTGAGCGATAAAAATCCTACTTTTGCGATAAGTGTTGTATTTCGTGATAGAGATTGGCGATTTATTACCTATGGCATGTTTTAATGCCGCATATTAGTAAAACACAAGGAACACAAGGAACAAAAGGCATGATGGCAAAATTGGTAAAATTAGCGGCTGTAGCAACATTAGCGTTAGGTATGTCAAGTGCTTGGGCACAGGGCGTCGTTCATGAAGGAACTGTGGTTGATACCATGAATGGTGGCGGCTACACCTATGTTCAAATTAAAGAAGCTGACAACACGTTTTGGGCCGCTGGCCCAGAAGCTGAAGTCAAGAAAGGCGATAAAGTGGCCGTGGTTGAGCAAATGTGGATGAATCAATTCACCAGCAAAACCTTAAACCGCACCTTCGACAAGCTGTTGTTTGTTGGTCAAATCGAGAAGAAATAATCGATGTCTTAGCAACATCCATGTTGCGATGAGTTCCTAAACCGCCTCGCCTTGTTCGAGGCGGTTTTGTTTACAGCGACAAACCTTTTCTTATCGCGTTGATGCTATCGCTCGAATCTAAATCGCGGCAGAATATAGCGATTATTTACACTCTTGGTTGATTACTCGTGTCCGCCGCCAATTCAATCGAAAAGCCAGTCGAAGTCGTCCCCTATCAGCGCCGTTATGCCCGTGCGGTGAGTGAACTCTTTCATCAGTGCGTGCATCAAATACAACATGAGCGTTATAACGCCGCGCAGCTTAAGGCTTGGTCGCAGGCACCCCGTTCGAGTCAACATTGGCATTTACGCTTAAGTCGTTCCCAAGCATGGATTATTTTGGTGACAGATGCCGCGGGCTTATCTAAGATTTGTGCAGGTTTTATCAATGTCGAAACGGATTTTCACCATAGAGGATATATAGATAGCCTCTATATTGATCCCGATTGGCAACGGCAGGGGCTGGGGGAGCGAGCTTATCGACAGCTAGAACTGTGGGCGAGGGAGCAGGGGTATAGTCAATTGAGTGCCGATGCGTCTTATCTTTCCCGCGGGCTGTTTATTAAACTCGGATTTGTCCAACAGCAGCGCAGCTATCAACAAAAACTGGGCCAGGTATTGCCGAGTTTTTATATGACTAAAAAACTGTAACTGAATGGGAATACACTGCTTATGTGCCCATTGGTCATGATTAACCCATAGGAGTGGACTCCAATGCAGATACGCTTATTTTCACCTCCGGACGTGGCACAGGTGGCGGCGGTATTTAACGCCAGTGTGATGGAGGGCGCGCAGGAATATTACTCGCTTACCGAACGTTTAGCTTGGGCGCAAAATCAGGGTGAGGCGCGCAGTGACGCCTACTGGCTGGCTAAGTTAGAAGACACCACCACTTGGGTGGCGCAGGAAGGCAGCAAGTTGGTTGGCTTTACCAACTTAAGGCTCTGTCCCGATGAAGAGCTCAATTGTATGGTCGGCGAAGTCGATTGTCTGTTTGTCCACCCAGAATATAGCCGTGCCGGGGTTGCTACGCATTTGTATTTAGCCCTGCTCGAAGAGGCCAAAAGCCGTAACCTTAAAAGGCTTACCGTAGAGGCTTCCTATCAGGCGCGTCCTTTCTTTGAGAAACAGGGTTTTAATTGCATTCGCCGTAATGAACTACGTCGCTATCTCACCGCCGAAGATAAACAAAACGACAGGGCACAGGTGTTAGTGAACTTTAGTTTGATTATGTCTTTGTCATAGGTTCGCGCTCGAAAGACTGCTCTCCTTTGGCTACACGCAGAGTAATAAAAAAACCGCCTCGTTTCCTTGGCGGTTTTTTTATTGGTCACAATATTCATCAGGCTAAGTCAAACACTAGGGCGGTGACATAGCCGCCAGCGGCACTAAATCGAACCGCTTCTTCGGCGGTGATATGTGCGCCATCCCCAGGGGTGAGCACTTGGTCATTGACCTTAAGCGTACCTTCCACCAGTTGCACATAGAGCTGACGCTGTGGCTTAAGCTGCGGCATATGCACTTGCTCTTGCGGTGCCAGCATGAGGCGATACAAGGTTGCATCCTGCTGTACTTTCAAGGTGCCATTTTCACCCGTTGGGGTGACCACGGCGGTCAGCGCCGAGGTTTGCTCGAAGGCCTTTTGCTGATAACCCGCATCAATGCCTAAGGTGTCTGGCTGGATCCAGATCTGCAAAAAGTGCAGAGACTCAGTGTTTGATGCATTAAACTCGCTATGATAAATCCCTTTACCAGCAGACATTAACTGAAACTCACCCGCTGGTAAGGTCTTAACATTACCGAAGCTATCCTTATGGGCAATGGTGCCTGAAATCACATAACTGATGATTTCCATATCTTTATGGCCATGGGTTTCAAACCCTGCGCCCGGCGCGACTCTGTCATCATTAATGACTCGTAGGGAAGACACGCCCATATGCTGTGGATCGTAGTAACTTGCAAACGAGAAGGTATGTTGGCTCTTTAACCAGCCTAAATCAGCCTGCCCACGGTCCTGCGCTTTACGTAAACGGATCATCATTTCCTCCTTATTTTAAGCGTGCGGCTAACAGGTTGTCGGCACTGAGTTTACCCGCACCTGACACGGCCAGAGACACAGTAGCAGCTAACAGGGCTAAACCAAATTCATAACCGTTATTGCTGAGGAACAGACCGTTACCAATGTGGACCGAGAAAATCGCGACCATCATAGTAAAGGACAATACCAGTGCCGTTGGGCGAGTCAGTAAACCGATAATGATCAGCAAGCCACCAAAGAATTCGCTCGAGCCCGCCATCAGCGCCATTAAGTAGCCAGGGGTTAAGCCGATGGAGGCCATCCATTGTCCTGTGCCTTCCAGGCCGTAGCCACCAAACCAGCCGAAGAGCTTTTGCGAGCCGTGGGCCATGAGGATGATCCCGATAGGAATACGCAGGGCCAATGGGGCGAAACTTGGGGCAGAGGTTAGTAATTTTGTGATAAGTGCTTTCATGGGATGTTCCTTAATTCAAATTTTTTAACTATGTCGTTAATGGGTTAGTCGGTGGAGGCTTAGCGTTAATCTCTCCATTGGTTTACAGTCTAGACTTGACCTGATGGAAAGAAAATCGGAACCTTTTCAAGGTTTATTTCAAAAAATTTGAACAAGAGGTGGCTATGTTACCTGTGATGAGTCTAGATGGCTTGATAGTGCTCGATGCTATTGATAAAAAAGGAAGTTTTTCGGCTGCGGCCGATTCCTTATTCCGGGTGCCATCGGCGCTGACCTACACAGTGCAGAAATTAGAGAGCGACTTAGGGGTAAAATTATTTGAACGTAAGGGCCAGCGCGCGGAACTGACCTTAGTTGGCCAGCTAGTATTACGCCAAGGGCGGGAGATTTTAGCCGCCACCGCCAGGCTTGAGGAGGCGGTTCGCCAACTCGAAACGGGCTGGGAGTCGGCATTAACCTTAGCCATAGATACTGTGGTGCCCGATTTACCACTGCTTAAACTGATTGCTGAATTTACCGAGTTAGGTAAACAGGTGACCATCAATATCACCGAGGAGTCATTGGGTGGCGGTTGGGATGCGCTGTATTCGGGCCGCGCCGATATTGCCATTGGGGTCACGGGGGAGTTACCTAAGGGGCAATATCACTTAGTCGAAATCGGCATGCTTGAATTCGTGTTTGCCCTTGCGCCTCACCATCCCTTGGCACAGTTTGACCATCCCATCTCGACCGAAGCCCTGTTGCAATTTCCCTCCGTGGTGGTGGCTGACAGCTCAACGGCGCTCGCGCAGCGCTCCAGTGGGTTGTTTGATAGTCGCCAAGTCATTCGCGTGCCGAACATGCAGACCAAGATTAAAGCCCAGCAACTTGGGCTGGGTGTGGGCTATCTTCCGAAACATTTGATCCGCGAAGAACTCGCTTCAGGCGTATTAGTCGCGTGCAAGGTTGAGATCCCAAGACCGGCGCAGCCGGTGTTTCTCGCATGGCGCAAGGGAAATAAAGGCAAAGCGCAGGCGTGGTTTGCCGAACGTTTACCCCATTGCGACTGGTTGTTTTAGTGAGATGTCGATAGTGCGTTTGGCTACTGGATTGAGTGAATCACAGTACTTAACCATTGCTAGGGCGTGTTGACGTTTCGAGATTAAATTTTGTTCGTTCTGGCAAGCTCGTGCTCGCGAAACGAGGAATGATGTGTAGTTATTCTACTCAAATGACGAGTGACAAAGAGAACGAGCTTGCTAGACGAACCCTTCGGGCAGCGTTTGGCTGGCGTTTCTGCTGCGTTATCGTCCGTTTATGTAGAATAACTACACTGCACGGACTTTACCTTGCATAAACGCCAGCCAAACTGCTGCAAAAATAACCCTGAAACGTCAACACGCCCTAAGTACTGTGATGAATTAAGAGGGCTGGGCTTTGCGGCAGCGCTGATATAAATCCCTGACACTGGGCGCTTACACTGAGCGCTTTACATGGCTGGTGTAATGCACATGTGGGGAGAGCAAATCCGCTAAATTGGGGTTGGGCGCCCGATTGAGGAAGCGAATAAAAGCCTGTGGTAGGGTGAGCGTCTCAATCGACTCCTGCCAGCGCGCCTGTAACAGTGGGTGATAACCTTCTTTCCCCGCAGCGGTATAGGAGGTAGAAACCCCCACATAGAGCGCATCGGGCTGCACTGGATACCAGAGTGATAAGCCATCTTGCTGCATCATTTCAAGCTTGAACAAGCGTTCCCCTAATGGGCGTCTACCATCGTAGTAATAACGTAATCCATAGGTATAGGGGAAGCTGCCCGCACCCGTGCCGCGCACACTGTTGTTTGTCGCGGCGTTAATTGCCGACTCCAGCGCTTGGTATAAATACTGTCCTTGGATTTCGTATTTAACTAATGGCAACTCGAAAGGAAGCAATTGCCCCAACACATCGGCGAGGGTGAGCCTGCCTTGGGCGACCGATTGCCTTACTCCGCCCGCGTTATGCAGGGCAAAGTGAATGCGGGGATCTTCAAGCTTGGCCTCTTGGAACATACTGCGGCTCACCCAAGGGGCGATTTCACTGCCATGGGGCAATGCCTTAGACGGCAGTCTGGTATGCACTAGATTCTTAGGCACAAGGGCTAAGACTTTGTTTTCCATCTCGGCAATCGCGGGGCGATAGATATCGTGGATCACGCCGTGAATGTCTTCATCGGCATCATCCCACAATACATAGGGATGCTCATTAAAGCGTTGCTGCACGGCTTGATAGTCGGTGTCATCCACTTGCTCACTCGAACTCAACATAAACTGTTTATCGAGCATAAAGTAGTTGCCACCTTTTAGGCTTATCGCGCGGCCAGCTGCATCAAATTCAATCTCGGCCAAGCCTAAGGTTTCGGCGTATTTCCCCGCATGCACGATAGGAGTGCCATGGATGGTTTCGCCATAGGGAATATGACTTAACCCCAAGGCACTAAAATCGCCCTGCAAGGTATGGGTATGGCCGCCGACGATAAGACTGATGCCATCGACTTGTTCGGCAAGCCTTTTATCCTGATCTAAGCCTAAGTGACTCAGCACAATAATGTGCTTGATGCCTTTAGCATGCAGATGCTCGACGGTGCGCGCCGTGGTCGCAATAGCATCGACAAAGTGGGTATCGGGATCGGGTCTGGCGATGTCTTTCATCTGATCCAGAGTTATGCCGATGACGGCGAGCTTTTTGTCGTAGAAGGGCTTTTCGAGGTAGCTGGCAAGCTGGTTTTTTTCATCATAGGCCAGAATATTCGCCACAGTACGCAGGTTACCCGGCTTGCGGATATCCTCTTGGCTCAAGTCCATATTCCCCGCCAGCAGCGGAAAATCGATTTGCTTGGCAAATTCGGCGAGCCGCGCATTGCCTTCATCGATATCGTGATTACCAATCACCATGGCATCGGGGGCAAGCAAATTCAACAGATGGGCGTTGGCCTTACCCTTAAAATGGCTGAAATACAGCGTGCCTTGGAAACTGTCGCCACCATGTAAAAATAAAAACGGCATTTGGCTTTGTGCGGCTCGGTCACGTGCCTGACTAATCTGATACCCCAGGCGCGCATAGCCACCGCTGTGACTGGTGATATCTAAGGCTTTAAGCCCTAGATTGAGGGAAAATTGTACGCGGCTGGGCTCAAAATTCGAATGGGTATCGTTGATGTGCGCGAGTGAGAGTGTGTATCCCTGTGTCATAACCTACCTCTTTTACGGCGGGAGATTATAACCTTCTCCCCAAAAACAAGAAAGGGAGCCAAGCTCCCTTTACTTTAACAATGACTAAATAATGTCATTAACCCGAGCGCGCCTCGTCATCTTCGGCGGCGGCTTCGAAGTCACCATCATCGGAGAGACGAATGCCTTTTTGCTTCATGCGCTTGGTCCAGAGTTTACGGGCCAATTGCTGCATGTCGGTCGCAGGATCATTCACATCGACAATTTCTAAGCCAAGTAGTGATTCGATAATGTCTTCTTGGGTCACAATACCTTGGCTACTGCCGTATTCGTCAACCACCATCGCAATTTGTGTATTGCGTTTAATCATCCGTTCGAATAACGGCAAGATTTTAGCCGTTTCGGGCACCACAAATAGGCTGCGCTTGAGTTCACCAATCGGTGCGTTAGGGCTGTAACGTTCAGCCAGCAAAACATCGGTACGGGTGATGTAACCGATAATGTCGTCGTGGTCCTGATCGTATACCGGAATGCGGGTAAAAGGTTTGTCGCGATATTCCTGCACAAACTCATTTTGCGTCAGTGAAACGGGCAAGGAGAACATCACGGTACGCGGCGTCATAATCGCCGTCACAGGCACGTCACGCACCTTGAGCATTTGGGTCAAAATTTTAGACTCTTGCTCGTCTAACTCACCGGATTCATGTCCAATCTTGGCCATGGCGCTCATTTCTTGGCGAATGTACTGACCTTCTTCCCCTTTACCTAGCAGGCGAGTCACCTGTTGCGACATCCAAATGAGCGGTTTAGTGACACGCTTCATCCAAGTGATGGCAATCGACACACTCGGGGCTAAACGGCGCCAGTGATTGGCTCCCACAGATTTCGGAATAATCTCTGAGAAGAATAGGATGATAAAAGTTAACACTCCGGAGAACACGCCGAGCATGTCATCACCAAAAACCTTGGCCGCTTGCGCACCGGCAACGGCGGCACCCACAGTGTGGGCAATGGTGTTTAGGGTCAAAATAGACACGAGAGGCGCTTCGATGTTTTCTTTTAGTTTACGCAACCGGGCGGCTGCGGCACTGTCAGTTTGTTCGAGCGAGGCGATATAACTAGGGGTAACCGAGAGCAACACAGCTTCGAATACACTGCACAGAAAAGAAACTCCGACAGCGACAAGCACTATAATGATGAGGGTTAACATATAGGTGGTATTACAACTCCATAATTTAGGCCAACATTGACCCACGCCGATTCTATCATAGGAGTGTGGAGTTGCTGGCTAAAATTTTTCTGCGTCTGTATAATTCGCCGCCCTGTTGCAGGTTTTGGTGTTGAGGTTAGTCCTATGAGTGAAAAAAAGATCAATTTATTAGACCTTGATCGTAAGGCGATGCGCGCATTATTTGCGGATCTCGGTGAGAAGCCTTTCCGTGCCGATCAGCTGATGAAGTGGATCTATCATTTCGGTGTCAGTGACTTCGAAGAGATGACTAACATCAACAAAGTGTTACGCCAAAAACTGGCGGCGCGCTGTGAGATTGTTGCGCCTGAGATTTCAAGCTATCAAAAATCCGCCGATGGCACCATTAAGTTCGCCATCCACGTCGGCGAAGGTCAAGAAGTCGAAACCGTGTATATTCCTGAAGATGACCGCGCCACTCTGTGTGTATCATCTCAAGTGGGCTGTGCCCTCGAATGTACTTTTTGCTCTACCGCGCAGCAAGGCTTTAACCGCAACTTAACTGTCTCTGAAATCGTCGGCCAAATTTGGCGTGTTTCCCATTTCTTAGGGTTTGCTAAAGATACCGGCGAGCGCCCAATCACCAACGTAGTGATGATGGGCATGGGTGAACCGCTGCTGAACCTAGCTAACGTGATCCCGGCGATGGATATCATGCTGGATGACTTCGGTTTTAGCCTGTCAAAACGCCGTGTGACCCTGTCAACTTCGGGTGTCGTGCCAGCATTAGATAAACTCGGTGATGCCCTCGATGTGGCGCTCGCCGTGAGTATCCACGCGCCAAACGATGAACTGCGCGATATTCTGGTTCCGGTGAATAAAAAGTATCCATTGCAAGAGTTCCTTGCGGGGATCCGCCGTTACATCGCCAAATCTAACGCTAACCGTGGCCGCGTGACTGTGGAGTATGTGATGCTCGATCACATCAACGACAGTACTGAACAAGCCCATGAGTTAGCGCAATTAATGAAGGATACTCCTTGCAAGGTTAACCTGATCCCATTCAATCCATACCCAGGTTCACCCTATGGTCGTTCATCGAACTCGCGCATCGACCGTTTTTCTAAGGTATTGATGGAATATGGCTTAACTGTGATTGTACGCAAAACCCGTGGTGATGATATTGACGCGGCCTGTGGACAGTTAGCGGGTGATATTCGCGATCGAACCAAGCGTTTAGCAAAAAAACGCATGCAAGAAAATCAGATTTCGGTCACAATGAATTAACTCTTTGTTTGCACAGATTTATAGGCTTGCCCATGAAGCATGGATTGTCAGGGTTTTCATTAGCAATTGCCCTGTCATTATTAGTGACAGGATGCGTAACTGAGCGTACCTATACAGGGACAGATATTCCGGTGTCGGAGCGGAAACTCGATAAAGTTGCCGCCGCACGGGAACGTATGCAGCTCGGTTTAACTTACCTTAATCGAGGTAACTCGGAACAAGCCAAGTACAATCTTGATAAAGCAATCGAATATGCGCCAGAGCTCGAAGATGTGCATGTGGCTATGGCCTATTACTATCAGACTGTTGGCGATTTAGTGCGTACCGAACAGGCGTATCAAGACGCTATCAATACCAAGGACGCCTCTGGCGATTCCATGAATAACTTTGGGGTGTTTTTGTGCCAACAAAAGCAATATGACAAAGCTGAAAAGATGTTTTTAGCAGCAATAGAAATGCCCAAATATACGCGTACCGCCTCCAGTTATGAGAACTTAGGCATTTGTAGCCGAGACGCGGGACAAACAGAAAAGGCACGACAGTATTTTCAGATGGCGTTAAAGTATGACCCGAGACGCTCGGTGTCTTTACTGGAGCTGGCTGAGCTTGGGTTGGATAAAGGTGATTATGTCGATGCGCAAAACCAATTAGCGCGCTATCACCAAGTGGCAGCCCAGACTCCAGAAAGTTTAACGCTCGGAATAAAAATTGAGCAGGCGTTGAATGATGATGCTGCTATGAAGCGATTTGGCATTTTATTACTCGCCAAATTCCCAGCATCGCCTCAAGCCAAGCAATACAGAGTTAATTTGCATCAATGAAAGATAACGAAATAAACGCGTCAGTAGAACCAGTAGCAGCGAGTGAAGCTGAATCGACGCCTGATGTAACGCTCGGCACTGTACTCAGAACGGCCCGTGAACAGATGGGCTTAAGCATTGCGGATACCGCGGTGAAGTTGCACTTGCGCCCAGGGATTGTTGAAAATCTCGAAGCCGACGATTTTTCCAATATTTCTTCTTCGACTTATGTTCGCGGATACGTCAAAAACTATGCGCGCATGCTGGGGGTGGATAACGCCCTGATTGAGGCATGCCTCACGCGGCAGGTGCCCTTAGTCACACAGCCTGCGATGCAAAGCTTTTCCCGCAAGACGACCTATCAAGCTCGTGACACTAAATTAAAGTGGCTGAGCTTTTTTATTGTCATCGTGTTACTGGGCTTGTTCGTCCTATGGTGGATGCAAAGAACTACGCTGGTGACCCATGTCGATATCTCTAAACCAACTGCAGAAGAGTTAGCTGCCGCGAATCAAACCCTACCGGGCGATGTGCTGCTGACGGAAACCGACGCGAGCGAGCGCTTAAGCGAGATTGCGGTCAATGGCTCTATGGCGACCGATGGTCCGGTAAAAGATACTGATGCCAGTACTATCGACCCTAATATGAACGATTCGGCAGCGATGGAAGCTGAGCAGACGTCTGCTGCCAATTCGGCTATGAATGCGAGCGAATCTAGCACCGCACTGACGAACAATGCTTCTAACACTGCACCGAACACTGCGTCGACCTCAGGAGCGAGTAATATCGTTGCGGTTCCAAACGCGACACAAAATGGCGCGACCAATACCGCGCCAGTGCAGAACCAAACCGCATCGAATACACCTGCAACTAATACGGCTTCGACAGCGCAAGCTATGCCAGTGGCTGCAGGGCAGTCGAGCATTACTATTGAGCTCACGGGCGATTGCTGGATCAACATAGTCGATGCCAAGGGCAAAGCGATTGTTGACGGCGTCCGGGGTGCTGGTGCGAATATTCAAGCCAGTGGCGTGCCTCCGTTTAAAGTGATCCTAGGTGCTCCCACTGTCGTGTCCACGTTTACGGTTGATGGTAAAGCCATCAGCCTTGCTGAATTTCCTAAGGGTCGTGTTGCGCGTTTGACTATCCCACAGGTTTAAGTCTGGCGCCTGACGCAGAGTACCGAAAAGAGCGTATTGAGTATGTATAACGAAACACCCATAAAGAGACGTCCTTCAACCCGCATTTATGTGGGCAATGTGCCAATTGGTGATGGTGCGCCGATTGCCGTACAGTCGATGACTAACACTAAGACCACAGATGTTGAGGCAACCGTTGCCCAAATCCGTGCCCTAGAAAAAGTGGGTGCCGATATAGTGCGTGTCTCAGTGCCGACGATGGACGCCGCCGAAGCCTTTAAAGTGATTAAGCAATCGGTGTCAGTGCCCTTGGTTGCCGATATCCACTTCGATTACCGTATCGCCCTGAAAGTGGCCGAATATGGTGTGGACTGTTTGCGTATCAACCCTGGCAATATTGGTAACGAAGAGCGTATCCGCAGTGTGGTGGAGTGCGCCCGCGATAAAAACATTCCTATCCGTATTGGAGTGAACGGCGGTTCATTAGAAAAAGATCTGATGGACAAATACAAAGAGCCTACGCCGGAAGCCTTGCTCGAATCGGCTATGCGCCATGTGGACATTCTTGACCGTTTGAACTTCGACCAATTTAAGGTCAGCGTAAAAGCCTCCGATGTGTTCTTGGCGGTAGAATCCTATCGATTATTGGCTAAGCAAATTCGCCAGCCATTGCATTTAGGTATTACCGAAGCGGGTGGCGCCCGTGCCGGTGCGGTCAAATCAGCCGTCGGCTTAGGCATGCTGCTTGCCGAAGGCATTGGTGATACGCTGCGTATTTCGTTAGCGGCCGATCCGGTGGAAGAAATCAAAGTTGGCTTTGATATCCTAAAGTCACTGCGGATCCGTAGCCGTGGCATTAACTTTATTGCGTGTCCTTCTTGCTCGCGCCAAGAGTTCGATGTGATTAGCACGGTAAATGAATTAGAGCGCCGCCTCGAAGATGTGACGACCGCGATGGATGTGTCTATCATCGGCTGTGTGGTCAATGGCCCTGGCGAAGCCTTAGTGTCTCACATCGGCTTAACCGGTGGACATCGTAAGAGTGGTTACTACGATGAAGGTGAGCGTCAAAAAGAGCGTTTCGACAATGATAACTTAGTCGATTCCCTCGAAGCGAAAATTCGCGCTAAGGCGAGCCAAATGGCTAACCGCATCCAAGTGAAAGACACGACTGAGTAACAGACACAGCCGAATCAACCCATAGGTTAAGCGTTATAAAAACACTCAAGCCTTGAGCTAGACCCCGAAACCGACGGGGTCATTTTACGTTTAGTGTTGAACAGCCTATAATGCCTGACATTTTTTATTAATTTAGCGAAAATCGGACGAGTCGATACAGTGGCAAAACAGATCCAAGCGATTCGCGGAATGAACGACATTCTGCCAACTCAAAGTCCTCTATGGCAAAAAGTGGAAGCGGTACTACGTGCGAGCGTGGCTGCTTATGGTTACAGTGAGATCCGCACTCCAATAGTGGAAAATACCGATCTTTTTAAACGCTCTATCGGTGAAGTGACTGATATTGTTGAAAAAGAAATGTATACCTTCGAGGACCGTAACGGTGACAGTTTAACCCTACGTCCTGAAGGCACCGCCTCAACCGTGCGTGCGGGTAATGAGCATGGTCTGCTCTATAACCAAGAACAACGCCTGTGGTACATGGGCCCAATGTTCCGCCACGAACGTCCGCAAAAAGGTCGTTATCGCCAATTCCACCAGTTTGGTGTGGAAGTCTACGGCATTGGTAGCGCCGATATCGACGCCGAAGTGTTGATGTTATCGGCCCGTCTATGGGAAAAACTCGGCATTAGCGAGCATGTGACGCTTGAGCTGAACACCTTAGGTGACCCTGCTGAGCGCGCCGCTTACCGTGAAGCCTTGATTGCCTTCTTAGAGCAACACAAAGACAAATTAGATGAAGATAGCCAGCGCCGTATGTATAGCAATCCGCTGCGGGTATTGGACTCAAAAGATCCCCAAGTGCAAAGCATTTTAGGTGATGCGCCTGCGCTGATGGATTACTTAGGTGAAGAATCTTCACAACATTTTGCACAATTGCGTGAACTCCTCGACGCGGTTGGCATCCAATACCGAGTTAACCCCCGCTTAGTCCGTGGTTTAGATTACTACAATCGCACGGTTTTTGAATGGGTTACCAATAGCTTAGGCTCTCAAGGTACTGTCCTTGCGGGCGGTCGTTACGATGGTTTAGTCGCTCAATTGGGCGGTAAAGATACGCCAGCCGTCGGTTTTGCGATGGGATTAGAGCGCATCGTTCTATTGCTTGAAACCTTAGAACTGACCCAAGATATCCCTGCGGCTGTCGATGTGTATGTCGCAGCGATGGGGGATAGCTGTTTGGTTGAAGCCATAAAAGTGGCACAGGAGTTACGCTCAACCTTACCGACACTGCGTGTCATGAGCCACTGCGGCGGCGGTAACTTCAAGAAGCAAATTAAGCGTGCCGATAAAAGCGGCGCACAAGTGGCCTTACTCATCGGTGAAGAAGAACTCGCCGAAGGTGTGGTTACCGTTAAATATTTACGCAATGACAACGAACAACAACGGGTCGCTCGAAATGCACTAAGCGCATTTTTAGCTGAACTTACCAAATAAGGGGACGTGCGCGTGGAAATTTATAGCACAGAAGAACAACAAGTTGATGCTATCAAGCAGTTCTGGAAAGACTATGGAACCTCGATTGTTATCGGGGCGGTCGTTGGTTTAGGCGGCCTGTACGGTTGGAACTATTACTCCGACATGAAAATCGTGAAGGCCGAAGAAGCATCACAGGCTTTCCAAACTTTAACCACCAAATCAAGTGACGAAGCGGCCATGCTGGCTGGCGTTGCTGAGTTTTCCAAAAATCACGACCAAAAGGGCTATCAAGCCCTGCTGGATCTGATCGTTGCGAAAACCGCGGTTGAAGCGAAAGATTTCCCTAAGGCCGAAGAAGCGCTGAAGAAGGTGATTGCCGCTAAGCCAGGTGCTGGATTAGACACAGTGGCAACACTGCGTTTAGCGCGCATTCAGGCAGAGCAAGGTCAAATCGGTACTGCGCTGGCGACTTTAGATCAAGTGACTGATAAAGCATTCTTAGCACAACGTGAAGAACTCAAAGGCGATTTCTTTGTACGCCAAGGCGAAGCGGATAAAGCGAAAACCGCTTACCAAGCGGCAATGGACAATGGCGGTGTTGTGACCAGCCCTGCACTTAAAATCAAACTTGATAACCTAAATCAAGCATAAGGGATCCCTTGATGAAGTCTTGGTGCAAGAACCTGCTAGCCGCTGGGTTAAGCCTAGCCATGTTATCCGCCTGTTCTTCGAGCGATGTAGAAGAAGAACCGGTAAGTGAGTTAACTGAGATTCAGGCGACAGTGTTTCCTGAAGTAAGTTGGAGCGCCTCTGTAGGTGACGGTGTCGGTGATTATTATTCTCGCCTCACTCCTGCAGTTCGTTACGGTAAAATTTTTGCAGCCGACCGTTACGGCGAAGTTGTGGCCTTCGATGAAGCCACGGGTGAGCGCGTTTGGGAAAAAGATTTTAGTGAAGAGTTTCGTGATAACGCCTTAGCCAAAAACAAAGGTGCACGCTTAGCCTCGGGTGTTACTGCCGCGCGCAATAAAATCTTTGTCGGTGGTGAGAGTGGTCTGTTGGCCGCGTTGAATGCCGAAGATGGTCAAGTGCTGTGGCATGTCGTCGCTGGGGGCGAGTTACTCTCTAAGCCAACCGTTGCTGACGATGTGGTGGTGGTGAGCACGAGCTCTGGCGCGCTCGAAGCCTTTAACGTCGATACAGGTGCTAAGCTGTGGGCCTATGAGATGCAGTTACCTAATCTGACCTTACGCGGTACGGGTTCTGCGGCCTATGAGGCGGGTGGTTTCTTTATCGGTACTGCCGATGGCAAAGTCGCCGTTGTGGTGAAAAACAACGGTCAAGCCGCTTGGGAACAAGCGATTTATAATCCAACTGGCGGCAATGAGTTTACTCGTATGGCCGATGTGGATATGACGCCGCTGATCTTAGGTGACAACCTTTATGCGGTGAGCTACAACGGTAACTTAGTTTCTATGGAGCTGCGTACTGGGCGTGTCGTTTGGACTCGTAAGTACTCCAGCTTCAATGAGCTAGCGTCTGCCGGTTTAAGCTTATTCCTAGTGGATGATCACAGCCGTATCTACTCTGT